>NZ_JAVDUC010000021.1:0-35959 GCF_031456125.1 Sphingomonas sp. BE138
GTCCGCTCTTTTGGGGAGAATGTCCACCATTTCAGGAGTGGACTGACGCCGGGCGACGCTCGCCGTGTGCGTCCACCGTTTCAGGACAACCGACAGAACGCGGCCGATCCGGCCACCCCCTTTTTTCCAGGAAATAACATTACTGGAATAAACAATGTGCAGCTTTGCCGAATGAACCAGGTCTTGACGCTTTCCCAAATTATCCGCATGATCCGGCTTGTCAGCCTTTCAGGCTGGCTTGCTCCAGGTAACGCTCGGAAACAGACAAACGCAACGCAACAAGACCGCCATACACGACGAAGACGTCCCGATGTGCAAAGACAACGGCCGCTAGGCCAAGCGGACATCCGCAACGCACTGGTGAAGGACAGCCCGCGGGCAGGCGGTTCGAACAGATCCCACCACGGTAACCGCGACAAGATTGGAGCGCCGCTCATGGCGAAGAGCATGGAAATCGTGCCGTCCGGCACGCTGCAGAAGCAGTTCGGTCATTACTCCGACGAGGCGATGATCCGTCCTGTCGGCGTCAGCCGCAACGGCCGGGTGCGCTTCGTCATGGTTCCTGTGGACGAATATGAGCGCCTGCGACGCCGTGAACGGGTCGCCGGGCGCACGGAGGATCTGGATGAAGAAACCCTCGACGCGCTCCGCGCCGTCAAACCCGGGCCAGGCAGCGAAGAAGCCGAAAGGCGGCTCCAAGCTGCCGGAGCCGGGTGAAGTCCTCAACTACAGCTACCTGTGGGAACGAGAATATCGCGAAGGTCGCGATGAAGGAATAAAGGACCGACCAGTCGCCGTCGTGCTGATGACGGTCAGCCGGGACGGCCTGTCTCTAGTCCATGTGGTCCCGTTCACCACCAAGGAACCCGGCGTCGGCGACGTCGCGATCGAGGTCCCACAAGCCGTGCGTCGCCAGCTAGGCCTCACCGGCGACCGGTCGTGGATTGTGGTCAGCGAGTGGAACCGGTACGCCTGGCCGGGCTACGACACGCGGCCGATACCGGGTCGCGAACCGTCGGCGAGCTATGGGTTCATCCCTTCCAGCCTGCTTCAGCGCGTGCTCGATGCGATGGTGTCAGTCGGGATCGGCCGACCAGTGGATAGGGATCAATGAGCGACTCGGACGCGTCGCTGGCCGGCTATCCCGGATCTGCCGCCAGTGCGTGGCAGATCCTTTCTCTGGCGCATGATTACCACAACAGCTGCACTCACCTGATGATGCGGTTTGAAGGTGAAGAGCCGCAGACATTGGCACCCGCCCGCCTCCTCGCGATCCACGCGATCGAACTGTATCTAAACGCCCTCATGCTGGACGCCGGCGACACTCCGCAGATGGTTCGCGGGCTGCAGCACGATCTTGCCGGTCGCGCGAAGCGCGCGATCGAGTGTGGTCTCGCTCTGCGGCCGAAGACCGCCGGTCATCTGGCCCGGCTGACCAGCGGCAAGGAATATGTCGCCGCACGATACGGGCCCGAGCTGGTCGGATCGCAGTCCGAACTCAACCGGCTGACCGCTACCCTCAAGGAAGTCTCCGAGAGGGTCAGCGCGATCGTCGCTGCGAACACCGAGGCTCGCTTCGCAAGTCGAGCACCTCGTACCGAACAGGCTTAGACCGATGCAATTCAAAGCACGCAACCTCCGCCTGATTGCGGAGATGGTCGTCGGCAACATCGACCATCAATGGTTCCAGTATCGCAGCAGCTTCGTAAGCGTGGTCGATAGGCCGCCTTGCTATTGAGCGCGGCTCTTCTGGTATGCGAGTTTGCCGGCGTGGCGGCGGATGGCGATGGCGGCGATGGCGCGGCGGGTGAAGCGTTCGTCGATGTCGTCGGCGTTGTAGGGGCCGCCATACCATTCCCGCAGGCGGTCGTGTTCTTCGTGGGCCGGGTCGGCCATGGCATCAAGGAACATCTCGAACCCGGGCAAGCCGCCGACATCCTCGGGCGGGCAGCGCCGTTCCCCGTCGACGAAGCGCGGATATTTGACGTCGGGTTCGCCAGCGCCAACGGTCTCGATGGTGATGGTGTGCCGCCAGTCATCACCCATGTCGTAGGTGTAGACGAGTTCCCGCACGCCCCGGTCGATGAGCGTCGCGAGCTTCACATTTTTTGCAGCGGTCATGCCGCTCTCCGGCCACATCGGGTCGGGGATGCCGTAGCGCCGGTCGCCGGCCTCGAAATGCCACAGATGGCAATCTTCCCAACCCATCGCGGCCTGGACGATGTCGTGGAGCATCTTGAGGCTGGCGGTTACGGGCACGTCGACCCGGCGCCAGATGGCGGGTTCGATGTCGTCCAGGACGATATGCAGGCGGGCGATGGTTTCGGCGCTCATGCCGCCAGTCTGGCAGGTTCGTGAGCCCAGTTCCACGGCATGAGTTCGTCCCAAAGGCTGACTGGCCAATCGCCTGCGACTCTGGCGATGACGTCGGCGATATAGGCCTGCGGGTCGACGCCGTTCGCCTTGCAGGTCTGGATGACGGTGTAGATGGCAGCGGCCCGTTCGCCACCGGCGCGCGAGCCAGCGAACAGCCAGTTGCGGCGTCCGACCGCGACACTGCGCAGCGCACGCTCCGCGATATTGTTGTCGATCTCCAGGCGTCCATCGTCGAGGAAGCGCGACAGTGCTGGCCAGCGCTTGGTGCCGTAGGCGATGGCCTTTGCCATGTCGGACCTGGGTGACAGGCGGCGCAGGGCTGCGTCGAGCGTCTCGCGCAAGGCGTCGACCAACGGCCGGCTTTTCTCCTGCCGGGTTCGGTATCGCACGTCGGGTGGTTGGCCGCGCACCTCTGCCTCGACGGCATAGAGTGTGCCGATCTGCTCGAGGATGTCGGTGGTCAGCGGCGTGGGTGACCGCTCGTGAAGATCGAAGACCTTGCGCCGGAAATGTGCCCAGCAGGCGACTTCGGTGACACCACCCCGGTAGAGCCCGTCATAGCCGGCATAGGCGTCCGCCTGGAGGAAGCCACGAAACCCGGCGAGATGGGATGTCGGGTGCGCCGCAGTTCGGTCTGGCGTGAAGCGATACCAGATCGCGCGCGGCGCGGTACTGCCGGATGCCCGGTCGTCGGTGGCATAGACCCACAGCCGCCCGGTCGCGGTCTTGCCCCGGCCGGGGTCGAGCACCGGTACCGGCGTGTCGTCGGCATGGATCTTGTCGGCCTTGAGCACCTCGTCACGGATGCGGCTGACGATAGGGTCGAGGAGCGCTGCAGCCTGTCCGGTCCAGCCCGCCAATGCCGAGCGGTCGATGGCGAGCCCTTGCGCCGCCATCATCTCGGCCTGGCGGTAGAGCGGCAGATGGTGGTCGAACTTCGAGACGACGACGTGCGCCAGCGTCGCGAAGGTAGCTTTGCCCCGCACGATGGCGCTGACCGGCGCGGGTGCCTGGACGATCTTCTCGCAGGACCGGCAGCTGTATTTGGGGCGGACGTTGCGCACGACCCGCCAGCGCACCGGCACGATGTCGAGCATCTCGTGCGCGTCGATACCCAGCGGGCGCAGCGCACCGCCACAGTCCGGGCAGGTGCAGGCACCCGACGCCGGCTCGTGGATGACCTCCTCGCGCGGCAGGTGCCCGGGCAGACTGCGGACGGGCACCGGCCGTGCCGCCACGCCGGGGTCGGCTGCTTCGGCCCCAGGCGCATCGCGCTCGGTCTCCAGTTCCTCCAGTGCCAGCTCGAGCTGCTCGATCTCGCACCCCAGCTTCTCGGACGAGGCGCCGAACTGCATCCGCCGCAGTCGGGCGATTTGTCCGCGCAGGGTATCGATGAGCAGGTCGCGGGCAGCCAGTGCGGCATTGGCCCGGGCGAGCGAGGCCTCCAGCGCGGCGATCCGCGCGGTGGCATCAGCAGGGGAAACAGGCGCTTCCGACACGCTGTCTCCATAGCAGATTGCAGGTCGGCGAGCGAGAGAAAGTGGCGCAAAACTGCCGTTCCTACCCCGCCAGCGTCGGCACGAACGTCCGCTCGGGCCGGCGCCAGTCGATGCCCTCCAGCAGCATCGACAATTGCGCCGGCGTCAGCGTCACGGCGCCCGTTGCCGTCACCGGCCAGACGAAGCGGCCCCGGTCAAGCCGCTTGGAAAACAGGCAAAGTCCCTGGCCATCGAACCACAGCAGCTTGACCAGATGCCCCCGCTTGCCCCGGAACGCGAACAGCGCACCCGAATGCGGGTTCTGCGCCAGCACCTGCTGCACCAGCACCGCCAGGCCATCGAACCCCTTGCGCATGTCGGTCACGCCGCACGCCAGGAACACCCGCGTCGGCAACGGCACCGGCACCGAGCTCACCGCAGCACCGACAACACCCGTGCCAGCGCGCCTGCATCCACGTGTCCGTCGACGCTCACCCGCACACCGTCCGGCAGCTCGATGTGGATGAGTCCTGATGGGCATGGTGCGGGCGGGGGCGGCTCGGCAATCTGCACCTCGGCGAACACGGGCAACGAAGGCACGACGCCCGCCAGCTTGCCTTCGCGCAACTGCTTGCGCCACGTGTAAATCAGGCTGCTCGACACCTCGCTCCGCGCGATGACGTCGCAGACCCGCACTCCGGGCCGGAACGCCTCGGCCAGGATCTCCAGCTTCTCCGCGTCCGACCATCGGCGCCGGCCCGACACCCGGCCGACCACCTCCATCCGACCAGTCATACGAGTGCTCGTATGACTGGTCGTAGAACCGATAACTTCCCGCACCCCAGCGCCCTCGTTAAAGGCGACAAGCATCCTGAACGCCAGCGCTACCGCAAGGCGGCCTCCAGACCGCGCTTACGCAGCTTCTACATCACTCGCTTCTTCGAGGAGTGCGAACTCGAGTACGCACACGATGGCAGCTCCCGCGTCCCTTGGACCGAAGGCGTACTGGCTGAGCTGCTCGCCGACGCGCATCCCAGCACACATCAACTGCCCGAACGCTTCGCCACCGTTCTGCGCACGCTAATTGTAGGCGCTTGCAATTGTAGCGGCCTCTGCTCGCAAACAGTGGAGTTTTCTGCTCAGATTGGCTGACAGCGAGTGGGCTATTATGCTCACGCTAATTGACAATGTGCTCGCCATCGTCCGCACATGCTCGCAAACAGGGAGTGCCTGCTCACGCTCTCTGCCACGGCGAAAAGTAATGGTCACCTTGCGTTCCGCCTACCGCGCCAAGAGCGAATTTTTGCAGCGAGCAGGTTGATGAGGAAGGCCAGCCCAATCGCGACCGCGACTACCATGCCCATCATAACCCATACGGGCGTGTAATCTCCGACACACGGCGGTTCTCGCCCCTCGCACCCGCCACCGCCCATCATGCCTGCGCCAAATACGATCAGTGCAATCGGCGTCATCAGCACCATAGAAGTCAGGCACCCCCAATTGATTGGGCGCTTTTCGTAGCTCATCAGGCGGCTCGCGCCTTTTTCCGGAAGAAGGTCGTCTCCGGTCCGATCAGATCGGGGTCGATGCCGCTCTCCTCGGCAGCCAGTTGCTGGATGATCCGCCATACCTCGGAGGCGGTGAGGCGCGCGCCATTGCGGGCCAGCCTGCCGCGGTTCTGCTCCGCCACCAGGCGCGCCAGATCGCCGAGGGTTTCGCATCCGTGTGGCAGTCGTCGACGGTCGATGTGCCGCAACCACAGCCCCGCGTAGGCGCTCGCTGCAGCGGCAACGATGCGAAGGGGCGGTGCCAGGGTCGTGAAGGCGAGGATCGCGACCGCGACGGCGAAGCAAAGACCGCCGACGATCCCAGGCCATCCGGCTCGTGTTGCCGACATCTTGGGGTCGGTGTCGGCTTCCAGGTCGCTGAACGCGAGACGCAACTTCTCGCCGATCAGCGGTGCCAACGGCTCATCCGGTCCGACGCGCCGCCCAAGCCCGAGCGCGCGTCGAAGCCTGTAGAAGGTCATCTGCGTGGCGCATGTCGTGCCGCCACCACCATGAGCCGCGACATGCGCGACGACATGGTCACGCACCTCGCCGAATGTCGTCCAAGACAGGTTTGAGCGCAGGCGAAGGTCGAAGGTGCGCTCGATTGCCAGGAAGAAGTCGGTGTCGTCACCGTCGCCTGCCCATCCTATCGTATCGAGCACCTGCATGAACCCTGCTCCTCAGCGGTTCTGCAAGACGACCGTTTCTGACGAGCCGATCGCCTTGCCTGCCCGGCAACGTAAATCTGCGGGCCGGGTTTTGTCAAAACTGTTCTGGAAACTGCCTTCGCAAAACGTTATGCCATCGACGGGTTTGGAGAAGATCGGACACCCATGCGGGTCGGCTATGCGAGGGTCAGCACCAGCGACCAGAACCCCGAGCTTCAGCTCGACGCGCTGCGACGCGCCGGCTGCGAGCGGGTGTTCACCGAGAAGGCGTCGGGTGCGCGCGACGACCGGCCCGAGCTGGCGCGCATCCTCGAAGACGTGCTGCGCGCCGGCGACGCGCTGGTCGTCTGGAAGCTCGACCGCCTCGCCCGCTCGCTCAAGAAACTGATCGCCACGGCCGAGGAGCTGGAGCGCGAGAAGATCGGGCTGGTGTCGCTGACGGAAAGCATCGACACGACTACTCCGGGCGGCATGCTCACCTTTCATGTGTTCGGCGCCATCGCGCAGTTCGAGCGCGCCCTTATTCGGGAGCGGACCACGGCGGGACTGGTGGAAGCGCGCCGGCAGGGCCGCAAGGGCGGCCGCCCGTTGGCGATGCGCCCGAGCGACGTCACCGCAGCGCGGGCGATGATGAAGGAGGGGACGTTGCCGGTGCGCGACATCGCCAAGCGCATGGGCGTGTCGGTTGCGACCCTTTACCGCTACGCCGGCAAGCGCGGCAGCGGCGCATCGGCCAAGGAGCCCGCGACAGCCCATGGCTGACCGGGCGAAGCGACCGCCCGGGGAGGCGCTGGTCGATCTTCGCCGACGATTGTCGCTGTTGCCTCCACGCGATCCCGGCCGCACCGAGATCATCGCCCGTGCGGCCGAGGCCTACGGCATCTCGATCTGGACCCTCTACCGGGCACTGCGCGAGGTGAACCGGCCCAGGTCGGTGCGCCGATCCGACCATGGCGCGACGCGGGTCGCGCCGCAGGTGGAGATGGAGCGCTACGCCGAGATCGTCGCGGCGCTGAAGATCAGGACGACCAACAAGAAGGGCCGGCACGTCTCGACCGCTCGCGCCATCGAGTTCCTGGAAACCGATGGCGTCGAGACACCGGAGGGCTTGGTCAAGGTGGCACCTGGCCTGCTGAAGCGGGCGACCATCGACCGGCTGCTGCGCTCGTCGGGGCTGGACTATGCCCGCGTGACCCGCCCGCACGCTGCCGTGCGCTTCCAGGCGCGGCGATCCAACGAACTGTGGCACTTCGACATGAGCCCGTCCGACCTCAAGCAGGTCGAGGCGCCGCTATGGATCGAACAGGGCCGCGGCAAACCCACGCTGATGCTGTTCTCTGCCGTCGATGACTGCTCGGGCGTCGTCTATCAGGAGTATCGCAGCGTCTATGGCGAGGATGCCGAGTCCGCGCTGCGCTTCCTGTTCAACGCCTTTGCCGCCAAGCCCGAACCCGAGCTGCCGTTCCAGAGCCTGCCGGTCACGATCTACATGGACAACGGCCCGGTCAGCCGGTCGCGCGTGTTCCAGTCGGTGATGGGCAGCCTGGGCGTGCGCGTCCTGACTCACCTGCCGCCCAAGTCGGACGACCGGCACACCGCAGCCCGCGCCAAGGGCAAGGTCGAGCGCCCGTTCCGCACGGTGAAGGAGGTGCACGAGACGCTGTACCACTTCCACAAGCCCACGGACGAGGCGGAAGCCAATCTGTGGATGCGGCGCGCGCTGGTCACCTACAACAACGGCGATCACCGTTCCGAGCCGCACGCCCGGATCGAGCACTGGCTGCGGCACCTGCCCGGCGAGGGCGTGCGGGCCATGTGCTCATGGGAGCGGTTCTGCGCTTTCGCGCGCGAGCCCGAGCGGCGCACCGTCGCAGGCGATGCGACCGTCTCGGTCGAGGGCGCTTCCTACGAGGTCGAACCTGAACTCGCCGGCGAGACGGTGACGCTGCTCTGGGGTCTGTTCGACCAGCAGCTCTTCGTGGAGCATGACGGTAAGCGTCATGGCCCCTACGAGCCGTCGCGCGGCGCCGTGCCGCTCTACCGCTATCGCAAGTACCAGAAGAGCCGCGCCGAGGAGCGGCTCGACAAGGTAGTCCGGCTCGCCGACCAGCTGGGGCTACCCCGCGCGACCGTGACGGGCGGCGACCGGCCGCTGCCGTCGCTGCCGCCCTCCACGGCAGGGCTTGCGGTGCGGCAGACACCTTTTCCCGAACCTGCTGTCGAGACGGCGTATCCGACCGGGCTCGCGGCGCGCCACGCCATCGTCGACCAGCTTCGGCGACCGCTCGGCTCGCTGCCCGAGGGGGACCGCGCCTTTATCGACGCGCTGCTGGGCGAGACGCTCGACAAGACCATCATCGCCGACCGCATCCGCGAGCGGTTTCAGGCAAGACGGGGGACAAGCTGATGCTCGCCGACGTTCAATCCAGCTACGGGCTCGCCCGCCCGTTCCAGGGCGTCGGCAACTTCGAGACAGAGCATCAGCGCAACCTCGTGCGCGAGGTCTGCGCGGCCGTGCAGACCGGCAGGCTGATCGTGGTCTCCGGCCTGGTCGGATCGGGCAAAACGCACCTGCTGCGCCGCATCGAGGACGAACTGGCCAAGGCGGGCAAAGTCGCCGTCGCCAAGTCTCTCGCGGTCGACAAGCGCCGCACCTCGTTGCCGTCGCTGATCGAGGCGCTGTTCTACGACCTCTCGCCCGGCGACCGGGCTCAGGTGAAAATCCCCAAGCAGGCCGAGCGCCGCGAACGCGACCTTCGCGACATCATGCGCAAGGGCAAGCGCCCGGTCGTGCTGGTGGTCGACGAGGCGCACGACCTCCACCACAAGACGCTCACCGGCCTCAAGCGGCTGATGGAGGTGGTGGCTGATGCCGGCGTGCTGCTCTCGGTTCTGCTCGTCGGTCATCCCCGGCTACGCAACGACCTGCGCCGCCCGCAGATGGAGGAGATCGGCTACCGCACCACGACGTTCGACTATGAGGGCATCGGCGCCGACCGCCGCGATTATGTCGCCTGGCTGCTCGGTGCCTGCGCGGCCGAGGGCGTCAAGGTCGCCGACCTGATGGAGGAAGACGCCATCGACCTCATCGCCGAGCGCCTGCGCACCCCGCTCCAGATCGAGATGCACCTGACGCTCGCCTTTGAGCAGGGCTTCCGGTTCGCCGCCAAGCCGGTTACGGCTGAGATCGTCGAGCAGGTGTTGTCGCGGGCGATCGACGACCTCGAACCCACGCTTACCCGCAACGGTTACGACGCTGGCGCGCTCGCCAGCCAGCTCAACACCCGGCCGTCCGACGTACGCGCGTTCCTCGCCGGAACGCTGGACGCCGAACACACCCGCGAACTGACCGAACGGCTCCGCGAAGCAGGAGTGCCAATATAATGCTGACCGCATTTGCACCGACATCGCCAAATAGCGGGCGTAGCTATTATGAAGGTATGCAGGGGCGTTCAGCGGGAGATGGGCTTTGAGCGTGACAGCTACGGTCGCGATTGGTGCAGCCGTCATCGTGGCGCTGCTGGCAGTCGACTTTCTGTTCCATCGCTTGATGATCCGTGGTCTGGAGCGGCTGATTGATCTACTGCCGCCTCACCGTCCGGGAGGGCGCTACCGCTCACAGTCAACACCAGAGAGATATGCATCGCTGCGCAGACCTCGGAGCGGTAGCTAACCACCACCTTCGCCATTGGCGGAGAATGTGAGCAGGTATTTTTGTTTGCGAGCAGGGACGGGATAATGGCGAGCACATTGGCAGATAACGTGAGCAGATTAGGCCGCGCGTTGTCAGCCAATCTGGGCAGAAAGCCGCGCTGTTTGCGAGCAGAAGCCGCTACGTTTGCAAGCGCCTACACATAGGGCTGACGCGGACTGAGCGACTGGCCCTTGAGAAAGTCGCGCTGGCGCTCGTCCTCGATGGCGAACGCGACGAACACGGTCTTGGTCATGGCATGCTCCTTATGGTGCGCATCACTGGCCAAGGCCGGCACGCAGGGTGGCGTAGAAGTCGCGGGTCGAGGACGCGCGCGCAGTGCTCTCGTTCAGCGTCGTGCGCTTGTTGATCAGCACGCGGCGCGCCGTCTTGGAAGCGATGGCATACTGGTCGAGATCAGCGTCCGACCGTAGGTAAGGCCACTTGCGCAGGAACTCGGGCGGCGTCGCCCAAGCGGCAGCGTAGGTGGCGAGTGGAAAGTCCTTTTCCGTCGCCACGCCAATCTCCCACGGCACCCACTGCGACGCCTTGGTCGCATCCGAAACGACTGCGAGGAGCTGGGTGCACTTGCCCATCTCGCTGCGGATGTGGGCTGCAAGATCCTCCCCGGGTCGACCTATGTAAGGGTCGATTACATCAAGGTAGGAGTCGATGTCGTGCTGCTGTTTCAGCCTGCGTGCGACGCCAGCAGCTGTGACGGCGTCGGTCGACTGGTGGGAGAGGAAGACCTTGATCATCGTTGCGTTCCGATGGTGGTAGGGCGGAGGTACTGATTGGCTAACGGGGCGTGCCTTCCGGCACGCCCATCAGGTCAGCCGCGCGGCGGGAACGGGTCCCCGCCGTAGCTGTCGCGGTCCCTGATCTGACCGTTGCGGCCGTGGATCAGAAGTTCGCTGCGCTGGTTCTGCGCGATGCCTCGTGCAGCATCGATCGCGTCACGCTGAGTGTCATGGATCGATGTCGCACGACCGTTGCCGGCGCCGCGAACAGCCCAACACCCCGCGTGCGGGACGACATGCTGGTTCTTTCCGGACATAATTCTACCTCCTTCCTCGCGCTGTAAGGGTAAGACGGCTTGCGACGCCGCTCCCGATCGTCTTCATTGACTATCAAAGGGGGTAGGCTGAAACGGCGGGTGCTCTCGGACATCCTGACACGATTTTTTCGTGTTGTGTCTGAGCCGCGCTGAAAATCAGCCTACTCCGTCAGGAAGCGGCGGAGTTGAGTGAGCGAACCGACCCTTGATCTTGCGGAAGCGCGGCAGGCGATCGAACGCCTGACCTCGGTCGACCTTCTCAGACTGAGGAAGGCGGGACGACAATATGCGTTTGCCGCAGGGTGTGAAGCCGACGACCTGCTCAACGAAGCTGTATGTCAGACGATCGAGGGTGTTCGGAATTGCCCGCGCAGGATGGGAATGGTGGCATTCCTGATTGGCGTCATGCGCAGCCGCGCGTCCGCTAGGCAACAGAAGGTCGAACCCGAACTGGTATCGGCTGATGCCACTGATGCCGAAGGCCGGTTACTGCATGAGCCGGTAGAAACGAAACCCGATGTCGAGGAACTGGCGCTTTCACGGGAAGATGCGTCGGCTCGGCGAAATGCGCTGGAAACCTTGTTTGCCGATGATGAGGAAGCAACCCTGTTCCTGTGGGCATATCTGGACGACCTTCCGAAGGAGGAGATCATGACCATGATCGGTGTCGATATGACGGCGTATGCCACTATCCGACGCCGTGTCCGCCGCAAGATAGATGCGGCTTTTCCCAATGGATGGTCATCGTGAGCGGCGCGGGGCGCCCTACCCCTCCGATCGATCGGCTGGCGGATGAACTGGTCGCAGACATCATGGCTATGTCGGACGCGGAATTACTGGCGGAGGTCGAGGCCGAAGGACTGAATGTCGAGGATGAAGCCGACCGTATCCGCGCGATAATCTCGACCGCAACCGCCCGATCTGGAAAGTCGCGCCTTCAGGCTGCGCGAGCAGAGATCGATCGCGCAGCCGGAACGGGCCGAGGGCAAGTCCATCAGCTTCCTCTCAGGGATCGAGCGGCCGTCCTTGCCTGGTTCGCCAACGATGACAGCAAGCTGAAAAGCCGGCTGACGATGGCCGCACGCAACGGCGAAGGCATTACCGAGAAAGAGATGGATGATATACTCGCCGATTTGCGAGAGCTTGGTGCCATCGACGAAGACGGCAATCCGATTTGAAGGGGCTTGGTCAAGCCGAAAAGCTTTTGCAGTCCCTCGGCGTCACCAGTCCGGATGAGATCGATATCGAGGCGATCGCTTGGACGATGGGTGCCAAGGTGCGCAACGGCATTCTGGAGAGCTGTGAAGCCAGGATCATCGGCTTTCGCAATCAGGCGATCATCACTGTGAAAGGCGATGGCGATCCGCGTCGCCGTCGCTTCTCGATCGCGCACGAGTTGGGCCACTGGCAGCATCATCGCGGCCGGTCGTCGGTCTGCAGGGCGAGTGAGATCGGAAGTGTCAGCCAGGGCGGTGCCGGCATTGAGCGGCAAGCTGATAATTATGCCGCCGACCTGTTGATGCCGGCCTATCTGTTTCGACCGCTTGCTGCCGCTCACCGGCGGCCGTCATTCGAAGCAATCGACGCTCTGGCGGCTGCCTTTTCCACCAGCCGGTTGGCGACGGCGCAAAGGTTTATCGACCATAGTCCTTGGCCCTGTATGATCGTTTGCCACGGTCAGAACGGACGCCGATGGTTTCGACGCAATGGCGGCATTCCGGATCACTGGTTTCCCCGTGATGATCTCGATCCTGAGTCAGACGCGATGGACGTGCTGTATGGAAAGATTGATCGGTCGCGGCCGACGATCATCGGGGCGGACGCATGGTTCGATCGCCGGGGCGCCGATAGGTTTGAGCTGACCGAGGAGTGCGTCAAAGGCTTTGGGAATGATGTGCTCGCCCTTCTGACGCTGAAAGATCAAATGCTTGATTAGGACCGCGCAGCATGGGGCTTTGAACTGGGCAAGTTACGCGTCAGCAATTCTCAGCCTACGCATCCGCTTGCGTAAGAGTCCGAACCGTCGCGATCGGCAGGAACAACCGCAAGCCGTTGGAGGGCAGCGGCTCAAAGCCATAGCCGGTATAGAGCGCGATGCGTTTCGCCACCTTCTCGGCATCGCCGCAGTCGAACACGTCCAGCATGACGACGGCGATCCCCAACGCTTCGGCCGCCAAGGCCAGGCGCTTGAGACAATCGACCAACAGATCGCCGCCATAGCCTTGCCCTTGAAAGCGGCTGTCGACGCCGATCATCGAAATGTAGGCGGCCGGGATACTGCCATGCGCAGGGCGGTTGCGGGCGAACCGATCGGGTAACTCGGTATAGTCGATCGCATGGGCGTTGGTGGCATAGAAGCCGATCAGCTCGCCCTCGGCACCGACCATCACGAAGGTGCGGACGTTATCCGCCTTGGCGAGCTTGTTCGCGGTCCGGCGGAAGAAGTTGTCGACCTGCGTGATGCCACAGGAAAAGGCCGCTCGATCGTGCTTGGCAGGATCGAGCGGTTCGATGGTGAAGAGCTTTGCGTCCTCTGTCGCCGTCACCTGCTGACGATCGTCTCACGATGCCGCGCGAATGCTGCCCGAAGTCGCTCGGTGGGTGCCGGCGGCGTGTCGAGCGCCGCAAAGAAGCGCGAATGATCGACCGGCTGCAGGGTGGTGCGTTCGTGCGCCGCGATCGTCTCCATCGCAGAGCGATAGGCCGCGTTCATCGTGAAGACGGAATCGTCCACACCGGAAAGAGCGGCAGCCTGCTGAATCGCCTGCTTGATGCGCGGCTTGGTACGGAAGTTCATCCGCTCGCTGCTGCGCTCCTCAACGGCGCCGACCTGATCCTGAAAGCCAAGCATGGCACACCTCATCCAACCTTCACGCACATGTACGTCTTTGCGGCGTACATTTCAACAAAAGATTGAGAGTCGCTTAATTTGTCTGTCCTGCTGCAGGCGTCAGAAACCCGCGTCAGAATGTCTGGCCGGGATGAGCCAACATGCACTTCGATGAGGGGTGTGGGAGCTGGTAGCTGCCGTGAGTGCCGGCGTGAATGGTGAATGAAGGCGTTCCCGTCTGTCCAAGCCGCCCCGTCCGTTTTCCTACCCAACCCTGCCCTTTGCCAAACGACCGCCAATCACCCACGGCCGATCGCACGACGGATCTGATCGCGTACGTTCATCCCGTCCCGCTCCCGCTCGGCGAAGACGTACAGGCCGCCGCCGCTTCGCTCCCACAGCTCACCGGCGAGGCGCTTTTCGGCTGCGTCGCGGACGAGATGGCCGCCCTTATACTCGACGACCAGGAGGCGGCCGTCCGTCAGCCGCGCCACGAAGTCGGGGTAGGTGCGGCCCGTCGCCAGCGGCAGCCAGAAGGCGGCGGGATGGCTCGCGACGTTGCGGACCCAGACGTCCACCTCCGGCACCGCGTCGAGCTGCTTGGCGGCGCTGAGCTCCTCGCCGTCCTCGCCGCTGTCGAAAACAGGTACCGCGGGCAGGAAGTGCTTGGTGAAGCGATAGCTGCCCCGATAGGCGGGCACGCCATCAAACATGCCGTCAGCGAAGCGGAAGCCGTGCTCGACCGAGACGGTCGGCGCAGCGTCGGGGCCGAAGAGGCAGCTCTGATACGCCCGCTCACGCGCGGCCTGGCGAACGGCGGCGATGCGATCGCGCAGGCGCCGCGCGAGCATGAAGCGGCAGCGCATCAGCGCGGCGAGCGGCAGATGGCGATCGCGGACCAGAAAACCGACCACATCGGCCAGCCACGCCAGCAGCTCGGCGGGGCGCACGTCATCCTGTCGCACCGCCTTTGCCAACAGCGCGACGAGCCCGCTCTCCGTCCAGCCCTCGACCGGCACGTCGAGCAGCAACTGGTCGCTGACGTCGCTGTGCGCCACGGTGAGCCGATCACCGTCGAGGTCGATCTGAAAGGCGTCGGCGGTTTCGGCCACGTCGAACTGGTCGCGGGTAAGCTGGTGACCGGCCTCGGCGAGCGACCAGTCGAAATACTCGGACAGGCGGTCCGTATCGGCGAACACCAGCTCGCCCTGCATCTGCGCCATCAGGCGGGGCACGACAAACGTCTGCCCAAGCTCGGCGGGCGCCGCTTCATGCGCGTGCTCGGCCTCATAGGCGGCGACCTGTTCGCGCACATGGGCGGCGGCGGGCGCGGGGAGCGCGGCATAGACCGCCGCCTTCTCCGCCTCGCGCAGGAAGCCGGTGATCCGGATCGCGCCATCCTCGACGCTGAGCCGATCGGGCGCGGCGGCCCTCACCGCCGCCAAAGTGCCCGCATCCGCCGCAACCTCGATCCGCGCGGACGGCAGCGGACGCGCGCGCGCGCCGAACAGCCCCTCTCCCAACGTCGGCGCCGCTTCGATCGACGCTTCCGCCTCCTGCTCCTCGAAGCCCATGTCGACCAGCCGGTCCTTGAGGGCCGTCGCGGCCTCCGCGAATGACTTGGACACGAGGTGCGCATAGGCCTTGTTCAGCGCGGGCGCCTTGCGCCTCCTCGCATAGGGCATGCGCAGCACGCGGCCGAGCAGCTGCTCCGCATCGGTCGCGCTGCGAATGTTGGCGACCGAACAGAAGACGTAGGCGAAGGAACAGTCCCAGCCCTCCTTCAGCGCCTCGACGGTGATGATGTAGTCGATCGGGCAGTCGGGCGAGAACAGGTCGATGCCGTCGAGACCGCGCTGGTCGCCGGTCGCGACCGCGATCTTGTCGGCGGGGATGTGGTGGACGGACCGGAGGTGCTCCAGCAGCACGTCGACGGTCACCTCGCGGCCCTTGTCCTCGGCCTGGAACAGCACCAGCGGGCGGATGTATCCGTCGCGATCGCGGCCCGCCTTCTCCGCCAGCTCGGCGCGGCGCGCGATCGCGCCGGTCACCGCACCCTCCCAGGTCTGGTGCTCATCCAGGCGGACGGGCAGCTTGATCATCTGCTCCGCCTTCAGCTCCGCGGCGCTAACGGCGTGGAGGATGTTGCTCTTGGGATGCGGGGTCGCGGTGAACTCGATGATGGCGGACGGGTTCACGCGCGCCTGCATCTCGCGCGACAGGCCGGTCACCGCCTTGTGCGCCTCATCCACGATCATCAGCGGGCGATGGAGGTGGAGCAGGTTGGCTAAGGAATAGCGTATGTCGTCCGGGTGGCCCCCTACCCGCTTTGCCACCTCGGCACCGAGCGGCTCCAGCCCCGAGATCCGCTTCGGCACGTTCGCGAACAACGGCTCCAGCGCCTCGTGGTGCGCATAGACCTTGCGCCCCTCTGTGTTCTCCACGCGCAGCGTCTGGATGGTGGCGACGAACACGCACAGGTGCCGCGACAGGTCGGCCGCGGTCAGCCGGGTGAAATCGGCGATGTCGAACACGCGCACCGGCTCACCGAAGGCGGCAGCCAGCGCCTTACGATAGTGATGGCGCGGGTTGTTCAGCGCGTCCACGGTCTGCCGGCGGATCGTCGTGGTCGGCACCAGCCACAGCACCGGCGGATAGTCGCGCCCGATCCACGCATCGCGCGCGACCGCGACGCTGTGCGCGGCGAGCAGCGTCTTGCCGCCGCCGGTGGGCAGGCGCAGGCAGACATAGGGCATCCCCTCCTGCCCGAGCAGGGGCGTGTAGCGCCCGCCATAGCCGCGCAGCCGCCTGGCCTGGTCCGGCTCGGTCGTGATCGCCTCGTACGCGGCCTTGGGCCCGTGCGCCTGTGCCGCTTCGAAAAAGCGACGCAGCGTGTCGAGGGTCGCCTGCTGATAGGTCTTGAGCTGCATCAGCGGGCCTTCACGTCGTAGGGCGTCTGCTTGAAGATGACGCGCTCGGCGGTGAGCGTCGCGGGCGACAGCCGGCTCGCCTCGCCATAGATGGTGACCGGGCCGGTGAAGCCCTCTGCCCCCTCCCGGATCAGCGCCAGCGTCGCGCGTGTCAGCACGTTGCCGCCCGCCGGACGCTTGTCACCGAGAATGCCATTGTAGAGCAGCGCGACCCCCTGCCCGTCATGGTGGCCCAGGAACGGCGTGGCGGCCGCTCCGGCGAATGGCGTCCCGGTCTCCGCGAACCAGACGTGCGCGGCGAGCGGGGCGAAGGCGATGCCGGCGGCGATCGTGCCATCGGCGTCGAACACCGCAGGGCCGAGCCGGTAGAAGTCGAACCCGCCCCCGCCCTGCCAGTCGACCGCCCGGCTGATGCCGCCGCCCTCACCCGCGATAACCTTGTTCAGCCGCGGCGCGCAATGAGTGACGGCATGGTCGCCCATCTCGATCCCGATCCAGCGCCGCCCCATCTTGTGCGCGACCGCCGCCGTGGTGCCGGAGCCGAGGAAGGAGTCGAGGACGAGGTCGCCGGGGTTGGTGGCAATGTGGAGGATGCGTTGCAGCAGGCGTTCGGGCTTGGGCGTGCCGAAACTTACGTCGGCGCCAAACAACGCGTTCGCCTCTTTCTTGCTCTCGTCAGTATGGCCGACCTCGCCATGTGGCCACCATGTCCAAGGCACCAATCCTTCGACCTCAGAAAGAAAACGGATGACGCTCGGCTGTGCGTTCCCGTCCTTGCCCCAGTAAATCCGCTTCGCCTCAACTAGCTTTTCGAACTCGGGTCGAATCATCGACCAGCAGCGACCTTCGGGAGGTGTATGCCGTCGACCATTCGGGGCGACAATCTCGTACATCTGGTTTGGGCGGTAGCCCTGCGCAGTCATCGGAAGCCCACGCCAACGCTTACTCGGGTCTGCTTCTTTGGCGTTGTCAGGATTGCGATAGATCTTGGCCTGATCCTCATCAAGCGGCAGCTTGTTGCGTTGCGCTTTGAAGCGCTCAGGTGATGGCGAATAAGCGAGCAGATACTCGTGAACGTCGCCGATCGCCTCTCGGTTTTCACGCGAGTAACGCTTTTGCCAAACAGGGCTTGCAATGAAAGATCCGCGTCCAAACACCTCGTCCATCACGATCTTGAGGTAATGCCCCTCATGATCGTCAATTGACACCCAGATGCTTCCATCCTCAGCGAGCAGTTCTTGGAGTAGTTCAAGCCGCGGATAGATCATCGCCAGCCACTCACTGTGCTCTAACGTGTCGTCATAATGGACAGAAACAGCCGACCGCGTATTGTAAGGCGGGTCGATGTAGATGCACTTCACCTGTCCGCGATAATTGGGCAGCAGGCTCTTGAGCGCCTCCAGATTGTCGCCTTGGATCAGCATGTTGCCGCTGCCGGGCGCGCCGGCGGAAAGCGCCGCGTCGCGCTCCAGCAGGCGGTACGGTACGGCATCCGCCGCCTT
Organism: Sphingomonas sp. BE138; assembly: GCF_031456125.1. NCBI lineage: Bacteria > Pseudomonadati > Pseudomonadota > Alphaproteobacteria > Sphingomonadales > Sphingomonadaceae > Sphingomonas > Sphingomonas sp. BE138. Next base: position 18,083 of record NZ_JAVDUC010000021.1, read on the forward strand.
CACGTCGCGGTCGCGTGTCAGCCAGTGCAGGATCGGCATTGTGTCCCCTTCGCCCGCCTTCTTGCCGCCCTGAATGAAATCTGGCAAGTTCGTTGCTGAAAAGGTTCAAGGGGCTTTGTCTTGGCACATGATGGTGCAGTGCTGACGCAGATCGGCGACCTCGCCGAGGCTGGCGAGCGGATGATCGAACGCCTCCGGCGCAAAGCGTTTCTGCCCGAGAGCCGCAAGGGGCTCAACGTTCGCTTCGGCATCGCCGAGGCGGCACAGCTGCTCGGCTGCTCTACCAACCGCATCCGCATGGCGGAAGATGACGGGAGATTGCCCCCTGCCCCCGCCTCCGAGAGCGGGCGCCGGCTGGGCTACACGGTCGAGGAAATGCTGCGGATGCGCGAGGTGCTGGGCGCGTCCCCTGCCCGCGCCCCGCTCGACGTGCCGGCGATCATCGCGGTGCAGAACTTCAAGGGCGGCGTTGGCAAGTCGACCGTCACCACGCACCTAGCCCATTATTTCGCGGTGCAGGGCTATCGCGTGCTGGTGGTCGATTGCGACAGCCAGGCGACGACGACGACCCTGTTCGGCTTCAACCCACACTTCAACATTACGCGGGAAGAGACGCTCTACCCGTATCTCTCGATTGACCCAACCCAAGCGGACCTGCTCTACGCGGTAAAGCGGACGCCGTGGCCGAACGTGGACCTGATCCCGTCCAATCTCGAACTGTTCGACGTTGAATATGAGCTGGCGGCAGCGGGCAGCGATGGCGGATCAGTGCTGGCGGCGCGGTTTCGCAAGCTGAAGCGCGGTTTGTCCGACCTCGCGCGCGACTATGACATCGTTCTGCTCGATCCGCCCCCTGCCCTCGGCACGATTAGCCTGGCAGTGATGCAGGCGGCGAACGCGCTGCTGGTGCCGCTGGCGGCCACCACGCCGGATTTCTGCTCCACCGTGCAATTCCTGTCGATGATGGATCAGGTGCTGCACCAGCTGACGGGCGCCGGCATCGAGGTCGACTACCAGTTCGTCCGGCTGATCTGCTCCAAGTTCGATGGCAACGATCCCAGCCACGCAATGGTGCGCGCGATCATGGAGCAGAGCTTCGGCCCTGCCCTGCTCCCGGTGCCGATCCTCGAATCGGCCGAGATCAGCCATGCGGCGATGCGGATGATGACCGTCTACGAGCTGGAAAAGCCGATCGGCACGCCCAAGACGCACAAGCGCAGCCGCGCCAATCTGGACGAGGCGCTGCGGCAGGTGGAGCAGCTCGTGCGCCAAAGCTGGGGGCGTGTCGAACCGGCCAGCGAGGAGGCGGTGATCCATGCCGCGGCCTGACCTTTCCTACAACGCCATGTTCTACTTACGTTCTGCACGGGAGGTGCGGCATGGCGCGTAAGCAATCGGACTATCTGGCGGCGCTGCTCGCAGATGACGCGTCCGAACAAGGCAATGCCCCCTTCCCTGCCCCGGCGCGCGAGGCTCCCCCGGAACGCGCGCGCACGACCACGCTGCTCGGTCGCGAGTCCGCGCTGGCGCGTGTGGCGAGCGGCGAGGTGCGGCAGGTCACCCAACTGCTGCTCGATCCCGCGCGCGTGCGCATCTGGCCGGGCAACGCTCGCACTTACGCGCACCTCTCGGAGGAGAATTGCCGCGAGCTGATCGACTCGATCGTCGCCGAGGGCGGACAGAAGGTGCCGGCGGTGGTGCGGCGCGTCGACGGCGATCCGGATCACGATTTCGAGGTGATCGCCGGCACGCGGCGGCATTGGTCGATCAGCTGGCTGCGTTCGCACAGCTATCCCGACATGCAGTTCGTGGCGCAGGTCGCGCAGCTGGATGATGAGGCGGCTTTCCGGCTGGCGGATCTGGAAAACCGCGCGCGGGCCGACGTGTCCGACCTGGAGCGGGCCCGCAACTATCTCGACGCGCTGAAGGCGCATTACGGCAACCACCAGACGCGGATGGCCGAACGGCTGAAGCTGTCCAAGGGCTGGCTGTCCAAGATGCTGAAGGTCGCCACGATCCCTGACGCGGTGATTGCCGCCTTCGCCTCGCCGGGCGACGTGCAGCTGAAGCCGGCCTATACACTCGCCCAGGCGCTAGACGACAAGGACATGGCCAAGGCGATCACCGCCATGGCGCGGCAGGTCGCCAAGGAACAGGCGGCACGTCGCGAGGCGGGCGCCCCCCCCTCCCCCGCCACGGACGTGCTGCGGCGGCTGCTCGACGCGCCAAAGGCGTTGTCCGGTGACGAAAGGCCGGAGCCGTACCGCTACGCCACCAAGTACGGGCGCACCGCACTGACGGTACAGTCGGCTAACCGGCAAGGCGTGACGATCCGCCTCCACGCGGGCTCTGGCGCAGACACGGACGAGTTGATGACCGCCTTGCGCGATGCACTGGCCCACCTCGAGGCGACCGGGAAAGGACTCCAGCGCTGATGTTTCCCCGGGGAAACATGCAGGGGCGGAGCATCGGTTTTGTAAACCGCTGGTCGATGTTTCCCCGGGGAAACATCGCATGACCCGCGCGCGCCGGGAGGCCGTGTCCGAGCAGTTCGAGCTGTTCCTCCCCTATCTTGCCGACTTGCCGCTGCGCGACCAGCGCGAAATGATGGAGCGGCCTTTCTTCAGCCTCGCAAAGTCGAAGCGTGTGAAGCCGATCGACTACCGATCACCGGACGGCAAGCTGTGGGTCCACGTCTCGGCCAATCCCGACTACGGCATGGCGACGATCTGGGACGCGGACATCCTGATCTACTGTGCCTCGATGCTCGCCGACATGGCGCGCCGCGGCGTTAACGACGTGCCGCGCAAGCTCCACCTGATGCCCTACGACCTGCTGCGCGCGATTGGGCGGCAGCCGACGGGTCGCGCCTATGAGCTGCTCGGCCAGGCGCTCGACCGGCTGGTGTCGACCACGGTCAAGACAAATATCCGTGCCGAGAACCGCCGCGAGGCGACGTTCAGCTGGCTCGACGGCTGGACGCAGCTGGTGGACGAGAAGACCGAGCGCTCGCGTGGCATGACAATCGAATTGTCGAACTGGTTCTGGGAAGGCGTGATGATGACCGGCGGCGTGCTGTCGATCGACCGCGCCTATTTCGACATCACCGGCGGGCGCGAGCGCTGGCTGTACAAGGTCGCGCGCAAGCATGCGGGCGGCGCCGGCGAGGCGGGCTTCGCCATCTCGATGCCGACGCTGTTCGAGAAGTCGGGCGCCGAGGGCCAGTATCGCCGCTTCAAGTTCGAGATCGCCAAGATCGCCGAGCGCGACGAACTGCCCGGCTATGCGCTGACGATAGAGCAGCCCGATGGCAAGCGCGAACCCGCGTTGCGGATGCGCCGGCGAAGCGAAGGCGAGACGAAGGCGGCGCCGTCAGCGAAGGCAGCGAAGACTGGCAAGGCACCCTCCCCCGCCCCGAAGCCCGATCCCGCTCTTGAGCCGACGGCCGAGCCCGGCGTCGATGCCGCCGCCCTGATCCGCCGCAGCGTGAAGAGCCTGTCGGGCCGCGCCACCTTCGGCGAGATCACCGACGCGACTCTGGCAACGCTGCGCGCCGAATGCCCCGGCTGGGACTATCAGACACTCCACGCTGACTTCCGCACCTGGATAGAGGCGGACGCAGGCCGGACCCCGGTGAGCTATCAGAACGCCTTCATCGGCTACGTGCGGCGCTTTGATGCTAAGAATCGGCATACGCTGCGGTAGAGAGATCACCTGCGATTCGTGGCCACCGAATAGGACGGCGTCGCCAGCGCGGGGTTCTGTGTCCGAACATCGAGCAGCAACGCGATCCTTTGGCAGACGCGGCACGGAGCTACAACTGGACGACGATTGTTGAAAAGGTCCGGGCAATGCCCGCGCTCGCCAACACTACGCGGCCGGGTAGCACATCCGGCTTCGCGCCGCTGCATCAGGTGGCGCATGGCGGTGGACCGTCATCCGTGGCGATGGCTCTGATCACGCGGGGCGCTTGGCGGAGCCTGCGCGAACTTTCACGCCGTCATCCGTGGCCGCGTCGGCGATCTGGAGGCGAAAAGCGGACTCCGCCTGCTACGACTGGCACCCATGCTAGAGACCTTCGGGGATCGATAGTTCCCGGAGTCCGAAATGTACGGTGGTTTCCGCTACAGCCTGGATTTGCAGGGCGCCGAACCGACCCTGGTGAGCGAGAGCTGTTGCCGCGTCGTGGAGGGATCCGAAGAGCGGCAAGAGGTCGACGTCCATTGCAGCAGACTGGTCCCGCAAAAGCCGCGTTCCACGGGCATCGAGATTATCCGCAAGGACGATGGCGTTCCGGATGTATCGCGTGGCGAGTGACAGATCCTTCCTACGGCCTCGTGGCGCACCGCAGATTCGGACAATTTGAACGTCGCCGGCGCAACGCCATCGCAAACTGATTCAATGAGAGTGCTCATTTTCCACCCGTCCGTCGATCATCGATACTCCGGGAACGCTAATCGACACTCCCGGAACGGCGAGGCGATACATCGGGAACGCGAGCATCGATCCTTCAGGAACGCCGCAACGATACTCCGGGAACGCACCTTCGAAAGCGAATCGTGGAAAGTCGCTGACTTGAGCAGTTACAGCAGCACCCCTAACCTCTTAACCCCTCATTGAACCCTCTAACCCCGCGAGATACTTTTCTTTGAATTTTGGAGATTCAGAAAGGCAGGCTCTAGCGTCGCATTGCGTCCACAGTGCCGTGCGCTAGCGTAAATCGTCAGGACCGGGCAGCGACTTGCTCGATCGATCCAGGCCCCAGTCAGTGCAGTAACGCGGTGACGAAGGACGGATGGGGTAATGTCGGCGTCTGCGACGAACCATGTCCATGCCTCGCTCCTCGTCGATCGCACCGGCACGACCTACCAAGCGGATGCCCGCTATTCAGTTGGTCGCTCGTCAACCCTCTTACCAACTGAAATCTCGAGAGCTTGCTTCAACAACATGACCGGATCGACCCCGATAGCCAATGCCACGGCAACATACTCGTCAACGCCAAGCAGGCGCTCGCCGGTTTCGTACCGCGACACGTAGGCCTGTTGCCAACTTAGCCGCCCAGCGAGATCGACCTGCCGCAGCTTGGCATCACGGCGTGCCTTTGTGAGCAGGTGCACGATGCGACAATGCAGGTCAGACGAAGCAGGAGAACGCATACCAGGCATCTACCATTTGCCTAGTATACGTAAAGCGTATATCACGCGTCTAGCTTTTTGCGAGCGCGATCCGATGGAAGACGACCGAATTGCTGAGAAGTGTGCATCGGCGGACAGGGAAGCTTCCATACCGGTGCTGGATCGCTTCGTCGCTCGCCTGGAGGTCAGCCGGACCTACCCGTGTCCGGTGGTCAGCATCCTAACCTTCTGGGCCGGGCTGATCGCGCTCACCGTCGTCGACAAGGTGACCGGAACGACGCCTGTGGTAGCGAGCCGCCTCGATGCGGTTGCATGGGCGCTGGTAGTAGGCCTGGAACTCGGCCGCGATGTTTGGGTCCAACGTCACCGCTACGCGTCACCTCGCTGGCTACAAGCTTTAGATGCGGCCGTGGGCCACGAGGTGACCGTCCATGCGCTGGCCGCGCTGATCAGGCAGCATGAGCACGAGTTGGATTACGTGGTCACCCGCTCCGATCTGAGATTCGAGGTTCAGGCAGAGCGAGCTCGACGAAGGGAAGCTGCACGGCGAGCGGAAGGATTTCGCCTTGTCGAAGCACCGGTGATCGACGCCGCTCAGGTCGCGCGCGACGAGGAACGACGCCGTCGTGCTCGTGAGCGGCGTGCCGCCAGGCAGGGCAGGGCGCCTGCGTGACCGGCTCTAAGCCGGAAACGGTTGGAGATCTGGTCGGCATTACGATCTCCGGCGGGATCGCGCACTTTCCCGGCCGGGCTGGCGAGCGAGTTCGCCACTTCGCCGATCTCGACCCGACACTGGTCGCCGAGCTGCTCACCGCGGCCGAGGCGAGTGACTTCTTCACCCGCCCGGTTCCGAATGGGACTGCGCCTGTCCGCCCTGACGCGCGCACGTACAGCATACGTCTCGTGCATGCCGACCACTCACGGGTGCTGACCGTCCCGGAGCCGTTCGAAGCACCGGAGCTGGCGCAGCTGATCCGAACCGTGCGCCGCTGCCTATCGGGCAGGGCGAGACACCACGCTTCGCATTTGCTCGGCGCTCCCGACGTGATAGCGTCCGTTCGCCGCCCGGTCAGTCCCGGCGGTGAGGCGTAGCAACCTCAAGACATAGCAGCCGGTCAGCAATTAGGTGTTGGCCGGGTGGCCGTCACGCATGTCCAGGGCTCCGCCTAAAGGTGGCGGCGCCTTGTGCTATGCAGGGTTGCTAACACTCTCTAGCTGAGGTCCCCTGTGGCGGGGGTGACGCTGGCAGTTGCTACATCATCATGGTTCGCCTTTTGTGGCAACGTCCTTGTGTTCGGTGTTGATCAACCCGGGGTGCAACAGTCTCTTCGGGGTCATGCGACGGCTGTCGTGGCGCAGCCTTCAGATGATGTCGCACGCCGCATTGGGGTCGGTTCGTATCGAAGGGTGGCGCTCCAACAACCGTAGCTCGGGGTCATCGCTGCCCCAGCGTTTAAAGCGAAGTCGCCGGTCCCTCCGCCTCCCGGGAGGATCATACCGTCCATGAGGACGGACGGGTGAAGCCTCGTCAGGCGCGGGCCGCCTGCATCATCTGGCGGTGCGGCTCGACCGTCTCGGTCTTGAACTGGAAATGGGTGCCGTCCCGCCACATGCCGAACAGGATGATGGCGAGCTTGCGCGCGACCGCCACCTTGGCCTTGTTGAAGCCGACCTTCTTGGCGAGCCTGAGGCCCCAGTCCTTCAAGGACGAGAAGGTTTTGGTGGCGGAGAGCATCACGGTGGCGGCGGTGACGAGGTGGGTGCGGGTCAGCCGGTTGCCCATCTTGCTGATCCTGCCATGGGTGAGGCTCTCGCCCGACTGGTAGACCCGCGGCGTGAGCCCGAGATAGGCCGCCACGTCGTCGGCGCGGTGGAAGCGGGACGGCTCCTCGATGGCGGTGAAGAACGACAAGGCGGTGATGGCGCCGACGCCGGGCACCGCCATGAAGCGCCGGCAGATCGGGTTGGCGGCCGCGAGCATCTCCAGCTCGGTCTCGATCCGCTCCGCGTCCGCCTGGAGCCGCTCGCACAGATCGAGCACCGGCAGGATGCGCGAGCGCAGGTTCAGGCCGTCGCGATCCTGGATCTGCATCAGCTGCTCGACCACCCGGTCCCGGTAGGTGGCGGCCGACTTGGCGCCCGGCTCGACCCGCCCGCCATAGACGCGCAGCAGCCCGCGGATCATGTTCTCGTTGGCGAGCCGCTGCTGCACCAGCCGGTGGCGCATGATGAGCTGCGCGCGCACCTCGTAGCAGGCGGCGCTCTTGACGTAGACCTCCGTCAGGTAGTCGCGGCCCGTGCGGGTGATCTCGGCGATGCCGCGGGCGTCGTTGGCGTCGGTTTTGTTGCGCTTGAGCGACAAAACGCGATGCACCTGGAGCGCGTCCATCACTGCCACCTGGTAGCCGAGCCGACGCAGGCCGCCTGACAGGTGCACGGACATGGCGCCCGTCTCCATGCCGACCACTGCCACGTTGGAGGTGAAGTTCTTGGCCAGGTAGCGCCCGATCTCGGTCGGGTGCGTCTTCATCGAGCACTGGTGCACGACCTTGCCGTCGCCATCGAGCACGCACACCGCCGTCGATTTCAGTCCCACGTCGAGACCGACCCAGACGCGGCCCCGTGCGGGGTCTGCCTCGGCCGCCGCCCGCACCCCCAGGATCTCGGTATTGCTGATCTTCTTGGCCATCGCGCTCTCTCCTTCCGCGACACCATCGTGCACCCGCCGGACAGAGAAGACCTCAGCTAAACCACAACCGGCTCACGGGCCGGAGAACGCCTCCAGACGACGGGGAGGCGGTCATGGCAGGGCAGGGTACGTTTCGAGCCGTAGCGGCGCTCACAGCGGCTCTGGCGGGCGTTCCGGCCATGGCGCAGCAATCACTCGGTGTCGCTGACTTTCTCACCACCATCGGCGGCGATACCGACGTGAAGACCAGCGGGTCGCTTCGGACCCGCCCGTCGCCGCAGGTCTTCCCGCTGCTCGACGACGCTGACGAGATCATCGGCTACTCCTTCTTCTCCGAGAAGATTACCACCAACGGCTCGGCGACAGCCGAGCGCGCCCGCGATGCCTTCGCTCAGGAGTGTAGCGCCAAGGGCGGTCGGCTCGAGCCGGAGGAGGGGGACGCAGCACGCACCTTCCGCGATCGCGCGCTCGGCCGCAGGCTGCCGCCCCGGGGCGAGTTCAAGCACTTCTGGTACGGCATGTCGGCCGTGTGCTCGCGTGGACCGGACCAGGTCCTCGGAGGCTTCGTCGCGATCACATTCGACACGACCGAGGTGGCGACGAAAGGCGACCTGGGCAGCCGGCTAATGAGCCGCGTGTCGATGGTCCCGACCCGCACCGCCGTCTATGCCTGCCGCCCCGACCAGATCCGCTCTGCGGCATGGTTCCAACGCACCCAGGACAGCTACGTCGCCGACCGAGAGGCCGAGCAGAACCGGCACGAAGCCTTCCGACGCGACCTCGCGATCGGAACCGTCACCAACTGCGGCACGGTAGTCCAGATCCGCGGTCCCATGGTCGAGATCGCGGTGCCCCCGACCACGCTAACGCCCAACGGCCAATCCACCTTCTGGTCCCGGCGTGATGCGCTGGCGCCGACCTTCTCGACGCCGTGCACCTACGGACTCTGAGGAGCCGATCTGCCCGATTTGCATAAACTGGAAACCCTGAACGGAGACCCGCCATGACCATCGACCTGAGCGACTTCAAACTAACGCCTTTGCCCTCCCGTGAGACCCCGCCCTATGCGTCGGCCGACCCTTCGACGGACCTGCGGTTGCTCCTCGCCGGCACCGACTGGAGCGAGCCAGGACACGGCGGCTACCCGACCCGCACCGAGGCGGGAGATTGGATGATCCGGGTCATGTTGGACCTGCCTTACCCCATGCTTGCCAGCCTTGAAGCGCAGGCCGGCTCGCATGACGTCGGCGAGCTGATCCGGGCCGCTCTCGTGACCGCTGGACATGGCTCGCGGACAGAAATTGTAGGTATCAGGTCCGACCGCTACGCGACCCGCGACGAGCAGCGTGAGCGGCTCGGGATCCCCTCAGGAATAAGCGGCACGCGAGAGGGCGAATGACCGATCGATCCGGGCACGAACGGCTACGCTACCAGGCGGTTCTGAAGCCGCTCGAATGGGAGCAGCGGATGCGCGTCGACTACCGTGATGACGTACTTCGGATCGTGGCTGTCCTGGCTGCCGACGGCATCGCCATCAGTGAGGATGTCGCGTTCATGGCGTGGCACCGGTTCTCGGAAGAGGACCGCTGCGCCGGCTGGTACGGCCCCGGCACCGACGACCAGATCCGACGCAACCTGATGCCGCATCTCGAGCTCAGACCGATTGCGGAACAGGATGGCTCTGGCAATGTCCATCGGCCCGTCGTTAACCCGGATCACGCCCGCCGATGAGCGACGTCGAACACCACGATGTCAGGACGGCATTGGCGCTGATGCGCCTGGCGTTGGCGTTGCTCGACCGGGCTGGATGCACCCTTGTTGCAGCTCGCCTTCAGCATGCGTTCGACACGGTTTGGAACGATCCGGGGGCCGCCGCAATGCCGCGCCATCCTGACGCTCCGAGCGGTGCTGAACACGACCGGCACAAGCATCAGCGCCCGACCGACAACGGGGAGGGAACCGACCCATGACGGACGTCATCACGCTTGGGATTTCGGGATGGTTCACCCCGCATGGAACCCTCTACCATGAGGAGGGTCGCACGCTCGATGAGATCGCTCCGGAGGACTGGTCCAACCTCCTCGCCCATGCCGACGCGATCGACTTCTTCACGCGACCCGATCCGGCCTGGCCGGCACTGGAAGCCCGCATCTTCCATCTCACGATCACCGACGGCGAGCGGTCGCGCGAGCTGGCGGTAAACGACCCGTTCGAGGCGCCGGAACTGGCCTTCCTCATACGGCTGACGCGCCGTGCCATGCGGGACCGGCTGGTGCTGACGCCTGAAACGCTGAGCGAGGAGGCGCTCGAAGCCTTACGGGCAAGCCTGCGTCAGGCGGGGCAAGACTGAGTCGGCTGGCCGGCTCATGCGCCGGCCCGTGTGCTCCGCCGGAATCCGGGGATGCGCCCGAAAGAACCACATCATCTACGGCGGCCAGCTTACTGAGCAGTAAGGGTAGGGGCACACCCGATGCACCCTGACGGGGTGCGAAAAAGGGCAGATTCGCGTCGTTTGAGCGGCATGGTCCGACGCAGATGCTGTGCTCGGACCGTCTGGTCCATGGTGGTCCACAGAGCATCTAGAGCACGGATTTGCAGCGTTTCTTCTGGCGCTGCTCTGCACTTCCTCCTTGCGCGCCCGTTATGCGCAATGCACACTCCCTTCCGGGGTAGAAGGGGGTCCGCATGGCGCGCGTACCGATCACGGTGTACCTGCAACCCGACCAGCTTGCCGGCATCGAGCGCCGCGCGGGCCAGGTCGGCAAGACGCGCAGCGCCTGGGTGGCGGACACGCTGGTGCGCTCACTCGAGGACGAGCTGCTGCCGCTCGACGAGATCCTGCTCGACCAGCTCACCAAGGTTCGTGCCGGCCTGGAAGTCGTCGCGGAAGCGCAGGTCGGGCGTGGCCCGGAGAGCAAGAAGGGGCTGGCTGAGATGCGGCAGCGCCGGACCGACCTGGCAACCCGGATGCTGGCCGAAGCGCGCGGGATGCTGCGGCGATGACCGATGCCGGCCGCAGGCGGATCGACGTCTCCAGTGAGGTCCACAGCCGCCTGGATGCCGAATCCAAACGGCGCAATATTCCCATCCGTGATCTCGTCGAACAGGCGGTCACCACCATGTTCGACAGGGAGGCACAAGCAGCCCTGTCGGTGCGTCAGCAACGTGAGCGCCGCCATGCCGATCGCATGGAGGAACAGACCGCTCAAATCGGCGAGATCACGCGCCGCGTCTCGGCCCTGATCGCCCAGCAAACGAAGGATCTGCCCGGCGCGTTGAACGCAGGCTTCGACGCGATCAAGACGACCATCAAGGAGACCGGCGGGACCGGACATCTCCGCGACATGATCGCCAAGTTCCAGGCCGAATTTACGACCATCTTCAAGGAAGCGCAGGGCGCTCTGGCCGCCTCGGTTCTCAATGTCACCAAAGCCGCCGAGGAGCAGGCGAAGAGCCTCGGGAAGCAGCTCGATCGCATCGAGAAGCGTCAGTCGGGTACGCGTACAAAGCTTGGCGCAGGTGCCGCCCTTGGCATCGCCGGACTTGTTCTGATCTGCCTACTTTTCGCGAATACGGCGCCGACGCGCTGGCTTTCCATCCGCCTTCTGGGTGAGAGTGACTCGGCATCTGCGGCATGGAGCCTGGCAGGCGATGGGCGCACGAAAGGCGAGCTGATGGCGGAGACCAAAGGCCTTCTCGGCGATGATACATACCGGGTCCGGTACGCCGAATGCGTGGACCACGCGAAGCGCATGAAGAAGCCGTTTCCGTGCCGGCTCACCTTTCCGCCTCTGCTCGGCACGACGCCGTGACCGTCCGGCCCAACTCGATCGCCGGCGGCGGTGATGCCGCCGGCTATTATGCGGCCGACAACTACTACACCGGGGAGCAGGAAGGGCCCTCCGAGTGGGGCGGGGGAGGGGCCGAGGAACTCGGTCTGTCCGGCACCGTGAATGCCGGAAAATTCGCCGAGGTGCTGGACGGCAAACTGCCCAACGGGGCCGTTATTGCGAGAGGGGGCAATGGCGAGCGGGCGCCGGGGTTCGAGCTGACGTTCAGCGCGCCGAAGTCGGTATCGCTGGTCGCCATGATCGGCCGCGATGAGCGGGTCATGCCAGCGTTTGCGGAAGCGATCCGGAGCACCATGGCGTGGGCCGAGGAGCGGTTCGGGGAGGTGCGGTCGGGCAAGGCCGGCGCGGTGATCGAACCCGGTCGCTTGGTGTACGCGATCTTCTACCATGACCTTAGCCGGAAGCTCGACCCGCAGGCCCACGCTCATGTCGTCGTGGCGAATGCCGCACAGCGGGGTGACGGTCGCTGGGTCGCCCTCCACAATCCGGCGCTGTGGAAGCATTCGAGCACGATCGGCGCCGCCTTCCATGCCGACTTCCGTGCCCGGTTGGAGCAGCTCGGCTATCGGATCGAGATCACCGGCAAGCACGGTCAGTTCGAGATCAGCGGTATCCCGCGTGCCGCCATCGATGCGTTCAGCGCACGGCGCGAACAGATCCTTAGCCGGGCGGCTGAGCTTGGGGCTTCCGGCCCGAAGGCGATGGAGACGATCGCGGTCAGTACTCGCGACGCCAAACAGGCGGGCGATGCCACGGTTGCCCGCGTCATGTGGGCCGAGAAGGCCGAGGTCCATGGTGCTGCCATCTCCGCCGTCGTGGACGCCGCGCGCGGAATCGAGCGGCCGCGGTCCGTACTCGATGCCGTGCGTGCCTGGGGGGCCGCCTTACTTGAGCGGATCACGCATGCCTTCGGACCACGACCCGAGCCGCTGCTTCACGGCACGGATGCGGTGCGCCGGAGCGCCGAGCTGGCGAGCGGCTATGCGGTCGCGGCCGGTGTTCGGCACCTCGGCGAACGCGAAGCGAGCTTCACCTACGCGAACCTGCTGAAAAGCAGCCTCGATATGGCGGAGAAGGGCGCGACGGTGCGCGGTATCGAGGAGCGCATCGAGCGGCTGCGCGAGGCAGGTGTGCTCATCGCCGGTCCGCGCGGCAGCCTGCACGCAGACCGGCTCACGACCCGCGATATGCTGGCGACGGAAAAGGCGCTGGTTGCGGCCGCGCATGGCGGGGTGGGGCAGGGGACACCCATCCTCGAGGCCGCTTCGGTCGACACCGCACTCGACCGCGCGGCCAGTCGGCGCGAGGTCACGCTGTCCGGCGAACAGCGTGTCGCGGTACACGCCATGCTGTCCGGCACCAACCGCATCCAGGTCGTCCAAGGCGATGCCGGTACCGGCAAGTCGTTCCTCTTCGAACTCGTACGGGAGGTTGGCGCGGAAGTAGGGGCGGGGATGCTGGTGCTGGTCCCGCAGAACAAGTTGATGGATGACCTGACCGGACGGGGGCTGGAGGTGCGCTCGCTCGCATCCGTGCTGAAGGAGCATGCTAGCCGGGTCGGCCCGGCCAAGCCGAACGAGCAGCTGTCGGCGCTGATGAAGGGCAAGGTCGTGGTGCTGGAGGAGGCCTCGATGGTGTCCTCGCGTCAGCTTGCCGGGTTGTTCGAGGTCGCCCGGAACGGCGAGGCCGCCAAGCTGGTGCTGGTCGGTGACGTGAAGCAGATACCCGCCGTAGAGGCCGGGCGGCCGTTCGCGCTGCTGCAGGAGGCGGAGGCTCCGACGGTGCGGCTGACCGAGAACCGGCGCCAACAGACCGATGTGCTCCGTGAGGCCGCCTCCCTGGCACGCGAGGGCAGGGTCGCTGCTGCTTTCGAACGGCTCGGGAACAAGGTCCAGGAGAACGCTCATCCCGCAGGAGCGGCCGTTGTAGAATATCTGCAGCTTTCGCCCGAAGAACGCGACCGCACCGCCTTGCTCACTTCGGGGCACGTGCTGCGCGAAGCCGTGCTGGAGACGGTTCGGGCCGAGCTGCTGGCTAGAGGAAAGCTGGGCGCGGACGCCCTGAGCCTGCTCAGCTGGGATACGCTGAACCTGACCCGCGAGGAGCTGCGCCAGATCCGGCATTGGGCGGAGGGGATGCGGCTCGACATCTACCGCCACCAGTCAGGGCTTGTGCCGGGATCCTACGAGGTTGGCTTGATCGATCGGGCGAGCGGCATGCTCGAGCTCGCCCGTGACGGTCAAACCAGGCTCTTCGATCCCAAAAGCCTCCGATCGGGAGGGGAGGGGGCCGCGCTCTCCGTTCCCGGAGAGATCGAAGTTCGCGAAGGTGACCGCTTGGTCTTCACGGCCAGCGACCTGAAGCGCGGGATGGCGAACGGTGCTGCGATGACGCTCACCGCGATCGATGGCGACACGCTCCACCTGTCCGGCCGTGACCGGGATCATGTGATCGGGCCCGACGATCCGATGCGCGAGCGGCTTGGCCATGGCGCTGTCATCAACATGCACCGTGCGCAAGGGATGACGGTCGATCGCGCGATCACGGTGATGGACAGCCGCGACAGGCTGCTGAACAGCGAGAGCCTCTACTACGTGCTCCAGACCCGCGCGCGCGAGGACGTGTCGCTGCACACCGACGACAAGAAAGCGCTCGCCAACGCGATCGAGTCACATCGCGGTGACGTTCCGCACGCGAGCGATGTGGCACCCGAGCTCTCGTTGTCCGGTAGGGAGCGATTCGATCCGGCCACGGGCGAGCTGCCCCGACTAGACGATCCTGGCGCGAGCGATCGCCGCCAACTGGAGGCGATGAGTGCCGCCCTCCGATCCATCGGCAGCGAGCCTGCCAAGCCGGTGGCGGAGGCTGTTCGGCAGGCGCCGGTTCCGGTCAGAGAGCTGGTGAAGGAGCCGGAGATCGAGATCGACCACGATTACGACTTCGACATGTGAGACATCGCGTTGCGATTACGGGTGGGCGGATCAGCTTCGTTCCTGCTCATATGATCTGGGTTTGCCGGCCGTCGAAGCGGACATCGTAGCGGCCAAGGGTGGCGGAGATCGGACGACCTTAGCGAGGCAAGCAGGTAATCCAGATGCTGCAGGACATGGCCAACGAACCGGACTTCGGGGTGGTCGCCGACCGGGGCGAGGGCATCGGCGCCGTGCAGCCCATGAAAATGGGGGAGGGCGGGCCGCGGTACCGCGACGCCGTCGACCTCGCGATCGAGCTGACCGCCAAGTCTGCCGCCTTCCGCAGCAGTCTGCCGCCCGCACTCCGGGCTGGGCTCGCCGGTCTCGTCCGAACGGTGACCTGCTACTACAGCAACCTGATCGAGGGGCATGATACCCACCCCGTCGACATCGAGCGGGCGCTGAAGAACGACTTCAGCGCTGACCCGGCCAAGCGGGACCTGCAGCTCGAGGCGACCGCCCATTTCGCGGTCCAGGGCTGGATCGACGGGGGAGGGCTGGCGGGCCGGGCGACGAGCGTGGAGGGCCTGCAAGAGGTTCACCGACGCTTCTGCGAGCATCTGCCCGAGTCGATGCTCTGGATTGAGCCGGTCCAGGGCGGCGAGCGCGTTCTGGTCGAGCCCGGTGCCCTGCGGACCCGCGATGTTCGGGTCGGGCAGCACATTGCGATCAGCCCCGGGGCGGTGCCGCGCTTTCTCGAGCACTTCGCCTGGGCGTATCAGAAGCGCGGCGCGACGGACGCCATCGTATCTCTCGCGGCCGCGCATCACCGGTTCGCCTGGATTCACCCTTTTCTCGACGGCAACGGGCGGGTCGCCCGCCTCATGTCGCACGCCATGCTGCTCGACGCGCTCGACACGGGCGGCGTGTGGTCCATCGCGCGCGGCCTCGGCCGCAACGTGCAGGCCTATAAGCGGCACCTTGCCGCCTGCGACCTACCCCGCCGCAACGACCTTGATGGGCGGGGCTCGCTAAGCGAGGAGGAGCTGGCGAGCTTCACGACCTTCTTCTTGAAGACCTGCATCGACCAAGTCGACTTCATGGCCGGCTTGGTCGAGCCCGACCAGCTGCGCAGTCGCATCCGGCGCTGGGCGGCCGAAGAGACGGACGGGGGAAGGCTGCCGGCCAAGGCCATCCAGGTAATTGACGCAGCGCTGTACCGAGGCGAGCTCCCGCGCGGCGAGGTAGAGAGTATCGTCGGCACTGGCGAACGCCAAGCGCGCCGGGTTACCTCCGCGCTGACGAGTCTCGGCGTGCTGACGGCCGACAGTTCCCGGGCGCCCCTGCAGATCGCCTTTCCTGCCACGCTGGCGGGGCGCTGGATGCCGGGACTGTTCCCAGAAGCGCGTAGCGGCTTGCGTCAGCCGCTGGAATCATCAGCGGTGCGACACGGGGCGGCCAATGGTAAGGTGTCGTGACCGCGATGATGCGGATCAACTCGACGGAGGCAACCTTCCCGTTCTTCAGCCGCAACGACTTCCAGGGTCAGCCCAGCAGCCGTGTTTACCGACCCTACAAGGCATTCGAGATCATCCTCGACCGTGTTCTCGGCGAACGGGTGAGAGCGGATGGCGCGTGCGCTGTCGACCTCTGGTGTGCGCTCGCCAACATTCGTTGGTCCGGTCCAGATGGCATGGACGTCTCCTACGGCTTCAGGCGGGCCGGCGAGGTGGTGTCCTGGGTGCGCGAGGAGGGAGACTATCTCACCTGGTATTGCAGCGGCGAGCCAGGGCACGTTGCCACTTGGATCGACAGAGCGCTCGCGGTAGCGGGATGGTCGTGGAGGCGGTTGGAACCGGACGCCGCGGACACCGGCGAGAGGGCCGACGACAGTTAGCGCTTGGCGTAGAGTTCGGGCTGCCGCTCCACGACAGAACGGCGGACCGCGCGCAGCCGAATGGCTTCCGGTCGAGCGAAAACGGGTACTGATTGCGTGTAGGCCGATCAGGAGTGTGGACGCCCACAAGTAGATAGTTTGGAAATGCCAATCGCGACACTTTGCCCAGCGGCAAAGTGTCGCAGCCGACAGAAACGCCGCCGGCCGAACCGGAAGGGATTCACACGATTCCCGTTTCGTGCTTCTCCTGTTCCCATGATTCAAGGTGACTTGTTCTCCGCATCCCCGGTGGCCCCGCCGAGGATTTCGTCCCAGACGCCCTTAGCCGAGGGTCTGCCGTCGATCATCGATGTTATCGCGCAGGTGTCGACCCGGCCGCGCTACGCCTTCATGGTCTTGAACCTGATCGCGCGCGCGGCAGGGCAGGGGGGCAAGGCAGGACCCTACGTCCTCCGGCAGGGGCAGGCCGTTCGGCTGCGCGACTGGTTGTGCGACTCCCTCGCTCCCATGGCAGCCCGCGATCATAAGCGGGCAGCGCTGGCCGAGCAGGTGAGGGTGGAACTGGCAGGGCAGGAGCAGCTGCCAGGAGACCCTGACGCAGCGTCACGACTAGTGGAGCAAGTGGTGCTGGAGCGGGTGCGCCGCTCCGGCCGGTGTAATGTCAGCCGGGCGGTGTCCGAGCTGGTCCGGGCAGGGCTGGTCCGGCGCCACTATGAGGGCTGGCGAGTAGATCACCACAATCGAGGCGCCCGGCGCGAGGCGGTGTACACGTTATTGCCCGATACGATGCGCGCACTAGGCAAGGCGTAGAGCTAAATCCGCGCTGGTCATGACAACCCTCAGTCTGCTGGATCAGGGTCGCATGGCAATTTGACGCTCTTGAGCTTGCCCGTGAGCTAGGCTTACTGTCGCGAGACCCGCCGGCAGGAATTGCTTGCCAGTCCAGAAGCCGCTCGAGTGTACGCTCTCGGCGGCTCCTGCTTATGATTTAAGAAGCGCTGTGATCTCAGCCATCCAGCGCGGCGAGATCAGGCTGTTACGGATCAGCTCGGTGGCGCTGGACGGGATCAGCGGGGGAGTCGTGCGCGATCCGAGAAACAGGGCGGTGCTTGACCTTGGTGACGAGCGGTCTGACCGTCGGCGAAGTCAGCCTGCCGATCACCTAAGCAAGTCCAAGCGAGGTGCTCCGACCCTTTGCCGATGCAATCAGCTTCGACGTCGCGACGGGAACGATCGCGCTAGTCGGGCCGGTGCCATGGACGCCGCTTGCGCGGCGAGACGGGGAGGCGCATATTACTGTGCGGTTTCAAGCCGAAGTGCGACACGCCTCGTGGCAGCGGGGGCAGCGTGTAGCCTCCCAAGCAGCGCAGCGCTGCCCCCGCTGAGGCGCCGC
>NZ_JAVDUC010000022.1:0-34824 GCF_031456125.1 Sphingomonas sp. BE138
CTCCGGTTCCGCTTCGCTCCACCTACGCCCGGCAATGGCGGCGAAGACCACAATGCACTAACTGACAACCCGGACCACCCGGTGGGGGCTGCTCAGTCTCCGTACGCAAGGAGCCGTTGGAGCACGCGACCCTGGCGGTGCTGCAGCATCATCTCCTGACCGAAGAGCATGCGCACCTGTTCGTCACGGAATTCGAACGGGAGACGCGCCGCCTCATTGCCGAGGAAGGGCGTCAGGGCAATGCGATGGCCGCTCGACTACGCCAGCTGACCACGGAGCTGGAGAACCTCTACCAGAACCTGCTCATCGGCGTTGCCGGTCCTGCGCTGCAGACGATGATCGCCGTCCGCGAAGCGGAGAAGGCGCAACTCACCCGCCGCGCGCGGAACGAGGCACAGGGGACACCCGCCATGCCGATGCCGACGTCCTTGGTTCTTCGGGAGCGGTTCAGCCGAAAGGTGGCCGAACTTCGCACGTCACTGGATGACGGGACGATGCGCACGGAAGCCGCGGCGCTGCTGTCGACGCTCATCGAGAGCGTGACGATCTACCCGGACGAGGCGGATGGCCCAGAGGCCGAGGTGGTGGCGAAGGTAGCGGACTTGCTCGGCTGGGCCATAAACGACAACGCCGCCCCGAAGGGCGGCGTATCGAGTTCCATGGCGGTGGTTGCGAGGACAGGATTTAGCCGTTGCAGAACTCGATTTTGTCTGACCGAGGGAACTGTCATCAACAGTCAAGGCGCCGATTGCTCCTCTTGACTTAAGAAGGCATACTCTTCGCCGAAGAAATGATACCATCTGCCGGCGAACAAGACTGATGCCGATGACGCCGATGAACGACCTGGAAGCCGAGGAACGGCGCCTGGAGGAGATCACCGCAGGCAGCCCTGGCATCGCAGGTCGTGCGCCTGCCGGCGGACTACGACCGCCTGGTCTTTAGCTCGCGCAGCCACTCGAGTGCGTCGCTACGATCGCCGATAAGGACGCTATCAGTCACCGCCCCGCTCCCCCAGCGCATCGCGTCAGAGAGCGCGGGGCGGGGTCAGAAGAACAGCCGGACGGAGGTAGAGACCAGGCGACCGTACAGCGTGCTCGCCAGCGCGACGTTTTTCGCGGGCATCTACGCGTCGAGTGTACCTACAAGGGCGTTGGAATCGGACAGGTTCGTCGCGCTGACGCTCAGCTCAACCTGCTCAATTGGACGGGCTAGCATTCTAAATCGAAATGGTGACGCTCGCTTTCGTAGGTTGAGGCCCCGGCTCGGCGATGAGTAGCGCAAGCTGAGCCCGGCTGCATCATACACTATCGAGGCTGTCAAACAGGCGTCGCAGATAGCCGATGTTAAGCCGGCTGCGTGCGATCTGCTGCGGGGTGGTCAGCGCCCGCGCCGGGACGATCACGCCACGCTTGTCAACATCGACCGAACCGCGCTTCACCATTGTCGCCACGTGGCGTCGCACGGTTTCGAAGGGCAGGTTGACCTCGGACGCGATTTTGCGCAGCGACACTGGTCTCCGCTCGCTGTCTGGGAGCGGTTGCGATGCCTGGGCGTAACCATCTGGCAGTTGCGCACCGGACAGCAAGCCGCGAACGTTGGCAGCGATGATCGACGCCCATATGCTGCCGGTAGTGATGCTGCCGTGTTGCTCCGCGAAGCCCTCTAGGCTGCGCACTGCGAATTCGACGATGGCCCGGCCGACACGCGCGCTGCTGGCAGTGCGGCTGGTTTTCGGAAGCGATTGGAAGCCTTGAGATTGCATGACGTTGAGCAATGATTGGATCGCCGCGAAATCCTGTTCCGCAAGCGAGCCCGGATCGCCGCAGATCATCGGGTTAACCGGTACGACATAACCGCTACCCCGCGGCAGCATGATGCCGCGTTCGCCCAGAGACCGCATGCGATTACGCACCGTCGCGTAGCTGAGGCCCATCGACGAGGAAACCGCGAGAACGCTCGTCGCACGCCGTTGTTCGTTCGACACATCAAGCCCCGCACTCCTGATCGGAAGATAGGCCAGATTGGCGCTGATCACCGCCTGGACGATCACCGTATCGACGCGGTCGACATCCAATATCCGCTGCCAGCGCAAACCCCGCTTCAGTAGGAATTCGCCGATATGGCTGGCGGCGAGCCGGCCGAATGCCGGCTTGACGATCAGCTCGTCGGTCTCGACGAACGCGGTTTCAATCTTCCCGTTCACGATGCCGTTCCCATTATTTCGTCACCGGGGACCTCATCTGTCCGGGCCCAGCGTCGCGCACCATCGCTGCCTGGTTCCAGGCCACGTTGCCGATGGCAGAATGCTGACGCAACACCATTGGCAAGTCGTTGATATCGTGACCTTTGCAGTGACAAACTACGCTGCGACTTTATCGCGCCAGACATCGCTTCAAAGTCCTTCATCTCTTCACATGATTTGCGCGACACCACACCCGTTCCTCGATGTGATCGAGATAGCTTGGCGCGACTCGCGGCGGTTGCGTCAACTCGGCGCCGCGCAAGGCCACGCCGTTCCACCTCAACGTTCCGATACGGCATGCCTCGATCGAGACGTTTCCGACCTCTGTCGCGGTGCCGAAATCAGAACGCCCTCGCGGATCTCTTGGGCGTCAGAGTCAGAGTCAGATCGATTTATCGTCGACCCGATCCATGAGATGCCGGGACTGAACACCTAGGGCAGGCCTATCTATCTACCCCCTCGCCTCGACGCAGTTAGCTACCGCCGACCTGATCTAGCTAGGCAAGAAGATCGTCAAACTCGATCGTACCTCGAACGCGCAAGCCGCGCGCAAGCCCTTGTCCGAGCACATCCATGTCGTTCTCAGGCAGCCGATCGTTCGATGAAGTTGATGTGAACTCCATGCGCCGCGAACGCACGGATCTGACGGCGGTGCCCAGATAAGTTGCTGATATGCGTCAAGCAGGCCGATGCAATTGAGCACTCGATCGCGCTAGCTGAATAGCGGACCTGCGCCTCGGGCATCCTCATCCACCTTGGCGACGGTGGCGGCGTCCTGTCGAGCCGTCATCAACTGAGACGGGAATGGCTTGGCCAGCAAAACGGCGTCATCGAACGAGCACGTCAGCCACCGCTCCTCATCTTCCTCGTCGAGCAGAACCGGCATGGCCTTGGGGTGGATCGGCGCCACCAGCGGGTTCGGATCGGTCGTCAGAAAGGCGAACACCGCGCCGCCGTCAACCGGCCGCCACACGCCTGCGAAGCTGACGATCGGCTGGCTGGGTACGTCGAACCAGAACAGCGGGCGCTTGCCAGTCAGGCCGGGACCGTACTCGCTGAAGCTGGTGAACGGGACGAGGCACCGACGCCCAGGGTTCGCCAGCGCCGACTTCCAGAACGGCGACGTGTACTTCCTGACGTTGGTGACCTTGGTGTCCAGCAGCACGGGCTTGCCGGTCACCTTGTCGATGCGCTTGCCCGGCACCTTCCGCGGGAAGCCCCAACGCATCACGTCGAGTGTGCGGGCGCCGTCCTCCTGGCGCACGACATAGGCCAGTTTGCCGGGGAACAGCTCAGGCGGCGGGATCGTGTGATCGGGCGGGAAAGGTGCCTCGACGCCGTAACGGGCGGCCAGCGCGATCTGCGCTTCGGTCATACGGTAGCGATTACACATCTGCGTACCAACGCCTCAAACATCGTTGCAAGCTGGCTGATCACCGGCAGCACATGAGTGCGAGCTGCAATGTGTCATATTAACCACACCTAACGATAGAAGGTGCGCCGAGCAGCGCGAATGGCTTTAACAATCTTGCGCGGGGGCTTCATCGCCGTTCATCTTCAACGACAGGCGCTCATGCAAGCGCCTCAAACAGGGGATCATATGCGGCAGATTCTTGCTCAACGTACCAGCTTCTTCGCGCTCATCATTGCCGCGGCCTTACCGACTGGTGCGCATGCGCAAGCCGCTCCCGAACAAGCTCCGACTGAAGCGGCCGCGGCCGAGGGCGGCGACATCGTCGTGACCGGCTCGCGTATCCGTCGCGATCCGCTCGATAATCCTTCGCCGGTCGTCACCATCGACGACGCCGCGATCGCAAAGACCGGGCTGTCGTCGGTAGCCGACGTACTGCAACGCATCCCTGCCTCGTCGGGCGGGCTGAACAGCAAATTCAACAACTCGGGCAACTTCGGCAATCCGCCCGATGGTGGCGGTGTCGGCGCGGGCTCGGCGGCGATCGACCTGCGCTACCTTGGCGCCAAGCGCACGCTCGTGCTCGTAGATGGCCTCCGCTACGTCAACGGCGCGAGCGCCAGCGGCATACCGGGCACGGTCGACCTCAATTCAATTCCCGACGTGATGATTCAGCGTGTCGAAGTGCTGCAATCGGGCGCCTCCGCGCTGTACGGCTCCGACGCGATCGGCGGCGTGGTGAATATCATCACGAAGTCCGATCAGAAGGGCTTTCGGGCGCAGGCGCAATATGGCCAGTACCTGCGCTACAATGACGGCGACACGCAGAACTACCAGCTGAGCTGGGGCGGCGGCACCGATCGTCTCCACCTCGACGTCGGCGGTTTCTATACCAAGCAGGATCCGGTCCGCGCCGCCGATCGCTCAATCTCGCAATTCCCCAACCCCGGCCAGACGAGTTGCGCGCAGGGTGGCTGCTCGGGTGCAGCGCTGAACGGACGTGTCGTGTTCAGCCCTGGCAATCCGTCGCTGCCGGCCGGCGGCACGATCACGGTGCGAAACGCACCGCTCAATGGGCGCGGCGTGTACGATCCGACCCTGGCGGGCGGGGATTTCCGCCGCTTCACCGACGCCGATCGCTTCAACTTCGCGCCATTCAACTACTTCCTGACCCCCAACGAGCGCTATGGCGGCTTCATCAACACCCGCGCCGAGTTCTCGGAGGCGTTCAACGTCCGCTTCAAAGCGACCTGGGCGCACCGCGCATCGCAGAACCAGGCCGCGTTCTTGCCGCTCAACATCGGGCCGGACGCAGGCAACGGCAACCTGCTCGACACGATCTCGATCGACGCGACCAACCCCTTCAATCCGTTCGGCCGCACGCTGAACTCGGGCGCGAACGGCCAGCCCGCCACCTATTCGCTGATCGGGCGGCGCCTCGTCGAGGCCGGGCAGCGCACCTACAACCAGACGGTTGATACCTTCACGGTCACCGGCACGATCGACGGCAAGTTCTCGCTATTTGGCAAGAACTGGTATTATGATGCCAATGCGGTGCTAGGCGCCAACGACGCGCATCAGCTGTTCACCGGCAACCTGAATACCGCGCGGCTGGCGCAGGCGCTTGGCCCCGTCGCCAATTGCACCGGCGAGTGCGTGCCGTTCAACATCTTCGGCGGCCAGGGCTCGATTACGCCGCAGATGCTGGCGTTCGTGGCGTTCGACGAGCGTTCGCGCAGTTCGCAGCGCCTGCAGGACTATACGGTCAACGTCAGCGGCGAGCTGTTCGACCTGCCGGGCGGCCCGATCGGCGTGGCGTTGGGTTACGAGCACCGTGATCAGGAAGGCAGCTTCACCCCCGATCCGGTCATCCAGGCCGGGCTGGGTGCCGACATCCCGGCGCAGGCGGCAAGCGGCCAGTTCAATGTCGACGAATTCTACGGCGAAGTCCGCCTGCCCCTGCTGCGCGATCTGCCGTTCATGCAGCTGCTGGAGCTGAACGGTGCCGCGCGGCATTCGGACTTCTCGACCTTCGGCAGCAACACGACGTTCAGCGGCGGCGGCCTGTGGAAGCCCGTCAGCGACCTGCTGTTGCGCGGCCAATATGCGGAAAGCTACCGTGCGCCGTCGATCGGCGAGCTGTTCGGCGCGGTTTCGCGCTTCGACCAGACGCTCAACGATCCGTGCACCAGCGCGGCGGGCGGGCTGTTCCAGAGCAACGCGACGGTGCGACAGAACTGCATCGCCAACGGCGTGCCCGCCAACGGCAGCTACGTCGAGCCGCAGGGCGGCCAGATCAGCGTCCAGACCGGCGGCAATCGCGCGCTGCAGCCGGAGACGGCGACGACGTGGCTATTCGGCGGCGTCTACAGCCCGGCTTGGGCGCGCGGCGGCTTCGCCAATGCGCTCAGCCTTGAGGTTAATTACTACACCATCAAGGTCGACGGCGCGATCCAGTCGATCCCGGCCGAGGTGCTGCTCGGGCGCTGCGCGACCGCAGGCGATGCGCTGTCGTGCGCCGCCGTCAACCGCACGCCGAACGGCTTCATCTCGGCGATCAACGGCGTGCTGTTAAATACCGGCGGCATCCGGACTCGCGGCATCGACGCCACGCTGACGCTGCGCACACGTCGTACCGGCGCCGGCACCTTCGGTTTGTCGCTCAGCGGCAACTACCTGCTGAAATACGAGGAGATCGTGCCCGCCACCAACGGGACGACCACCACTTCCTACCTCGGCAAGGAGCGCGGCAGCCCGGACCAAGCATATCCGCACTTCAAGGGTCAGGCGACGCTCGACTGGGACATCGGCCCTGTCGCGGCGGCGTTTACCGGACGCTACATCGACAACGTGATCGAGAACCAAGGCGGTAACCGTCTTGACCAGCGCTTCTATGGCGACGTCCAGCTTACCTTCCGCCCGAGCTGGGTCGGCGAACGGGTCGCGCTGACACTTGGCGTCAATAATGTTTTCGATACTGATCCGCCCGCCTGCTTCTCGTGCAGCCTCAACAATTACGACCCGACTACCTACGACGTCCCAGGTCGGTTCGGATATGCCCGAGTAAGCTACGGTTTTTGATGATCGGTCGGGTGGGCCTTCCCAACGTGCCCACCCACACGATTCTGGTTACCTGAATTCTGCCCATACAGCGTGTCCCCGCTTCACCAGCTCCGTGACGATCCAGCGGTGCGCTAGCTGGGCATGACTGAACGCCTGACCATGCCCCGCTGCCGCCTCTTCCCAGAAGCGCATGAGCACCGAGCGATCGGCAAGGTACGGGCGGAGCACGCGCAAGGCGAGGCGTGTCACCGGCGTGCGCGGGTCATCGGTCCTCGCGCGCCTCGCTACGTCCTGGAGGACCGTCAGCGCCAGATTCATCACCAGCGTCTCAGCTCGGCGGTGGCGCAGCTCACGATCGTTGGCCCTAAACGGAACGCCAGTCACGTGAACGTCGCGCCGGATGTGCCCGCAGGTGATACATAGCAGGTCGGCCTGAACGGCTGGCCACTCAATCGAACGCCGCTCAAAGCGCCGGGTGTAGATCAGCTCTTCCAGATCGTACGTCTTCACCGACCCGCAGGTGCTACAGGTGACGCGGACTGACGCTTCTACCTTGCGTAGATCGTACAGGGTCTTGGGCGGGCCAACCACATTCGCTGATTATGCGAGCGCCGGCAGCGGCAACTGCTCACCGCGAACCGCCAGCACCGCACGTGCCTGAAGCGCCGCGTCGACAGCCTGACGGTAATGCACCGTCCCGCACCGCTCGGCCTCGTCAAAGCGCACCGGTGACCAATCATCACTCGGGTAGCAGGCGTCATAGATCGGGCGCGTAGCCGCACGCAGCAGGAGATCGTGCTCCATGCCAAGGCTCCTTCAATGTCGGTGCGCCGTCGATCGGCGGTGGCCCTACGCTACGACGATGACGCCGTGATTCGCAAGAACATCACAGGAACATGAGTTTGCTGACATGACGCCCGGCATGATCGCCGCACCATTCTCGATCCGCGACAGCGCGGCGCGGGTCATTCCGACACTGGCCGCGAGAGCTTCCTGACTGACTGGCCCTACAGTGCCGCTCACGCCCGTACGATGATCCTTGAGGATTTTCCCGAGATCAGGTCGCAGATGGCTGAAGCCTTCGGGCAATCGCATTCTGGCGAGAGACCGGTTCATCGTCATACGATGTGACATAACGCGATGTGCGTTTTGTGCACAGAACGCTCCAGCCGTCCCACAACGCCGGTATGGCCGCCGCACGGATCATACTGGCACAGACATCGGAGTCGCGACAGGCGCTTGCCGAGCTCGTGCGCCTGTTGGCGAGGCAAGCGGCGGCCGAACATCATGCGCGCTTGCGGGATTCCCGTGCCGCCGCGGCTGTGAAACAATAGGCCATGCTCACCGCCCTGCCCCGCCGTATTGCACTGTACGGTCGCCATTCGACTGCCATGCAGGCTGCCTCATCAAATGCCGACCAGGTCGCGTCCTGTGCGCCGCTGGTCGGCTATCTGGGCGGTACGGTAATGGCGACTTGGCTCGATCCGGAGCTGTCGGATTATCGCCGTGATCGCCCAGGCTTGCAGCAGCTGCTGCGTGCGGTGGAAGCGGGCGATATCGACATCATCGCCTGCGAGGCGCTCGACCGGCTCGCACGTGATGCAGAGGACGTGGCCTGGCTGGGCAAGAAGCTCGCCTATCACCGCGTCCAGCTCCATACCGTTAGCGAAGGCCATGTCGACGAGATCAAGTTCGCAGTCGCAGGTCTGCTCGGCTCGATCTTCCTGAAGCATCTCGTCGACAAGACGCTGCGCGGCATGGAAGCCGCGGTACTCGCCGGACGCTTCGCCGGTGGCCGAGCCTATGGCTACAAGCGGATGGTTCGACTGGACGCGAGCGGAGAGTTGCAGCGAGGGCTGCTCGAAATCGACGAAGCGCAGGCCGGAATCGTCCGCCGGATCTTCGCGTGGTTCGCAGCCGGAATGTCCTCAATCCAGATCGCGACGCGCCTGAACGAAGAGGGCGTGCCGGGGCCGCGTGGTGGGCAGTGGAACGCCTCGACGATCCGCGGCGACCCGAAGAAGCTCGTCGGCATCCTCAACAATCCGCTCTATGCAGGACGTCTGGTGTGGGGCCGTCGACAATGGCGCAAGAACCCCGATAGCGAGAGGCGCGAACGCCGCTATCGGCTCAGCGACCAATCAGAATGGGTGGAGGTCGCGGTTCCCGACCTGCGGATCATCGACGACGGCTTGTTCGAGGCCGCTCGGAGCGAGATAGAGCGTCGCAAGCGAGCGCCGCAGGCAAACTCATCCGCCGGCCGCCCCCCGGCGCGACATCTGCTATCGGGTCTCATCCGGTGCAGCTGCTGCGGAGCCAACTACACGATCAGCGGCAAGGACTATTACCGCTGTGCCGGCCAGTAAGAGCGCGGCGCGTGCAGCAATCGGGTCTCCGTACGCAAGGAGCCGTTGGAGCACGCGAGCCTGGCGGTGCTGCAGCATCATCTCCTGACCGAAGAGCATGCGCCCTTGTTCGTCATGGAATTCGAACGGGAGACGCGCCGCCTCGTTGCGGAGGAAGGGCGTCAGGACAATGCGACGGCCGCGCGACTACGCCAGCTGACCACGGAGCTGGAGAACCTCTACCAGAACCTGCTCATCGGCGTTGCCAGTCCTGCGCTGCAGACGATGATCGCCGTCCGCGAAGCGGAGAAGGCGCAGCTCACCCGCCGCGCGCGGAAAGAGGCACACGGGACACCCGCCATGCCGATGCCGACGTGCTTGGTTCTTCGGGAGCGGTTCAGCCGAAAGGTAGCCGAACTTCGCACGTCACTGGATGACGAGACGATGCGCACGGAAGCCGCGGCGCTGCTGTCGACGCTGATCGAGAGCGTGACGATCTACCCGGACGAGGCGGATGGCCCGGAGGCCGAGGTGGTGGCGAAGGTAGCGAATTTGCTCGGCTGGGCCATAAACGACAACGCCGCCCGGAAGGGCGGCGTGTCGAGTTCCATGGCGGTGGTTGCGGGGACATGCGGTCAGCTTGGCTTGTTGACGCGCAGCTGGTGGCCATCAGCTTAAAAGGCCTTTGCTAGGGTTCAGACGGTGCTGTCAGTCTAATGCGGACCGCTCTCCACACGATGCATTTTCGTCTTTGACGGCGACGTTCAGCTGACGAGCGCCTGCCACTTCGCCAGTGCGGCGGAGCGTCGTTCCCGGTAAGTCTGTCGATCGATGAGGTGGCATTCCAGGCTGAAGTGGTTGTGGACGTTGGCGTGGACTGAGGCGAACTTTTGCAGCGTCTTCATTTGCCGGAAGCGCTGCATTGCCAGCTCCCGTCGTCGGAACGGCAGGTGGCTGTTCTCCACCCGGTTGTTCGCCCAGCGACCCACCTCCTGCTTCTCGGCGTTGCCGAGCTCGTTCATCGCGGCACGGTAGCTGCGCAGACCATCGGTAGTGATCGCCTCGGGCGAGCCGTAGAGATTCGGCGCCTTCTTCATGAACGCAAGCGCGGCTGCCTTGTCTCGGGTTCTGGTGACGTATCTTTCCAGCACCTCGCCTTCATGATCAACCGCTCGCCAGAGGTAGACCATCTCGCCGTTCAGCTTCACGTACATCTCGTCCAGGTGCCAGCGCCAGTGACGAAACCGGCCCATCCGGCTCACCCGCTGCCGGCGGATGTCGCCGGCAAACAGCGGACCGAACCTGTTCCACCAAAGCCGCACCGTCTCGTGGCAGATGTCGATCCCGCGCTCGAACAGCAGGTCCTCGACGTTCCGCAGGCTCAGCGGGAAGCGCACGTACATCAGCACCACCAGCCGGATCACCTCCGGCGACGAGTTGAAGTAGCGAAACGGTGAGGCTGGCTTGCGCGGGCGTGGCATCCCCCTGCCCTACCCGGCCCCGATTACAAGCAGGTGCATTTGGTTTGACGGTGCTAGGCCGAATGCTGATGGTCGGCCGCTCCATCGCAGGTGCCGGCTGTTTTGCGTGGCCGCGGGACAGGTAAGCTATACGCTGTAGAAGACCGGTCAAACCCGCGCCGCCATCATCTAGCCAGGTTTGGCTGTCATGCGCCGCCACGTTCAGACGTATGAAGCTTTTCACCCAATGCCGTTTCACGAGCCTCACCCGTGATCCAGCGACGCTCCGGCGCCGGGGTGGCGTCGGAAGCGTCAGTTCTTCTGGCACGGACAATCAGGATCGCCGCCAGCGACGCCGCCGCGACCGCGCCGACCTTGGTTAGGAAACGCGCGCGATTGTACTGCCATTCGGCGCCGATACCCATTTCTGCCGGGATGTTCGGGACCGCTCCCCCGCGCAGGTCGTCGACCACGCCTTCCACCACGTTGACGCGATCCGCTCCCATCAACAGCAGCCAGTGCCACCAGTCGGACTCACTGCGACGGAAGGCGTAGCGGCGCAGCATCCCGCTGAGGCCGCTCGGCGGCGTCGACGTGCCGACCACCGCAGGCAACCGGTTGTGCTCGATCGAACGAAGGATCTCGACGTCGGGTCGCTGAAGCGCAGGCCGGCACCACGTCAGCCCACGCGTCTTCTGATCCCCGATATGGCGGATCGGGTACGTCGGATCGTTCTGCGGGTCGGCGTCCACTCCCCAGCCGGGCACCGTGGCCGGATTGATCAGGGCCTTGCTCATCATGGTGCTCCTTTCACGCGCCGTTCGGCAGCAGGACGGGCTTGATGCAGCCATCCAGCTTCGCGGAGAACATATGGTACGCGTCGGCGACATCGGCGAGCGGCACGCGGTGCGTGATCATCGCCTTTGGCTCGATGTGGCCGACGCGGACATGCTCTACCAGCCGTGGCAGCAGGCGTTTTACCGACGCCTGATTGGCGCGAATGGTGATGCCTTTGTTCACGACGTTGCCAATCGGGATCACGTTGCCGGTCGGACCATATACGCCGACGACCGAGACGACCCCCCCCTTCTTGACCGAGTTGATCGCCCAATGCAGTGCGATCGCGTTGCCGGCCTCGAGCTTCAGCTTGGTGCCGATCAGCGTCTGTATCGCGTTGCCCGCGGCGTCGCCGCCGACCGCGTCGATGCAGACATCGGCTCCCAGCGAATCCATCTGCTTCTTCAGGAAGACGACCACGTCGTCGATCTCGCGGAAATTATAGACCTCGGCCGGTCCGAAGGTGCGGGCGAATTCCAGCCGATAGTCGAGATGATCGATAACGATTACGCGGCCGGCCCCAAACAGCCACGCGGACCGCGCCGCCATCAGGCCGACCGGTCCGGCCCCGAATACCACCACGGTATCGCCCGTTTGGATGCCGCCCATCTCTGCGGCCTGATAGCCGGTCGGCACTACATCGGTGAGCAGCACGGCGTCATCCGGGTCCATCCAGTCGGGGATGACCATCGGGCCGACATCGGCGTAAGGAACGCGAACATATTGCGCCTGCCCGCCGTCATAGCCCCCGGCGGTGTGCGAGTAGCCGAAGAGGCCGCCCACCGCGGTCGCCTGCGCATTGGACTCGTGGCAGTTGCCGAACAGTCCCTGCTGGCAGAAATGACACTTGCCGCAGGCGATGTTGAACGGCACGAGGACGTGGTCGCCCACCTTCACAGCGCGGACCTCCGGTCCGACCTCCTCGACGATGCCGCAAAACTCGTGCCCGAAGGTCATGCCGACCCGCGTGTCGGGAACCATGCCGTGATACAGGTGAAGGTCGGAACCGCAGATGCACGAGCGGGTCACGCGGACAATCGCGTCTTCCGGATGCAGCAGCGCGGGCATCGGCTTTTCCTCGACCCGGACGCGATAAGGTCCGCGATAATTCATCGCCAGCATGTGCGTTTGCCCTTCCCGGACTCACCGGTTGCGTGATGATCGATAGCAATCCGTCAAGCATCGCGCATAATTATAGTTCCGGCGCGAAAATGCTGATCTTCATCAACAGCGTTGCAGGACTTTGCGCCAGATCAACATAATGCCATCGTCAATCCTGGAACAGAGTCGCATCACGCGTGCTTTACGATGCAACAGACATGAACTTGCCGGGCGGTGCGTGCGAGAGCGTTCGGCGCCTAACAATCATTAACTTGCGCCAAAGAGATTACCGATATGATGGCGGCGAGGTGGCCAAGGACGTTGTGGATCGTTCGCCACGGCGAGAGTGCAGGTAACCTCGCGCGCGATGCCGCGCTCGCCGAGGGAGCACAGCGCATCGCATTATCAACCCGCGACGTCGACATCCCCCTGTCCGAACGCGGCGAGGATCAGGCGAAGGCGCTCGGCAAAGCCTTCGCCGGGCGCGCTTCTGACGAACGCCCTCAGGTGATCCTGTCCTCGCCGTACGACCGCGCCCGCGCCACCGCCACGCTGTTCCGCTCGTCGGGCGGTGCGGCCGCAGACACACCAATTTGCGTCGACGAGCGGCTGCGTGAAAAGGAGTTCGGGGTCCTCGACGGCCTCACCGTCGCCGGCGTCGCCGCCATTTATCCCGAGCAGGCCGAGTTTCGTCGCTTGCTCGGTAAATTCTACCATCGGCCGCCCGGCGGGGAGAGCTGGTGCGACGTTATCTTCCGGCTACGATCCGTCATGGACACGATCGCTCTGCACCATGCCGGTCAAAGGGTGATGATCGTCGCGCATCAGGTCGTCGTCCTGTGCCTGCGGTACATCATCGAAAACCTGTCCGAAGAACGGATCCTCGCGATCGATCGGGAGGGTGACGTCGCAAACGGCTCGGTCACTGAATATCGGTTCGACCCGGCCACCGGCCAAGAAGGCGGCATGGTCCTGACCGGCTACAATATTGTTTCCCATCTGGTGAAAGCGACGGCCGAACCGGACAGAGCGGCAGGAGTGCGAGGATGAGCCAAGCACCGACCCCGCTTAACAGCGAATGGATCGCGGCCCATCCCGCACCCGTTCACGGTGAGGGCACCACCAAGAACAGCCGCGGACGCGTGCTTGCGATAGGCGGGTCTCGGATGGTGCCCGGCGCGCTTCGTCTGACGGGCGAGGCGGCGCTCCGGGTCGGCGCCGGCAAGCTTCAGATGGCGACACCCCGGTCGCTGGCCCTGCAACTCGGGCTTCTCGTGCCGGAAGCCGCATCGATCGCGTTGCCGGAAGACGCCAAAGGCGAGATCGCCGAAGCCGGTGAAGCGTTGGCAGCTCCGCTGCAAGGATGCGACACGTTGGTGCTCGGTCCAGGTATCGGCGATGCCGGTGCAGCGGCCTACCTGCTCCGGCTCGTCTTCGGGACGACGCTACGGGATCTTACCGTGGTGATCGATGCAATGGCAATCGGGTGCCTGAACGATTTGCGGAACGAAGCAAAGCCCTTTGCAGGGCGCATCATCCTGACCCCTCATCATGGCGAGATGGCTGCCCTCGCCGGCTGCGACGAGCAGCAGGTCACAGACGAACCGCAACGATGGGCCTGCGAGATCGCCGCGCACTTCGGCGCCGTCGTCGTGCTGAAAGGGAGCGACACGATCATCGCCGAGCCCAGCGGCGCCGCCCTGCATTACGGCGGCGGGGGTATCGGCCTTGCCACCGGCGGCTCGGGCGACGTCCTCGCTGGCGCGATCGCGGGATTGCTTTCGAGAGGAAGCTGTCCCTTGGTAGCGGCTGGTTGGGGCGTGTGGCTGCACGGTCAGAGCGGCCGACGCGTGGCGACAACCAGCGGCCCGATCGGCTTCCTTGCGCGCGAAGTTCCTGCCGAGTTCCCGCGACTTCTGCCACAGTAACGGCGTCATCAAGGACGCGAGCCTTGGACCTTGATTGAGCACGAAGCCATAGCACGCCCGTTTGCCGGGGCGACTAAAATCAATGCCACCTCCATTTACGACATCTTTTCAGCTGGTCTGCAAGCAAATACACAGTTCATATCAGGACCAGGCTCCTTTCAGCTAGACACAGAAAAGCTTGTGACAAGGAGAGCCAGACGAAGGCTGCTAGCAGCTCTCGGACGCTCGCCATCAACACTGGTCCAGGTCGAGTGCCGAAGCTCGTGTGTCGTGCGTGGTCGGCTTAACAGCTGTGACCGGAGAGGTGCCGATCCGTCCTCAGCGGATGGGAAAGTGCTTGCTCGATATCAAGGAAGCCACTCCAGCGTGTCGCTGCGGCGATTTCTCGGTGGTGCCGGCGGGCCGGACTGACTAATCAGCGCCGGTGCATGTTCCGCTAGGTTCGCTCGCCCCGGCGATGGCCCGCATCCGCGTGGTGCCCGGCTCGCCCTATTTCATGACCGAGGACGGCACGTCCTGGACCCCGATCGGGCACAATGACGCGATCACGTGGCCGGACCTCGCGCCGCTATTCCGACGCCGGGACCTTGCGGCAGTGGAACGGCACCTGCTCGGACTGCGCGCGCACGGCGTCACTTGCATCCGGCTCATGCTGGAATATTGCCACAGCCAGCATCGCTACCTTGAGCGTCCCACGGGACGCTTCGTACCCGCCATGCTGCGGTTGTGGGACGACCTGTTCCGCCTGCTCGAGCGCATCGGGTTAAGGGTGCTGCTCACCCCATACGACACTTTCTTCATGTGGATTCGCTGGCAGCGTCACCCTTATGCGCGCGAAAACGGCGGGCCCTGCGCCGGGCGCGACACGTGGCTGACCTGTCCTGATACGCGGCGCGCGATCAAGCAACGGCTGGCGTTCGCGAGCGACCGCTGGGGCAACAGTCCGGCGCTGTTCGCGTGGGACCTGTGGAACGAGATCCACCCGGCACATGGCGGCAACGACCCCACAGCGGTCGCACCCTTCATTGACGACCTCTCGACATGGCTGCGTGCGCATGAGCGCGAGCGGCTCGGCCATGCCAATCTCCAGACCGTCTCGATCTTTGGCCCCGAACTGATCCGCTACCCTGCGCTGGTCGCGCCGATCTTCCGACACCCGTCGCTCGATTTCGCCAATACCCACCTCTACGAGCATGGTACGATTGACGACCCGCGAGACACCGTGGCGCCTGCGCTCGCTGCCGCCCGGCTAATGCGTGACGCCGTGATCGCGGCCGGACCGGCGCGGCCGGTGTTCGATTCGGAGCACGGCCCGATCCACAGCTTCAAAGACCGCAAGCGGACGCTGCCGCGCGCCTTCGACGACGAATATTTTCGTCACATCCAATGGGCGCACCTGGCGAGCGGCGGCGCGGGCGGTGGCATGCGCTGGCCCAACCGTCACCCGCATGTCCTCACCCCCGGCATGCGCGAGGCGCAGAGAGCGCTGACGGACTTCCTGCCGCACATCGACTGGGCCCGCTTTCGTCGGCGCAATCTCTCCGCGGAGCTGGCCTGCACGGATAGCGGCGTTGCGACGATCGGTTGCGGCGATGCCCGACAGGCAGTCGCATGGCTCGTGCGGACCGACGCGATCAGCGCCGACGGAACGATCCGCGCGCGCGACGACGCGGACGCCACCCTGCTCCGCGTTCCGGGGCTGTTCGACGGCGCCTATGACGTCGTCAGCTACGACACCCGCGCGGGCGCGGTTGTCAGCCGCACGCGCGCCGACAGCGCCGGCGGCAAGCTCGTCGCAGCAGTCGGCCCGGTCCGGCGCGATCTGGCCGTTGCGGTGCGCGGCGCGGCATGAGTGAGGCGGACGCGACAGACCGACCGGTTCGCAGCGTTACCTGGCGCGAGACCGCGCTGTACGCTCCGGTCAAAGCCTTTCTTGAGGCACAGGGCTTCACGGTAAAGGGCGAGATCTGCGGCTGCGACGCGGTCGGACTTCGCGCCGGCGAGCCGCCGCTCATCGTGGTTGCGGAGCTCAAGCTATCGTTCACGCTCGAACTGGTCCTTCAGGCGGTCGAGCGGATGCGTGGTGCCGACATCGTCTATCTCGCGGTGGCCGCCTCGCGTCGGGGGCGTGACCAGGACCAGCGGGTCTCACGCCTGTGCCGCCTGCTGGGTGTGGGCTTGCTCGCGGTCGACCTGCGTCTCGAGCGGGTCGTAGTTCTCTGCGAGCCCGTGCCTTACCGGCCCCGCCCCGATCTGCCGCTGCGCCGCCGGCTCGTGAGGGAGCATACCATGCGTGAGGGCGACCCGAACGCCGGGGGTTCGTCGCGCCAGCCGATCATGACCGCCTATCGCCAGCGCGCGCTCGCCTGCGCGGCGGCAATGCGCGAGGTCGGCGCGCGGCCGCGTGACCTGCGCCACCTGGCGGAGGACGCCGGCACCATTCTGTCGCGCAACGTCTACGGCTGGTTCGAGCGGGTGCGCCCGGGCCACTATCGTCTATCCGATCAAGGAAAAGCGATGATCGCGGGAGCCGCAGATGCAAAACCCAGCGAAGCCTGACGCTCGCGAACATGTCGCGTCTCGCAACGGTCAGGCGGTAGAGAAGAGGTCGCAGGCCGATCATCGCAGCGACAACAATGCTACTCCCCGGCAGAGCAGAAGATAGAGGAGGGATGTACGCGGAGAGAAGCTTGTCGTTCTTAAACGAAAAGTGCTTGGCTGTATCTTCGCGATCATTTCAGCCGGAGCCCCGCCGCAGATAGACCCACAAACGGACGCCCTGTCGGTTCGCAGGGCTCCCAACAGCCGACGCTTGTTCATCTTCATCACGACGGCTAGCGTGAGCGTGTTTTGGGCCCTGAACGGTTCGGGCAATTGGTGTCCGGCGCTTCGTAGACACGTCGCTGCGAGGGGGCGCATAGCTCCGTCTTGGTGCTCCTCGCTCCTCGGGTGCATTGAGGCTGGAAGCGCTTAAACCCGCACCAGGCCTACTGAAAGCACTCCTGCTTGCCTCCGATGATCAGGAGCAGAACGGGAAACCGTGGATTTCCCTTATCGCTCCATAGCAACTGAAGCGTTTTAATCAGTCGCTAGCAATTTTGGCATTCCCCCTTCCGTTTGTAGCAGTAAACATACTTTAATAATGAATATTCAGGTGTGTGCCGTTGCCAGTTGGCCTCGGTATAAGAGCGCCACAGCTCCTCTACGTGGTTAAGGTGATTTGGAATACTTGTAAGCAATTTAACCACGCGTCTTCGATTACACAGATCGTGGCAAATCACTAATTCGCCAATGGAAATTTATTGAGCGTCGCTAGTTCTGCCGGCTGGTAGGAGTACGAAGATGATTGCCTGGTTCCGAAACAACGCCCCGATCCGCGTCAAATTCCGCGTGGTCGTCGCCTTCCAGATCCTAGTCGCCGCGCTGAGCCTGAGCCTGATCTACATGGCGGCGATGTCGCCAGCGACCGAGGTGTGGAGCATCATGCTGGGCGGCTCGGCACTGGCCTCGCTACCGGTCTTGCTGACTTGGTACAGCGGCAAGCTGATCAGCGACCCCTACGTCACGACCGTGGTGCGGATGGAAGCGCTCGCGGCGGGCGATCTCGAGGCTGACATCCTGTTCTCCCACCATCGCGACTGTGTCGGACGGATGAGCCGAGCAATGCGGGTCTTCCGCGACAATGCCGAGACGATCCGACGAGACACAGCGGATTCGCAGGCGATGGTCGACGCGCTGGGCTCCGGGCTCGGACGAATGGCGTCGGGCGACCTGACGTTGCAGATCAACGCGCCGCTGGCCGCGCAGTTCGAAACGGTCCGCCACGACTTCAACGCCGCCATGACGGCAATGGCTTCGACGCTGAACAGCGTGTCGGTGGTTGCGGACGGGATCAACAGCGGGAGCGCTGACATCCGCGCTGCGTCGGACGATCTGTCGCGCCGGACCGAGCAGCAGGCGGCGGCGCTCGAGGAAACCGCCGCGGCGATGGACGAGATCACGGCCACGGTCCGCCAGACCGCCGAGGGGGCGAACAAGGCCAGCGCGCTGGTGCTGCAGGCACGCGGTGAGGCGCATTCGTCCGGTGAGATCGTCGCGCGCGCCGTGACCGCGATGGACGGGATAGAGCGCACGTCGGTCGAGATCGGCGAGATCATCAGCGTCATCGACGGCATCGCCTTCCAGACCAACCTGCTGGCACTCAATGCCGGCGTCGAGGCGGCGCGCGCCGGGGACGCAGGCAAGGGCTTTGCGGTCGTCGCCTCCGAGGTGCGCGCGCTGGCGCAGCGCTCGGCGGATGCGGCCAAGGACGTCAAGGCGCGGATCGCCGCCTCGACGGTGCAGGTCGAGGCCGGGGTCGAGCTGGTGAGCGCCACCGGGTCGGCGCTGCGCGGCATCATCGGCCGCGTTGAGGAGATCAACACGATCGTCTCGACGATCGCCGCCTCGGCCGAGCAGCAGGCGATCGGTCTCCAGCAGGTCAATTCCGCCATCTCCGAGATGGACGGCGTGACGCAGCAGAATGCGGCGATGGTGGAAGAGGCGACCGCGGCGACGCGCACACTGGCCTCGGAAGCGCAGGATTTGGCAGCGGAGGTCGCGCGCTTCACGCTTGCCGGTAAGAGCGAGCGTCGGCCGGTCCAGCAGCGTCACGATGTCGGCGGACAGCGTTCCAGGCTCGAAGTGGTGCGCTCGGCGCCGCGAGTCACCGCGCTGCGGCCGACCGCGCAGGAAGACTGGTCTTCGTTCTGACGGAATCACAACCGTGGCCCATGCACCCCAGCACCCTTAACCCTCGTTCTTTCGGCCGACGTACGACCGGCTCGATCACCGCGCCCCGTTAACGCACCGGTCTCTTTTGCGCTGTACCTGCGGATCATGATGACCGGCGATCAGATTGAGTTGGTTCAGGAAAGCTTCGCCCACGTGCTGCCAGCAGCCGCCGGCGCAGCACACACTTTCTATGATCGGCTGTTCACGCTGGCGCCGGAAACGCGCGCGCTGTTCCGCGGCGATATCGACGATCAAGGTCGCAAGCTGTTTCTCACGCTCGCAGCCGTCGTCGATGCCCTCGATCAACTCGACAAGGTGGTGCCGGTCGCCCGGGCGCTGGCCATCAGGCATGTCGGTTATGGTGTCGAGGAGCGGCATTACTCGATTGTCGGCGTGGCGCTCATCGAAACGCTACGCGGCGCGCTCGGGCAGCGCTTTGACACCGCAACCAAGGCGGCATGGACGAGCGCCTATGCCATCCTCTCGGGCGTCATGATCGCGGCCGCCAACGAAGCCGTTTCGGTCACGCGAGGCGTCGCCGCATGATCGACAGTTCTTTGGCGCCGCCGACCCTCTTCGGATCGAGCGATCAACGAAAAGCGCTGCGCGTCCAGGCGGAAGGATACGTCCTCCGTGCGAGCCTGATGATGCGGCGCGCCCGGACGCTGGTGACAAACGACCGCGTCGACGCAAGCGCTCTGCTCACGGATCGGCGAACCGCGCTCGGCCAGCACTTCCAGCGCTACCAACGCCTGAAGCATGGCAGCATCTTTGATCCGATCGTCGCCTACGCACCTACTTCGAGCAAAATCGTCGCCAGAGGCATGAAGATCGACTGCATGGAGTTGGGGGAGGAATTCGTTGCATACCAAACGCGGTGGTTGCGCGTGCCCTTATCGGAGTGGCGATGGTACAAGGCTGACATGCTCGCCACCGTGGACAAGCTCTCGCTCCATCTGGACGCAGAGCTGCGGGCGATACGCCAGCTGCTGATGGTAGCCGAGTTCTACCATAAGTAGCAGCTTGTCTGGATCACCTCATGATCCTCGTGACAGGGGCAAGCCCCGCTTCCGACGCTTGATCGTAAAGTCCGAGGCATAGCAAACGCAGCGTTTTACAATGAGCTACCTCGTGGTGCCGATCACCGTACGCCGTGCGTTGCAGCGTCAACTCGGGAGCGATGACACCATGGCCATCAAGGCAGTCCTTTTCGACATCGACGGCACTCTCGTCGACAGTAACGACTATCACGTTGAGGCTTGGCAGACGGTGTTCAACCGGATCGGCGCGACGTTCGATGATCGGGCGGTTCACGATCAGATCGGCAAGGGCACCGACATGCTGGTGCCGACTCTGCTCCCGGACGCAGACGAGGCCGAGGAGGAGAGGATGGGCGAGGAGCACGGGCGGATATTCAAGTCGAAGTACCTGGAGAAGGTTACCCCTTTCGCCGCCGCCAGAGACCTCCTTGTAAAGGTCAAAGACAGCGGCCGGCAGGTCGTGCTGGCGTCCTCCGCGTCATCGGAAGAGCTGGAGTATTACGTCAGGCTGCTGGATGCCGGCGAGATCGTCGGCGTCTCGACCACGTCGGACGATGTCGAGAGAACCAAGCCTGCCCCCGACATTTTCGCCACCGCTCTCGAGAAGCTTTCGTCGCTCGAGGCCAGCGAGGTGATCGTCGTAGGTGACACGCCGTACGACATCGAAGCGGCTGCCAGGTGCGGCATCGCAGCCGTTGGCGTCCGATCGGGCAAGTTCAACGACCAAGCGCTTCGTGGGGCCGGCGCTGTAGCGCTGTACGACGATGTCGCTGCCCTGCTAGCTGATTTTGAGGCTTCGCCATTGAACGGCTGACGATCCGTGCTGCGCACGTGACCGGGGCAGCGACGATGTCCACGATCGTGGCCCGACTGACCCACAATTGGTCATTCGCGCCACCTCGCGCGCATCCCTACCTTCGCCGTTCGTTCATCTTCTAAAAGGCTGTGTAAGGAGAGCTTGGGTTCCCCTACGCAATCGTCGGTATGATACCGCCTTCGACCCGCACCGCTGCTCCGTTGGTGATCGCACCAAGCGGGCTCGCGAGCAGCGCCACCTGTGCGGCAATCTCCTCGGCTTCAATCAGCCGGCGGATGAGCGATAGCGGCCGCATCTTGGCAAAGAACTCAGCTTCGCGCTCATTCTCAGGCGCGTCCTTGTTGTCCACGACCGAGCGGATGAACTCGACGATACCCTCAGAGCGAGTAGGCCCAGGCAGAACCGAATTGACTGTCACGCCCGTACCGCGCGTCTGCTCAGCCAACCCCCGTGCGATCGCGAGCTGTGCGGTCTTGGTCATGCCGTAGTGGACCATTTCGCTCGGCACCACGAGTGCGCTCTCACTTGCGACGAAGAGGATCCGCCCCCAGTCCCGCGCTAGCATGCGGGGGAAGTAGTGACGTGCCAACCGGGCTCCGCTCACGACATTGACCTCGAAGAGGTGATGCCAATCATCGTCGCTGATCTCCGTAAACCGCTTCGCCTCGTAGATCCCGAGATTGTTCACTAGAATGTCTGCGTCGGGCACTGCCTCGATAAGCGCCATGGCACCGGCTGACGTCGCCGGGTCGGCGAGTACCGTTGAAACTCGCCCTGCCCTGCTCAGCCGCTGTGCGGCCGCGTCCAATTTCGCGCGATCCCGGCCGCAGATCGTAACCGCGACGCCTTCCAGTGCGAGCCGCTCGGCGATCGCTAGGCCGATACCGGCGGTAGAGCCAGTGACGACAGCTGTCTTGCCATCGAGTTGCAGGTCCATGCGTCATCTCCTCGTGAACGCCGCTACACCTATGCGCTCCAACCAATGCTGATTAGATCGAACTTCATCAACGCAGAAGTGCATCGGAGTCACCAATCAGCATGGATAATCGGCTTGGCGAGATGATGATCTTCTTAGCTGTGGCGGAGCACGGCAGCTTCGTTGCGGCTGCACGAGCGCTGCGGCTCACGCCCTCAGCCGTGAGCCGTGCAATGGCACGTTTAGAGCAGCGGTTGGGAGTGCAGCTGGCATCTCGGACGACCCGAGCGCTCGCGTTAACAGCAGAGGGCCGAGCCTACCGGGAGCGCGTCGAAGGGCTGGTCGCGGAGATCGACTCAGTTGAGCGCAGTTTCGATGTAGATCGTTCGCCGCGAGGCCTTCTGCGGGTCAATGCATCGGTCCCGTTCGGCACGCATTGCCTGCTGCCAATCCTTCCCACGTATCTCCGCGAGAACCCGGCGGTGACGGTCGACCTGACCATGACAGACGCGCTCGTCGGACTAGTGGAGGAACGTGCCGACGTGGCCATCCGTGTCGGCCCGTTGCGTGATGCCGACATCAGGGCGCGCAAGCTTGGACGAAGCACGATGGCCGTCGTAGCTAGTCCAGCCTACCTTCAAGAGCGAGGCGAGCCGATGCATCCGCATGATCTGGAGCATCACAATTGCCTGCGCTTCAACTTCCGCCGTTCGGTCGACAGCTGGCCGTTCCGCATCGACGGCAGGACGGTGCAGCGAACTCCTACAGGTCCCTTCCTCGGCAGTTCCGGTGAAGCGGTGCGGCTGATGACGCTTGCGGGCGGCGGCATCGCACGCCTTGGCGGCTTCCACATCGCGGAGGACCTCGCTTCAGGTCGCCTGGTGGAAGTACTACCCGCTTTCAATCCCGGCGACGGCGAGGACATTCACGCGCTTTTCGTGCCGCACGAGCGCCTGGCGGTTCGGGTGCGGTCCTTCGTCGATTTCCTGGTTCGCCATCTTCGCTTGGGTCAGGCTGCCTCGCTGGAGAGCAGTCGATCCTGCTGTGATGGCAATTGCGACGTCAAGCACCTCGGTGGCTGTAGCACAGAAGCTGCATCGACAGCTGCTCCTACCCTTCCGTAACAAGACCCACTTTCGGCCGTTCACGGGCTTTCCGCGCAGTCCGGAACCTGCCGTTCATTCATGTCAGCCACTTAACTGCTTAATCCAGCGCTTCGGCATGAACTGGCGTTACGCCTTGAGGGATATCGACGTGGCGACCGGTGTTGACCACTAATGCGTGATCGCTTGCTCTCCGCCCTCGTCTGCTCGGCCATGCTCTCGACCACCGCCGGTGCGCAAACCGAGCCGCTAGGCGCCAATCTGGAGCGGTTCGACTATCCGGCTCCCGTGCAATGGTTCGAGGCAGAGTCACAGGGCCATCCGG
This sequence comes from Sphingomonas sp. BE138, assembly GCF_031456125.1. Classification (NCBI taxonomy): domain Bacteria; kingdom Pseudomonadati; phylum Pseudomonadota; class Alphaproteobacteria; order Sphingomonadales; family Sphingomonadaceae; genus Sphingomonas; species Sphingomonas sp. BE138. The sequence goes on from NZ_JAVDUC010000022.1 coordinate 23,362, forward strand.
TTCGCATGGCCTTTCTCGACTGGCCGGCGACCGCCAAGCCCAACGGCATGACGGTCGTCCTGCTCCACGGCAAGAACTTCTGCGCCGCGACTTGGGGCGACATCGCGCGCGGACTGGCGGCCGCGGGCTACCGCGTCATCGCCCCGGACCAGATCGGCTTTTGCAAATCGTCGAAGCCAAATGGCTATCAGTATAGCTTTCACGCCATGGCCGCACTGACCGCGGCGCTGCTCGACCGGGCCGGCGCCGGCAAGGTCGTGCTGGTAGGCCATTCAACCGGCGGCATCCTCGCCACGCGTTTCGCGCTTCTCTCTCCCGAGCGGGCTGCGAAGCTGGTGCTGATCAACCCGCTCGGCCTCAACGACACGCTAAGCGAGGGCGTGCCCTATACCGACTTGGGCAAGCTGCGCGCCGAAGAGGCGAAGGTCGACGCCGCGTCGATCAAGGCCTATCAGCTTCGCAACTATTATCATGGGGTCTGGCGTCCGGCCTATGATCGCTGGGTGGCCATGCTGGCCGGGCAGTATGCCAGCCCCGATGGTGACACGGTGCGAGAGGCACAAGCGCGCCTGTCCGACATGATCCAGACCCAGCCGGTCGCCGCCGAACTGCCGCGCCTGATGGTCCCGACCACGCTCATCATCGGCCAGCGCGACCTGACCGCCTTTCGCGCAAGCAGCGCGCCGGAGAATCGGCGCGCGCGGGTCCGCACCGTGCCGCAAGCGGCCGAGGAGGCGGTGAAGCGCATCCCCGGCGCTCGCCTGATCCGCCTGGACGATCTTGGCCATTCGCCGCAGGTCGAAGCGCCCGCCGAGTTCCTGCTGACGCTTCGTTCCGCGATCACGCCATGAAGCGATATGCCTGGACGTTGGCGCTCCTCCTCGCCAGCGGGTGCGATGCCGCGCCTGCGCCACGGCAAACGGCCGTATCCAGCCCGGTCGAGACGCGCGGTTTGGACAGCGCCATGCTCGCCAACACCATCGCCCAAGCCCGTCGTCTTCCCCGGCTCCGCTCGCTGCTGGTTCTCCGCGACGGGCAAGCGCTGGCGGAGCAGCGGTTCAACGGCGGGCCGCCGCTCGACCGGCCGGTCAATATCAAGTCCGCGTCCAAGTCGGTCCTGTCCGCGCTGGTCGGCATCGCCATCGCAGAAGGCGTACTGACCGGCGTCGATCAGCGCGCGCTGTCGGTGCTCGGCAGCGATGCGCCGGCCAATCCCGATCCACGCCTCGACCGGCTGACCGTCGAGGATCTCCTGACCATGCGTGCAGGGCTGGAGCGGACGTCCGGCGAGAATTACGGGCGCTGGGTGTCCAGCCGCAACTGGGTCCGCTTCGCCCTTTCTCGCCCTTTTGTCGACGAGCCGGGCGGTTCGATGCTCTACTCAACCGGCAACACGCATCTGCTATCGGCGATGCTGACGCGGGCATCGGGGCGCGACACCCATGTCCTGATGCGCGACTGGCTGGCGGAGCCGCTCGGCATCACGATCCCGCCATGGTCGCGCGATCCGCAGGGCATCTATTTCGGCGGAAACGAAATGATGATGTCGCCGCACAGTCTGGCGCGGTTTGGCGAGCTTTATCGCCTCGGTGGCATAATCAACGGCCGGCGGATCATCTCCGCCCGCTGGATCGAAGAGAGTTGGACCCCGCGTACCGTGTCTCCGTGGAGTGGTGGGCAATATGGCTATGGCTGGTTTGTCGGCACCAGCCGCGGCCATCCGCTGCGCTTCGCCTGGGGCTATGGCGGGCAGATGCTGTTCATCGTGCCAGACCTGAAGCTGACGGTCGTCATGACCTCCGACCCCGGGGGCGCGCGAGACAATGGTCATATCGCTGCGCTCCACACGCTCCTTGATGACGGAATTGTGCCCGCCGCTGAGCGGGGTAGTGCGCCGTAATGGTCCGGTGGTGAAGATGCCGCAGATCGAGCAAGCAATCCCAAAGTGAGGCAGAAGCGAGACCGATTCCGAGGATCGCGCCCAGGCCCACTGACCCAGATGCGGTCGCTTAAAGCCCTTTTCCTTGCTCCGCCTTTCTGCCGTTCGTTCAACGTCGCCAGCACCTACCCAGTCGGGCTCTCGGCCGTGAAGGGTGAGCAGCACGGCTTAGTCACAGGCTGGAATTCCATCAGTTCGACGCGCGTGCCGTCGGGATCGTAGAGGTTGGCCTGCCACTTGCCGTCGAGGCCCATTTGCGGACCGTCGTGACGCGGGCTCAGCCGAGCTTCCCGGTGCAAAGTTGTGATGGCGGCCTGCATGTTTGGAACACCCAAGGACAGGTGATTGAGTACGCCGAGCTGGCGGGCGTCGACCTTGGTTAGCGGCACGCCCGAGCCCGGACCGACCATCATGTATTCCAGCCAGTCCCGACCGTCGGGTGTCTGCTGCGACACCCAGTCGACCTTGTCGGGCTCGAATGCGCCATACCAGTACGGCCGGAAGCCGAGCAGGCGGCGGTACAGCCAGTCCTGCTTGGCTCGGTCGTGGACCGCGAAGCCGACGTGGATGATGCGCCCGCTGATCGCGCCGGGAACGGCGTTGGCGTCAGCGCTCGCGGATTGCACGAACTGGATCTCGTTGCCTTCCGGATCACGCAGGGCAAACCAACGATCTCCTTCGGTGGAGCGCTGCATCGCGCCGAGGCCAGAGACGCCCGACGTGGCCAGCCAGGCCCGCAGCGCCGACGCATCCGTCGTCGCGTAGGCGACGTGCGCCAGCATGCTGGGCCCCTGTCCGGCGGGTGCGGGTAGCACCTCCACGAATTGGCGCCGGCTCAGATAGTAACGGACACCAGCCGGGTTCTCGGGGTCCGTGCCTTTTCGGGCGCCCAGCACGTGCGTGTAGAAGTGCTCGGACTTTGCCATGTCCCGAGCATAGACAGCGAGGTGCGAGATGCCGGTGATGGCCGGACGCGGACCCGGCGGCGCCTTGGCCCCGAGCAGAGCGGCAGCTGCACAGGCCAGGACTGCGAAACGGCGGGTCACGGCAGCCTCTCCTCACCCAGCCGCGTTTCGGGCCGTGGCGAGCAGCCTACCCAGCTATGTGGGCACTGTCAAGGGTTCACGTGCTTGGCTCCCGTCGATACCGTTGCGGAGGGGTGCGATGCCGCAATCGGCTACGGCGCCGCACTGGAATAAAAAGCGGTCTCCGCACCGAACATTGACCGGCACGGCCACTCTCTTTGACCCACATTCGGTCATTCAAAGCCGATCAGCAGCGACCGGAAATTGGACATCCATTCAGCTGTCGCAAGTCGGTCAACAATGGACTGAACTGCAGGCACCTCCCCTATGGTGGCGGTGCTGAGCGCATCGGCCCGCCATGATCACCATCTCCACAAGTCTGACCAGTCGTGAGTCGCTCCTTCACCGAAGCCGCCGACGCTGGCGTAGCTATCAAGGGCATTGTTCCTGCGGTATTTAATCACGCACCTCGCGAGGCGCCGGACATTGTCCTGCCCTCGCGCATTGGGCGTCTGACGATGACGCTCCCCCAGATCCTTTCGATCGCCACCCTCGTCGGGATGATGGCGCTCTTCATCTGGGGTCGGTTCCGCTACGACGTGACCGCCATCATCGCACTCCTGGCTGCGCTGCTGTTAGGGATCGTGGCGCCGGCCGACGCCTTCAAGGGGTTCTCCGACGACATCGTCGTGATCGTGGGATCGGCGCTGGTTATCTCAGCCGCCGTGCAGCGTTCGGGTGTCGTCGAGCGCACGCTGCGCCGCGTCGGGCGCCGCGTGAAGCGCGTGCGCTCGCAGCTTCTGGTGCTGGCGGGATCGGTCGGCCTGGCGAGCGCACTCGTCAAGAACATCGGCGCGCTTGCCATGCTGATGCCCGCATCGTTCCAGATGGCGAAGAAGAACGACGTCAGCCCGTCGGTCTTCCTGATGCCCATGTCCTTCGCTGCGCTGCTAGGCGGCCTCATGACGTTAGTCGGCACCTCGCCCAACATCATCGTCAGCCGCGCGCGGGAGCAGATGACCGGCGAGCCCTTCGGCATGTTCGACTATACGCCGGTCGGCCTTTGCCTGTTCGTCGTCGGGCTGCTGTACCTGAGATTTGCCTATCGCCTGATCCCGCGCGACCGCCGCGCCGCAGCGACGATGGGCGAGGCGCTGGACATCACCGGCTATGTGACTGAGGTCGTCCTGCCCACCGGCTCGCCTGCCGTGGGCGAGACGGTGCAGGCGTTCCTCGACCGGCACGAGGGCGAAATCACGATGACGCAATTGCTGCGCACGGGGATGCGCAGCGCGCCGCTGCCCGACACCGAGTTGCGTGAGGACGACACGCTGATCCTCGGCGGACAGCCCGATGCGCTGGAGCGCGTGATCGCGGGCGACCGGCTGGTCTACGAGGGCGAGGACCGCGAGAAGTCGCAGGAGCGCCGCGACAAGGAACAGGGCGGCACCGCCGGCGAGGTCGGGGTGATTGAGGCGGTGGTGAACGTCGGATCCCGGCTGGAGGGCCAGACCGCGGGGCGGCTGAACCTGCAGCGCATGTTCGGGGTCAACCTGATCGCGATCTCGCGTCGTGGCGAGCGGCTGTCGCGGCGGCTGGCGAACACGGCGTTGCGCGCGGGCGACGTCGTGGTGCTTCAGGGCACGCTGGACACGATGCCGGACCGGCTGCGTGAGCTCGGCTGCCTGCCGCTGGCGGAACGCGACGTGCGCCTAGGCTCCCGGCGCGCGACGTGGCTGCCGATCTCGATCTTGGCTGTCGCCATGTTCCTGACCGCGATGGGCTGGGTGCCGGTCGCCGTCGCCTTCTTCGCGGCGGCCGGAATGGTGATGGCGAGCGGCGCGATCAGCCCGCGCGATGCGTACGACAATGTCGAATGGCCGATCCTCATCATGCTAGGGGCGCTGATCCCGGTGTCGGATTCGCTTCGCACCACCGGCGCCTCGGACGTGATCGCGACGGGGCTGGCGCAATTCGCGACGACGCTTCCGGCCTGGGGCGCGGTGGCGCTGATCCTCGCGGCGGCGATGGCGGTGACGCCGTTCCTGAACAATGCGGCGACGGTGCTGGTGATGGCGCCAATCGCGGCGCAATTCGCGGGCGACCTGGGCTATCGGCCCGAGGCGTTCCTGATGGCGACAGCGGTCGGCGCGGGCTGCGATTTCCTCACCCCGATTGGACATCAGTGCAACACACTTGTGCTGGGTCCCGGAGGCTATCGCTTCGGCGATTATGCCAGGCTGGGCGCCCCATTATCGGTGTTGGTGCTGCTCCTGGGCACGCCGCTGATCTTATTTTTCTGGCCGCCGGCATAGGTCGTGAACCGCTGACGTGAGGCCAACGCGATTGTGACCCAGAAGCCGCCATTTAGGTGGCTGCCGTAACTGCTCGGAAGCGGACGTTCATCCAGGTGCCAGCTATGCCGACTGGACAAAGCCGTTTAAGAACGCTGGGCTTCGATCATGCCCTGAATACGAGTTGCAAGCGCGTCGATGGCGAAGGGCTTGGTGATCATGGACATGCCGGGACCTAGGAATCCGTTGGCGAGGGTGGCGTTCTCGGCATAGCCGGTCATGAAGAGGACCTTGAGGTCTGGACGCCGCTCGCGCGCTGCGTCGGCGAGTTGGCGCCCGTTCAGTCCGGGCAATCCGATGTCAGTGACGAGCAGGTCTATGCGCCGCTTAGAGTGCAGGATCTTCAGGCCAGACGGCCCATCCACCGCCTCAAGCGCACGGTAGCCAAGCTCCTCCAGAACGTCGACCACGAGCGCGCGAACGGCGGTCTCATCCTCGACGACGAGCACGACCTCGCCTCGATCAGCGCGGAGGTAGTCTCCCTGCTCGGTGCTATGGCTTTCCTCCTCTTCTCCCTCACCATAGTGGCGTGGAAGGTAGAGCTTGAAGGTCGTGCCGTTGCCGACCTCCGAATAAATCTTGGCATACCCTTCGGACTGGCGCGCAAAGCCATAAATCATAGAGAGACCGAGGCCAGTGCCCTGGCCGGTCGGCTTGGTGGTAAAGAACGGCTCGAAGGCCTTGGTTATCGTGTCGGCCGTCATGCCCATACCCGTGTCGGTCACGCAGATGCAGACATATTGGCCGGGCTTCACCTCGCGTTGGCGTGCTCCATAAGCGTCATCAAGATGCGCATTGCAGGTCTCGATGGTAAGCATGCCGCCTTCCGGCATGGCGTCGCGCGCATTGATCGCCAGGTTGAGGATCGCGCTCTCGAGCTGGTGTGGATCACACAGCGTCTGCCAAAGCCCTCCGGCAGTCACAATCTCAAGCCGCACGGCCTCGCCGATCGTCCGGCGCAGCAGTTCCTCCATGCCGGTGACGAGCCGGTTGGCGTTGACCGGCTTGGGATCAAGCGGCTGACGGCGGGAGAAGGCAAGCAGGCGATGGGTCAGCGCTGCGGCACGGTTGGCCGAGGTGATGGCGGTCGTCGTGTACCGCTCTATTTTGCTCATGTCGCCCTTGGCGAACTGGCGCTGCATCATGTCGAGCGAGCCGATCACGCCGGTGAGCAGGTTATTGAAGTCGTGCGCTATACCGCCGGTGAGCTGGCCGACCGCCTCCATCTTCTGAGCTTGGCGCAGTTGCTCCTGAGCCGCCTCCAACTCGATCTGACGCGCCTTCTCGTCGGTCACGTCCCTAGTCACGGAGTAGAGCTTGCCGCCCTCGGGCACTGCCACCCAAGACAGCCATCGCCAGTCGCCGCTTCTGGTACGATAGCGATTCTCGAACTGCATCACTGGACTGCCAGCCCGCACCTGCTCGAAAGCTGCGGCGCTCGCGCTCAGGTCGTCCGGATGCGCGAACTCCGTATAAGGGCGACCTTCGATCTCGTCGGTGCGCCAGCCCAGCGAGGCAGACCAGGCCGGATTGACCGTATCAAACGCGCCGGACTCCAAGTCGATGACGGACAGTAGGTCGATGCTGAGCTGCCAGATGAGCCCACGCTCGCGGGATCGTTCGACCACCTCGCGCTCCAGGTCCGCGTTGAGCGCACGCAGCTGGTCCTCGGCCCTCTTGCGCTCCGTGATGTCGAGCGAAGACCCGACGAGGCCGACTACGTCCCCCTGTGCGTCCCGGAATGGCGCTTTAGTGGAGAGCCAGACAGCATGGCGCCCATCCGAGAAGCTGACCACCTCCTCAAGAGCTTCCGTGCGGCTTTCCGTCATGACGCGCGCATCGTTGGCCATCACCGCCTCGGCCTGCGCCGGATCGTCCAGGAACTCGCGATCGGTGCGGCCGATGATCTCGGGGATTGGCTTGCCCACCAGCTCGACCGTGCCACGATTGGCCGCGATCATCCGGCCCTGGCGATCCTTGGCATAGACCACGCCGGGAACCGCCTCCATTACCGCCTCGAGCAGGGTCTTGGCCCGGCGCAGCGCGTCCTCGGACTCGCGACGCTCGTCGATGTCAATGACGGAGCCGACATAGCCCAGATACTCACCATCGGCGCCGAACCGAGGGCTCGCGGCGTCTATCGCCCAGCGGTAAGTGCCGTCTGCCCGACGCAACCGGTATTCGGCCTGGAACGGCCGCTGCGCAGCGTTGGCCTCGATGAAGACCTGCTCGGCTTCAGGCTTGTCATCGGGGTGGGTGGCATCGAGCCATCCGTAGCCAAGCGCCTCTTCCTCGCTCTGTCCGGTGAACTCGTACCAGGCCCTGTTGAGGTAAGCGCAGTGGCCGTTCGGGTCGGTCACCCACATCATGACGGGCGTGTTGTCGGCCATGTTGCGGAAGCGCCGTTCGCTTTCGCGCAAGCGCTCCTCAGCCCGGCGCTGTTCCGTCACGTCGACGACGTGGTGAATGAGCGCCTCGACCGCCCCGTTGGTGCCAATCAGAGGCGAATTGACGGGGTCCCACCAGCGCTCTTCGAACCCGCCGATCGGGCGCGCGATATCGTATTTCTGGCGCGGCATCGTATCCGGCCGCTTGGTCGCGATCGCGCGCTCGAGCGATGCACGAAGGTTGGTGACGCCGGTCGCGCCTGTGTCGTCGGGGTTGTCGGGCATGGCCTCGAACAAGCCGCGCCCAAGGAAATCCTCGCGAGTGCGCATCACGGCGGCAAGGTACGCGTCATTGACCTCGACGATGGTGAAGCGGGGCGCGTCGGGTGCAAGGACCAGAAAAGGCGTAGGTGAGGCTAAGAACATTCGCTGGAATGCGCGGCCGGCCTCCACTCTCTCGGTCGTCTCCAAGCCGTTGCAGATGAAGCCGCGGATCACGCCAGCTTCGTCGCGCAATGGCGTCCAGGAAAAAGTAAAATAGCCGATTTCCACGCCTTCGCGCCCAGCCAGCGCCGCAGGCCGATCGACAAAGTGCTGGGCCTCGCCGGCCATTACCGCATCAACAAGCGGGCGGTACTCCTCGGTGATCTCCGACCAGAGTTCATAGAACGGCTGGCCCAAGCCTTCCGGGTGCTTGGCGCCGACGATCGGGATGTAGCCGTCGTTGTAGAGCGAGGTGAGCTCGGGTCCCCAGGCGATGTAGACCGGCTGGTGCGAGCTGAGCATCAGATCGACCGCTGTTTTGAGGCTCTGCGGCCAGATCTCGATCGGACCAAGCCATGTGGCCGACCAGTCGCGCGTCCGCACCAATGTCGCCATCTCCCCAGTAACGGGGAAACCTGGCCAGACCTTCGATGACGCGTCGTGCAGGCTCATCCGCCACCCAGTCCACTTAACTAAGCCGCGATCCGACGGACTGGCGGCGTTTCACCCTTATCAAAGAGTTAGCAGCCAAGGGGTCTCGGAGAAAGAGCCCGGCTCACTTCGTAGCCCGCTTGCGGGTGTGCAAACGCACTATCGGGACTTTGGTTCTGGTACCAACCAGTCGTGAACGCATCACGGCCGTTCGGCTACCAGCCGCTGTTCGTGGTATTCGTCCATGCCACTCATACTGACGGGAAATCACCTTGTGATCGCGGATCGCAACACGCGCGCGAGCCCCTCAGCCGTATAAGGCTTCTGCAGCAGCTCGAAGCCGTGCGATCCCTCCTCGGCCAGCACATGGCTGTAGCCGCTGGTCAGGACCACCGGCAGCTTCGGGAATTGCGTGCGCAGCGTCTCGGCAAGCTCGATGCCGGAAGTGCCCGGCATGACGACGTCGGTGAAGACGATGTCGAATTTGTCGGGCTCGGCCACGACGAGCGCCAGCGCCTCTTGCGCGCTCGGCACCCACATGTTGCCGTACCCGAGGTCGCCGATGAGCTGGGCAGCGAACTCACCGACCAGTTGATTGTCTTCGACCAGCAGCACGCATCCTCCGCCTGAAGGAGGCACGGCTGCGGTCGGCGCGGTAAGCTCGGCGTCGCCGGCGGCCTGTTGGTCGTCGGCACGCGGGAGATACAGGGTGAAGGTGGCGCCTGTTCCGGCACCGCCTTCGATCACGATATCACCACCCGACTGCTTGGCGAAGCCGAACACCTGGCTGAGTCCCAGCCCGGTGCCTTTGCCGACATCCTTGGTGGTGAAGAAGGGTTCGAACACTCGTGGCAGGTCCGCCTCGGTGATCCCGCTACCGGTGTCGCTAACGGCGACCGAGATGAAGCGTCCCGCCACCGCCGCATGGCCCCGGGTCGCGGGAATGTTTTCGCGTTCCTCGACGAGGATCTTTAGCTGGCCTTCTCCCTCCATCGCATCGCGCGCGTTGACTGCCAGGTTGAGGATGGCGGTATCGAACTGGGTCGGGTCCGCCTGGATGACACAGGGTTCGCACTTGATGTCGAAGTCGATGGCGACACGCGATCCGGACACACTCCGTAGCACGTCCTCGCTGGCGCGAAGTCTTTCGACCACATCGAACGGCTCAGCCTTGAGCGGCTGACGCCGCGCGAAGGCCAGAAGCTGGTTGGTGAGCTTGGCTGCACGCTCCGCCGTTTCCTTGATCGAGGCCAGGTAACGCTGGCGCTTCTCCTCGGCGAGGCCGGGCCGGCCGAGCAGGTCGATGCTGCCGAGGATGACGGTGAGCAGATTGTTGAAGTCGTGCGCGACACCGCCTGTCAGCTGCCCGATCGCCTCCATCTTCTGGCTCTGCCGCAAGGCTTCCTCGACCCGCTCGCGCTCGGCGACTTCCGCCATCAGCGTGCGCTGCGACTCCTCCAGCGCCGCCACCTGGTCGGTCACGGCATGTTCGAGTGAGAGGTTGAGGTCCTGGAGCAGTGCCTTGGCCTTCGCCTCGTTCTCCACGTCGATGCAGGTGCCGATCCAGCGCAGCACACGCCCGTCGTCGTCCAACTCGGGCACACCCCGGCAGGCGAAACAGCGGTATTCGCCCTCGCGATCCGCGACCATGAACGTCTGATCGAACGGCTCGCCCGTCCGGACCGCTTCAGCCCAGGCATCCCGCGCCCGATCGCGGTGCTTGGGGTGAATTGTCTCGAGCCACTTGTCGCCGAGCAGGTCGGGATCTTCCCGGCCGGTGTAGGTTTTGTAGCGTGCGTTCGTCCGCACATAGTGGCCGTCGCTGTCCGCTTCGAACACGAAGCCGGGAAGCGCGTCCGTCAACATGGTGAGGCGACGCTCGGTTTCGCGTTCCTTGGTCCGGTCGCGGATGATCTTGAGGAACCCCGAGCCGCTATTGAGCGGCATCATCAGCCCCGAGCCCCAGAAGCGGCTCTCGTCCTCCCGCAGGTGGAGGCGCTCGTCGACCGCGCGCCCGTCGCTGAGCGCCCGCTCCATCTCGTGCTCAGGTGAGCCCGCCTCTTGGTCCTCCTTGGTGAAGAGAATGCGCCCGTGCTGGCCAATCGCCTCCTCGGGCGACCAGCCCAGGATCGTCTCCGCGCCCGGGTTCCAGCTTGTGATGCGGCCGCGAGCATCGAAGGTGATGATCGCGAAGTCAGTCGAACTTTCGATGATCTGTTGAGCAAGAGTCGGGTCGATCATCCTCGACGTGCTTCCGCCTGTGCGAAACGCCCGTTCTCCTGTCGCTCGATCAGCGTCCGCAGGCCTGCCCGGATGACCTCACTGGCGGTGGAATAGTGTCCGGAAGCGACCTCGTCGGCAACGAAGCGGTCGAGTTCCTGGCTGAGCGAAACAGTGCGTATCTGCCGACGCGGCATCCGGCCTCCGAAGACTCAATTAAGACAATGCAATACACCTCATACGCAGCCCGGTTCCTGGATGCGGAAGCCTTTCGAGCAGAACCGATCCGGTGGCAGCGTGGCGAGCGGCAGCTATCCGCTTCGGGGCTCCCGATAGCTGCCGGGCAGAAATGTCCCCAACTTCAGCCCAACCCGCCTCCCACCGAGCAGGACGAACGAACGACGGCTTTCAGGATCCTTGGCCGGCAGGTCGAACGACCGACATTGGGGCGCAGAGCTGCCAGTTCGGTTCGGCTGAACGAAGGTCCGCTTCTGCCGCCCCCCCGCCCGAAAGCGGTCAGTCAGCTCTCCACCGAGGCTGTGTGGAAACGCGTTGATGTGGTAGCCTTCCCTCATTGATGGAGGCGCTAGAATGAGCCGTTTCATCGAGGGTTTGGATCGGCG
>NZ_JAVDUC010000023.1:0-29888 GCF_031456125.1 Sphingomonas sp. BE138
ATAGTGCGCTAGAGCACGGCTTCGGTCTCACGGAGCGTGCGCCAGAATAGACCTATAATCTCGCGCCGGGCCGACCATCATTGCAGGCCGCTACACCTATCGGCGTGCAAAAGGGACCCCCTTCGTCGAGCAGCGTAACGGGTATGACGGGCGCACTGTTCGTGCTGGTTGCGGCGTAGGGCGGGCATAGCCCGACCGGAGGCGCAACCAGCGCGAAGCGTTCTCTGCCGGTGCCTCAGGCTTCAGCTTCGATGTTTGAAGCGCCAGCTGTCGTTGCCGGTTTCGACGATGTCGCAATGGTGGGTAATGCGGTCGAGCAGCGCGGTGGTCATCTTGGGGTCGCCAAAGACGGTCGGCCACTCACCAAAGGCCAGGTTGGTGGTGACGATGAGCGAGGTCTTCTCGTAGAGCTTGCTGACGAGGTGGAAGAGTAGCTGGCCGCCCGAGCGTGCAAACGGCAGGTAGCCAAGCTCGTCGAGCACCACGAGATCGAGGCGCGAAAGCTGGGCCGCCAGCGTGCCGGCCTTGCCGAGGCGCGTTTCCTCCTCAAGCCGGTTCACCAGGTCCACTGTGTTGAAGTAGCGTCCGCGGGCGCCGGCTCGTACCACATTGGCAGTGATGGCGGTGGCGAGATGCGTCTTGCCGGTACCCGTTCCACCGACCAGCACGACGTTGCGTCGGCCCGGAAGAAACGAGCCGCTGTACAGCGAGCGCACCAGTCCCTCGTTGATGGGAGTGTCGCCGAAGACGAAGGCGTCGAGGTCCTTCACCGCGGGTAACCTGACGGCCGACATCCGGTAACGGACCGAGGCTGCATGGCGGTGCGTCGCCTCGGCACGCAGCAGGTCGGTCAGGACCTCCATGGTCGTGCGCTTGCGCTGGAGACCGGTAGTGACCGCCTCGTCGAAGGCGCCAGCCATGCCCTTCAGCCCCAACTCGGCCATGGCCGTCATCATCTCATGCCGCTGCATGGAGACCTCGCAGGCTGTCATAGCGGTTGCAGTCGGCACGGGGCGGATGGCGCAGCGCCAGATCTTCTGGCGTGACAATAGTCAGCGGTCGCGGCGGTTCGCGCCGGCGGGCCAGGATGTTGACGATGACGTCGTCGCTGGCGACGCCGGCCAGCAATGCTTCGCGCACGGCCACTTCCACCGCCTCCAGCCCGTCGTCGAGCACCGCTGCCAGCACCCGCACGAACCGCCGGTCGGCATCGTCGCCGGTGCCAAGCTTGCGCCGCAGTCGTGCCAGCGCAGGCGGCAACTCCCAGCCCTGGAACGGTGCGCCGTTGCGCAGGGCACCCGGCTTGGTCACCAGCGCCGGCAGATAGTGCCACGGGTCGTAGATGGTCCGGTCGCGGCCGAAGAACCGGGGATGGTCGGCGACGACTTCACCGTCGCAGCGCACGACGATGCGGTCGGCATAGGCGCGGACCTGGACGGCACGTCGCACCACCCTGGCAGAAACGGAATAGCGGTTGCGGTCGAAGCTGATGAGGCATGTGCCGCTTACCGCATGCTCGCTCTCGTGGAAGCCGTCGAAGGGTGCGACAACAGGCTGGAGCACCGCCCGTTCTGCTGCCCATGCCTGGGCGACTGTCAGCTCCTTCTGCTCGGGATGCTGGTGCAACTCTGCCCAGCGCCGACACTCCGCCTCCAGCCAGCCGTTCAACTCCTCGAGGCCGGTAAATCGCAGGCGCGGCTGGAAGAAGCGACCGCGTGCGGTCTGCACCTGGTTCTCGACCTGCCCCTTCTCCCAGCCCGACGCCGGCGAGCAGGCCGTCGGCTCGACCATGTAGTGGTTCGCCATCACCAGAAAGCGCCGGTTGAAGACCCGCTCCTTGCCGGTGAACACGCTCGTCACCGCCGTCTTCATGTTGTCGTAGATGCCGCGCGTCGGCACGCCTCCGAAGAAAGCAAACGCCCGCGCATGCGCGTCGAACAGCATCTCCTGTGTCTCGCGGGGATAGGCCCGCACATACATGGCACGCGACGCGCACAGCCGGACATGCGCGACCTTCACGCGCATCGGCTTGCCCGAGATCTCGACGTCCTCGTGGCTCCAGTCGAACTGGTAAGCCTCGCCCGGCCGGAACAGCAGCGGGATGAAGGCCGGCGCATTCATCACGTCGCGACGCTGCGCCTGCCGCCAGCGCGCCGCATAGCGGCGCACCGCCTCGTACGAGCCATCGAACCCCTCGCGTAGCAGCAGGTCGTGGATGCGCGTGAGGCGCAGCTTCTCGCGCCGCGGCCGTGCCTCATCTTCCTCCAGCAACGCATCCAGTCGCGTCTGAAACGGCCCCAGCTTCGGCAGCGGCTGCACCTCTCGCCGATAACCCATGTCCGCTTCCGGCGCCCGGATCGCCTTGCGCACCACCTTGCGCGACAGGTGCAGGTCCCGCGCTATCGCCTTGATGGCCTTCCCCGACGCGTGCTCGCGCCGGATCCTCAACACCGTCTCCAATACCAGCATCCGTAAGCGTCCGCTCTCCACCGTTGAGGGGGCGGTTGGTTGACGGTCGCCTCATGAGCGGTCTGTCAGTTGACGACAAAGCCGCCGAGAGCAACTGTCAAAACTGGGTGCTTGTCGGAAGCGAACACAGCTTCGCGGCCGGAGTGAAGCGAAGCAGATGCAGTTTCCCAGAGTTCCATAGGTAGTAGCTCATGCCGGCTCTTCTTGGGTTCTCGTTCGGCGATCCAACTACGATCAGCAGGCTGCTATCTGGGCGGTAGTTCAGAATCTCAAAGCTTTCTGCACCGGCATCGACCATCAATGCCGTGGCGTTCTCAAGCTCTGGTGGAAAGTAAACTTTCCCCGTTTTCGTGTCCGCAATCGCCACGCACACGGTCGCCGCACCGCAGCCGATGTGAACGATTGTATACCGACCAGCGAAAATCCGGGCCCCGCCGGACGGCTCCTCTTATAACAGTGCGATACATGTGAGCTTGGCCTTTCCGTACATCCGGGGAAGCCGGCTCGGCCCTATCACTCGGCGGTTTTACGGCGTAGGCGCTGAAGACTTGGTCAGAGAGCAACGCGCCGAAAGGGGCCGAGCAGCGAACCTCTGATCCGGGCGCCTGCGCTTCAGACATAACCGCGACAGCGAGCAACGTTAGGATCCACGGCCGCAACGTTGCCCCCTATCAGCTTGGACGAACATCATGTCGGCATGGTTCGACGTCCGCTAGAGGATTCGTGCTCGACGGACAGCAACCCGACAGCAAATCAGCGTGGACTGGCGTTTCACAACGCAGTCATCGCCCAATTCCACGGCAGCAGTTCGTCGAGCCTGTTGATCGGGTGACCCCGCCCGATCCGGTCGAGCACATCGGTCAGCCAGTGCTGCGGGTTGACCCCGTTCAGTTTGGCGGTTTCGAGCAGGCTGTACATGGCGGCCGCGCGCTCACCACCACAGTCGGCGCCGGCGAACATCCAGTTCTTTCTGCCCACCGCAATGCCGCGTAGCGCGTTCTCGGCCAGGTTGTTGTCGATCTCGAGCCGGCCGTCTCCGGTGTAGGCGAGCAGCGCCGGCTTGAGCCGGACCGCATAGCGGAGCGCCTCGGCCAGCGGCGTGCGCGCCGATACCTGGCCCAGCACGTCGTCGGCCCAGGCGAAGAAGTCGAGCGCGGTCAGCTTCGAGAGCTTGCGCGCCTTGCGGCGGTCGTCATGCGGGTCCTGCACGATGCCGCGCTCGACCTCGTACAGGCTTCGGATCATGCGCAGCCCCTCCGCCGCGACCGAGCTCGGGTCGGCCTGGAAGACGTCGTGGAGCTTGCGCCTGGCATGCGCCCAGCAAGCAACCGGCGTGATGGGGCCGGGCTTGCGGTCTGGGTCGTAGAGCCGCTCGAACCCGGCATAGGCATCGGCCTGAAGGAAGCCGCTGAACGCCTTCAGGTGCTCGCGCGAGCGCTCGCCCTTGCGGTCGGGACTATAGCGAAAGAGCGCAGCCGGCTTGTCGCCCAGCCGCCATCGTCGGTTGTCGCGCAGGTACACCCATAGCCGCCCCGTTGCGGTCTTGCCGGTGCCGGGCGCCAGCACCGGAACGGGCGTGTCGTCGGCGTGGAGCTTGGGGCTCGCCATCACATGGTCAGCGATACGGTCGACCAGCGGCTGGAGCAGCCAGCTGACCTGGCCCAGCCAGTCGGCGAGCGTCGAGCGGCTGAGCTCAACGCCCTCGCGGGCGTAGATCTGCGACTGACGGTAAAGCGGCAGGTGGTCGGCGAACTTGGACACGACCACATGCGCCAGCAGCCCCGGTCCGGCTCGCCCGCGCGGGACCGGCAGCGCCGGCGCCGGTGCCTGCGAGATCGCATCGCAGCGCGTGCAGGCGAGCTTGGGACGGACATGGCGCACGACCTGGAAGCGGGCGGGCACATATTCCAGCACCTTCGTCACGTCCTCGCCCAGCGCGGACATGGTGCCGCCGCAGGCGGTGCAACCGTCCGCTCCCGGCGCGGGGTGGATGACCTCCTGACGCGGCAGGTGCGCGGGCAGCGGTTCGCGTCGGGGCTTGCGGCCGGGTGCCTGGGGCGTGTCGGCCAACACATCGCCCTCGACCACGCAGGTGGCATGGGCGTGCTCGGCTTCCAGGTCCTCCAGCGTCAACTCCAGCTGGTCGGCCAGCAACGTCAGCCGCTCGGACGACTGGCCGAACTTCATGCGGCTCAACCGAGCGAGCTGCACCTTGAGCTTCTCGATCTGGAGCGTGGTCAGCCTGACCGCGTTCTTCGCCGCGTCGAGCTGCTCGCGGGTAGTTTGATGAACGGTACGCTCGGCTTTCAGCGCCTGTTCCGAGGCCACGAGCCGGGCCTGCATGGCGGCGAGCAGCGCCCGCACATCGTCAGGGTTTTCCGGTATGTCTATCCCGCCCGGCGACATGGTCCTGTGTACCAGACGGGCGACTCGCGCCCAAGCACAAACCACGGTTTTCTGCGGCTTTCCGGCCTACATCTGCACCAACAGGCGGGGTGCCGGAGGCGCCACGGTGCGGCGCCAGTCCATTGCCTCGACGAGCAGCGCGAACTGCGCCGGCGTCAGCACCACGCCGCCGTCGACCAGCGGCGGCCAGACGAAGCGATGCCGCTCCAGCCGCTTGGCGAACAGGCACAGGCCGGTGCCGTCCCAGTGCAGCGCCTTGAGGTAGTTGCCGCTCCGGCTGCGAAACAGGAAAACGTGACCGGCATAGGGCTCGACCGCGAACAGCGGCCGCACCAGCGCCGCCAGCCCGTCGAAGCCCAGGCGCATGCTGACCGGCTTGCTAGCGAGATAGACCTTGGTGCCGGGCGCTACTGATATCACGACGCTTCCCGCAACGCCCGCAGAACGCGGGCCAGCGCCTTCTCGTTGACGTAACTGTCGACCGACAGGCGAACGCCGCTTGCCAAGTCGATGTCGATGCCACCCGGGCGGCTGCCTGGATGCGGGCGGACCAAGTCGTCCGGGGCTGGCGTGACCTCGCGGGCAGGCGCGGCGGACTTGCGCTCGACCGGCGTTGCCAGGGCGAGCGCCACGACCGGTTCAGGCGGGGCAGCGTCCGCGACCACGCCATAGGGGATGAACTGCAACGGCTCGCTGGCGATGCGCTCCGCCTCGCGGCGCGTCTTGCGCCAGCCGTGGATGAGGCTGGCCGAGATACCCAGCCGGCGCGATACGCCAACCACCGTGGCGCCCAGCTCGTCGCACTGCTCCAGCACCGCCGCGCGCTCCTCGTCCGAATACTGTCTACGCCGCTCGACCCGGGTGATGACCTCCATGCGCCTCATCCGCACTCTCCTTACGGAGTGCGAAAGGACACTCCCGAGAGCTGATGGCCTCGCGCAGCTGTGCCGCGCAAGCAACACGCGTCAGGTCGGACGCTTACCAGCATCCCGATCTCGCCGCCTGACACACCGCCAAGCGAACAGCCTACACCACCGGGATGAGGGGTCCCTTTTCGACGCCGATCACCCCGCTACCGGGGTCCCTTTTCCACGCCGATCCACAGTTTGCGGACACGCTGGGTTGTCAGAGTTTAGCTTCAAGCGCGAGGGCTACCTACTCGGCCGAGACCTCGTTAGGCATCCCACAGCACGGCCCTTGCACGACGTTCGATTGAGGCTTTAAACCAAACGCTCGATCTCCGCTCGCCGTACCTGTGGGATGTCCGTATCGGAAGGCAGAAAGTGATTGAAAGGCCCAGTCTGGTTTGCGCCTGTCGCGGTCACAAGCGGCGTCGGTCGTCACGCGGTGATCGGTACGTCGCAGTGTGCAGACTGTTCGAGAGCAATCATCAGGGCGCGGAGCCCGAAGGGCTTGCTCAGGAATGTCGCAGCTGACGGCAGGTCGACTTCGTCACTACGGCGTCCGGAAGCTACAACGACGTTGATGGCAGGCCAGCGCTCAAGGACGATACGTGCCAGTGCTAGCCCGTCGGTACAACCTGGCATTCGTATGTCGGTAACGAGATGGCATATCGTGGCACCGCCTTCTAGCAGATCAAGTGCGTCCTTGGCGTTACCAGCTTCCAATGCGAGTTGGCCTAATGCCTCAAGCGCATCGACGATCTGCAGGCGGACCAGCGGATCGTCCTCCACCACGAGCGTTCGTCCTGTCATTTCATCGCCCCCCCCCTTGGACATGATGACCACCGAGATGCGGTCGAGAGGACCGAACAGCTGAGACCTAACTTGGTTCATTTTTTCGGCTGACGCGTTCCTATCTGGCCGGCCGATCGGTGTGGGCGTCGATGCTAGGCATCCGACAGGGCATCTCGCCGGGATTGATCGTTCGTACCCTCCTTCACGAGGTACCAGATGCCATCCACCAGACGGACACTCGTCTGCTGTGCCTCGGGTCCACGACGACGTGAAGGCCTCGCGCGGGTCTCAGGCGCAAAGGTCACATCTAGCTCGAAGCGCTTGATCAGGCGGTACAGCGTCGTTCGGCCGATCCTGAGTTGACGGGCGGCGTGGGTGAGGTTGCAGCCGTTATCGCGCAGTGCAACTATCACAGCGGCGCGCTGCGCAAAGGCGAGAGTGCCCTCCACCTGCCATTCGCTGATCGTCATACGTCCTCCGTTGACTGCGCGTCGGCGCTGATTGCGAATTATTCTTATTTGCGAAGTTTTCTGCTTCGAAGGTGCCGTCATAAGCTGGACGAAATTAACAGGGATCGAACCTTCTGTTATTGACGGATTAATTTTTCTGCTTCCTTGCTATGTGGTTGAGCTAGGCTGACGCACGTGGTGGACCAAGTGACCTCGGGTGATGGCAGAGCAGCGAGGCGGCAGCGCCGTGTTGTAGGAAAGGGAGCGCGAAATGGAACGCATCGGCGACGCCAGCACCGCCTGTTTCGGGGAGGGCGAGCATGAGCGAGTTGTGGAGTGAGCATGCGGTAGCGACGGTCGTAGGGCCTGACGGCTACCGGATGATCGTTGGGGAGGGCTCTCTCGACAGCGTTCTCGATGCAATCGTCGAGCGGAGGACCAGCTCACGAGATGTTCGTGTTTCACTGCCAAACCGGCGCCACGCTCCCACCAGCTTCTGTGAGGCCAACCTTGCTGAGCTTCTCAGGCAACGACGCATCCTGAAGGGTTAAAAGAGGCCGGCCGTACCGCCGTGGTTATCGGAGCGCCGGCTGAAGCCTGTTGCTGTTCGCATTTGCCGATCTGGTCTATATCGGGAGGCGGAGGGGCGCTTCCCCCACGCTGGGGAACTATGTCTATTTCGACCACCTTGCTGGAACGATTGCGCGACCTGACCATCGCGCGACCGCGCCCAAATCCCATGAGCTATGGGCTGACGGTTCTTGTCATCGCGATCGTCGCCTTCGTGCAAGCCGCGCTGTTCGGCTCGTCGGCGCCGTGGTTCCTCTACACGCCGGCGGTGCTGCTGCTGGCGCTGTTCCTCGGTCGTGGCCCTGGCATTCTCGCTACCCTCCTATCCGGCTTGGGCGCAGGCAATGTAGCGGCGCGCCCCGATCTGCCGTTCTTGCTCACCCCAGCGCATTGGGGTGCATCGATCATCTTCCTGCTGACGACGCTCGGGCTCGTCATGCTTGTACAAGCACTGCGTACCGCCCTGCTCGATACCGATCGCCTACGTGAAGAGCGCGAAAAGGCGCTGGTAGTGACAGCAGAACGTGAGGCCTTCCTGTCGGGCGTCCTCTCCAGTTCGACCGACTGCATCAAGGTGCTCGACCTCGACGGGCGGCTGACTTTCATGAGCGAGGGCGGTCAGCGCGTCATGGAGATAAGCGATTTCAACGCCGTCGCCGGCTGCCCGTGGCCCGACTTCTGGCGCGATGCCGGGAACGCGGAGGCGCGGGAGGCGGTAGAGGCGGCTCGAAACGGGGAGGCCCGTCGCTTCATCGGCAAAGCCGACACCTTCAGGGGCACACCCAAATGGTGGCACGTCGCCGTCAGCCCGATAACGGGGCCGAACGGCCGCCCCGATCGTATTCTGTCGGTATCACGCGACATCACCGAGCTTCGCGCCAGCGAGGAGGAGCGCGACCGCTTCGTGCGCCTGGCAGAGAACAGCACCGACTTCGTCGGCATGGCCCGAACTGACGGTGGTGTCTTCTATATGAATGACGCGGCTCGCGATCTCGTCGGGCTGGACGATGCCGATATCACCAAGCTCAGCATCGCCGACTTCTTCCCGCCAGATCAGGTCGATACCGTCATGAAGGAGGCTCTGCCCGCGGTCACGCGTGACGGTCATTGGGTAGGCGAGCTGGATTTCCGTCATTTTGGCACCGGCGAGCTGATCCCGGTCCTCTACTCCGTATTTCCGATCACCGATGCGAACGGCGCGCTGATCGGCTATGGCACCGTCACCCGCGACTTCCGGGATCGCAAACGCGCCGACAACGACATGCGCCTGATGAACGGCGAACTGGCGCATCGCCTCAAGAACGTGTTGGCGGTGGTTCAGTCCGTCGCTCAGCAGACGTTGCGCTCTGCCCCCGACAAGGAGACAGCCAGCCACGATCTCGGCGCACGTCTGGTGGCGCTTGGCGCTGCGACTGACGTGCTGACCGGCAGCTCGTGGCGCTCGGCTGACCTGCGAGAAGTGGCGACGCGCGCGCTGGCGCCACACGGCGCGATCGGCGAGCGCATCCAGTTGGACGGCCCCGCCATCACCCTCAAGCCGGAGGTGACGGTCGCCTTCGCGCTGGCACTTCACGAGCTAGCGACCAACGCCGCCAAATACGGTGCGCTGTCGAATCACACCGGCACGGTGATGCTCGAATGGAACATGGCAGGCAGGGGCAAGGACGCCGTTTTGTCCATAAGCTGGCGCGAGCAGGGAGGTCCGCCTGTTGCCCCTCCTCAACGCAAGGGTTTCGGCTCCACCCTGATCGAGCGCTCGCTTCGCTCTTATTTCAGGGGCAAAACGGAAACCCACTTTAGGCCGGAGGGTTTCGTTTTCGAACTGGAGGCGCGGCTGGGCGATGCCGCGATAACGGACGAGTAGAAGGCGTGGGACAGAGCAAACCGATCGGCAGTAAAACCGTCCTCATAGTGGAGGCTGAAGCGCTGGTGCGCTTCGATGCAGTGGCGTTCTTCGAGGAGCGTGGCTGGCGCGTGTATGAGGCAGAGGACGCCGATCAGGCTATAGAGGTGCTGGACGAGCGCGGCGACATTCGCGTGGTGATGATCGACGCGACCGTGAGCGGTCGTATGGATGGCCTGAAGCTCGCTCATTTTGTTCGCGAGCGTATCCCGCCGACGCTGCTGTTTATAGTATCCGGGCAGGCCCCGGTGCCGCAGGAAGCGTTGCCGCAGCGAGCGACGTTCCTACCCAAGCCGTTCGATCTGCACCGCGTACTGCGCCAGATCGAACAAAGCCCAGTTACGCCGTGATCGGCGAATAGGCACTCGAAGAACTAGGGTTTGCCTGCATCCGCATAGGCTCCAATCGTTCTTCGCGGAAACGAACGGCCCGCAAGACGGCTGGCGACGTTCTCGTTGGGATGGAGTTTCGGGAATTTTTGGGTGCAAACGGTTATGCTTGATGCTCAACCAACCGCTCGCATCGCACGCAAGCTAGTGCGTTGAATGCGATGGTGATTTGGCGAATGTCTCGGCGGTCATCTTGATCTGGCGGTCCAGCACGCCCTCAATCACACCGTCCTGCCCAACGCATCGAATGCTTTGCCGGGCCAGTACGCTGAGGATTTTCTTGATGCTGCCGCGCCGCGGGCTGGTCGTCGCCTCGCCATTCTCCAGTCTGCGAATGGTAGAGCGGGACACTCCCGCCATCTCTGCAAGTTTCTCCGCAGGCCAATCCAGAAGCGCGCGCGGCGCGCAGCGCACCGGGCGTGATCTCCTCGAACTGATCGGCCCGGGCTGGTCGCAGATCGACCTCGCTTCGCGCCATGCGCGCAGAGCCGGCGATCGACAGGATGACCCCGAACCACTTTAAGACGCTGCCGTCCGCGCCCAGCATCGGCACGCCCCGAGCATTGAACCAGCGGTAGATGCCATCGGCACACCGCAATCGATAATCGGTGTTGTAGTGTGACTGATGGGTGACCGCCGTTTCCCAAGCTGCGCGGACGCGATCGACATCATTTGGATGGATCGCCGACATCCAGCCATCCCCTGCGACTTAAGCTTCGTTCTGGCCCGTCAGGGCGACCCATTCAGGGATATCAAGCACATAGCCGTCGGCGTCGACGACCCACACTGCTGGAGGCTGCGACACGATAGTGTGACCAGCGTACGCCAAGCGTGAACGATTGGCGAACACGAGGCTGCGTCATGCACCGAGCAACGATGCGGGTGTGCGCAGGGCCCTGAGCTGGCCGACCGGAGGGCGGTCGTCGGTGTTCCATCGATAGTGACCGGTGAGCGAGATATGCTCCCACCCGAGCGGTGCAATGTGGCGGGCGATTTCAGACGGCACGGCCATGCCGGCGATGGAAGCGACGTTCTCGAACTCGTCGGGGGGAGCATCGATGATCTCCGCTCCCGCCTGGGAAAGCGGGAAAGCTGCATGAAGCGCTGGCCTGGCTCCGCTGCTGGACCGCTGGATCGGCGACTGCTCTGCGGGCATGCGACAGCGGATCGCCATCGCTGCGGCGTTCGCGGGGGGCCATTCCCTTGTTATCCTCGATGAGCCGTTCAACTGGCTCGATCCCGTCGCGATCCTCGACCGGCGCGTTCTGCGCGACATAGTCTATGCTGGCTGACGCTAATCATCGCCCTCCATGACTTGGGCACGCTGGCCTCGGCGTGTGACGCCGGCCTCATGCTCGCCAATGGCAAGTTCGCACTGGTGCTAGTGGATTGATCGGGACGGAGGAGTCCTGGTGGAGGTTCCGCGTGTGGCGTTGGCGTGCGATGGTGCGGGATGCGCAGCGGGATCAGCATCGTCGTCACGGCGTCGGACAGGTCACGGCTCGAGGGGATCGTGGCAGCGACGGGTAAGTCGAAGCCTGCGTGTGGCGCTGGCAGGAGCGGTTCATGGCCGAAGGCGTCAATGACCTGCTACGCGACAAAACCCGACCGCCGGGGATCGCACCGCTGGCGACATCGCTGGTCGACAAGGTGGTGGCGCTGACGCCGGAGCGGCCTGACCACGAGGCGACACACTGGACGGTGCGCGCCATGGCCAAAGCCGGTCGGTATCGCGGCGTCCTCGGTGGTGAAGATCTGGCACGACCATGGCCTGGCGCCGCACCGCTGGCGCAGCTTCAAGCTCTCCAACGACAAGGCATTCGCCGAGAAGCTGCACGATGTGGTAGCCCTCTACGTCTCGCCGCCTGCCCAGGCCATCGCGCTGTCAGTGGACGAGAAGAGCCAGATCCAGGCGCTCGATCGCACGGATATAATGAGGAAGTCCTTCAAAACGGGTTCATCCAACATCACGTCAAGATGTGTCTTCTGCCATGAAGTGCGTCACGATAAATCTGGTCGATCCGGCAAGCTTGTATCGTCTGGCATATATTCGACCTTCCAAGCCTGGAAGCGGTCCAGAACGGCATGGAGTTGCGACGCGAGGAGGCATAGTTCCTCTACATCGAGCGCCAGACATTCCCAGAAGGCTAGTTCCCTTGCATTTTCCATTCTGTGTTACTTAAAAGCTGGACCAATCTTCCTGGACAACGGTTCGCAAGGCGGCTACGGCGCGAACTGGCTTCTCCATGCACTGCTGCGATGTGGTGGAGGATTCCTTCTCGCTGCCGCGCAGCCTGGATACGTTGGGTGACGTGATTTGATCATCGCTGCCGTCTGGTAGCTTGAAGCGCTTCACCTCACGGCTTAGCTGCTCCGCCTCCGACGCGAGCGTACGTGTTGCCGCAGTCGCTTCCTCCACCATGGCGGCATTCTGCTGCGTCACACCGTCCATCTCGGAGATGGCGGTATTAACTTGCTGGAGGCCGATCGCCTGCTGCTCGGCAGACGAGGCGATGGTCGCCACAATCGAGTTGATTTCGTCTACACGTCCGATGATACCGTGTAGTGCTGTGCCGGTCGCACTTACCAGCTCGACGCCGGCGGCTACCTGCTCGGTGGAGGCATTGATCCGCGCCTTCACGTCCTTGGCTGCATCCGCGGAGCGCTGCGCCAGGGCGCGAACCTCCGATGCAACAACCGCGAAGCCTTTTCCTGCATCTCCGGCCCTGGCGGCCTCAACGCCCGCGTTCAACGCCAGTAAGTTGGTTTGGAAGGCAATGCCATCGATAACCGTGATGATCTCGGAGATCTCGGAGGATGTGCGCTCAATGCCCTCCATCGCGGCAACGGCACGCTGCACCACTTCACCCGACGCCTCCGCTTCGCTTTGCGCCTGGGCAACAAGGGCATTGGCGTGGGTTGCGCCTTCTGCCGTCTGTTTTACGGTCGAGGTGATTTCTTCCATCGCCGCGGCTGTTTCCTCCAACGCAGCAGCCTGCTGCTCGGTGCGGCGCGAGAGATCGTCCGACGCTTGGCGAATGTCACTGGCACCGTTGTTTATGTCGCCAGCTACGGTCGACACCGTCGATAGGGTCATCGCGACTGCATCCATCGCTGCGTTGAAATCGCGACGCAACGTCTCGAAATGCGCTGCAAGTGGCACTTCCAGACGGGTTGTCAGATCACCGCCTGCCAGCCGGCTGAGGCCCGACCCGAGCTCGCTTACCATCGCTTCGGCTTCGGTGCCTGCTTGCCGGATCGTGGTCGCGTTTTCCCGAAATACTCCCATCGCGCGCGCCATTCGGCCGACGCAATCTCCATGGTCGGAAAAAAGGATGGGGCTGTCGAGATCGCCGGCAGTCAGTGCCTCCATGCGGAGCACGCTGGTGACATAGGGATCGCTGATCAGCTTGCCGCTGAACCAGGTAATGAAAACCGGCAACACCGCAATGCCAACCCCAACCAGCATGAGAGCCGAGGTTTGCTCCTGTGCGATACGGCCACCGGCGTAGACTGCGCCGATATGCAGCGTGGCCACGATAGCCTGGAACACCACCAAGGCACGAAATTTTATCCGTATAGGGGCATTGTTTCTGAACCAGCGTACCATCCGCCGAACTCCTCGATTCGGCTGGTATTATCAGCGCAGGTCATTAAGATGGCGTTAGCGAATGCTGCCATTTTAGTAGTCACCGAGATCGCCGAACCGTCAAAGGCGCATCGCAGAGGCGAGGCTGTCGCAGAAAGGCGAAAAAGCTGAGGGGTAAAACATGATGATTCCAGCTAAAATCAAGCAACAGCATGTCAAAACTCTTGCTACCGCTATCGCGCTGCGCGAGGCTGTGCGAAATGGCTCGGACTCAATCGAAATCTTGAATATGCGGCTGCGCTTCTCAGCCGCATGTCGCGAGACGCTTACTTCTTTCCAGGCCGCAATAAATTGTGTTAGCTCAGTTAAATGCCATGATTTACCGCGGCTTTCTTATATAAGTGAATGTGACAGGGAGATGCGAAGAGCATATTCGGAGCACCTAGCCCGCTGGACTCCTTCCGCGATGGGGAGTGACGCCCGAGGTTATATGCTGGATGTATGCCAGCTGGTTGCCCGGATCGAACCTCATATCAGGCTGCTTGAAAGTGAGCTCTATGAGCCAGCCTTGCGAATTGGATTGATTTTAGATCAGTAACCAAGACGAAAACCTTCAATCTAGTCAGGTGTGCATGGCCTCACCGCCATGATAGGTTCTTGCTTTAAACCACTGTAGGTTGGACTTTGCGCGTGCTGTTGACCCTTAGTGACTATCACAAACGCATATCGCTGGGTCTTGAAAACGTTCATCGGTTGTGTGCGGAGCCATTACCAGATCGTGATAGTATCACTAGCGCTCGGGTCGCATTAAACCATATCAGCTTGGAGAGAAGTAGGTTTATCAATCTTGTCGTTATACCACGCATGCTTTTAGGCGCAGGTTACAATGCGACTCGCAACATACTGATCCTGCAACGTTCCTTCGCGCAAAACCGCACGCGGTCGGAGCAGCATATAGCTCGCTGGGCAGATGAGACAATCGCAGGCGATTGGCCAGGATATCAACGAGATTTTCAGCTCATTGATGACATGATGAAGGCTCGAATGCATGACGAACGGCGATTAGTGGAAAGATATCTCAAGCATGTGCGAATCTAAGTTGTTGGCATCTAAGTCCCTGCCGCGTCCGTTTGGGCTTGGAGCTCGACCAAAAACCTGGGACGTTAGATCTTAGTAGGCGTCGTGGACAAAGAGTTGCCACAGCTTTACTGAGGCAAGGGTAACGAAGCCGAGGTAGGACACTGCCATTTTGTCGTAACGGGTGGCAACACGCCGCCAGTTCTTGAGCTTGCTGAACAGGCGCTCGATGAGGTTGCGCCAGCGGTACTTCGCCCGATCGTGCGGGATCGGTGTGCGACGGTTGCTCTTGCCGGGGATCACCGCCTCGACATCGGCCTTGGCGAGTGTGTCGCATCGGAGGAGCCAATCGCGTAGTAGCCGGTTCTTTACCGATGGGAAAGTCAGACGCGCCAATTTCGCTCGTGGTTGACGACGACGCGATGATCCTCATGGATGCATGCGCGATCCTCAAGGATGCCGGGTTCCGGTGTCTCGAAGCCGAAGATGGCAACAAGGCTGTCGCGATGCTCGACGAACATGGCGCGCACATCACGCTCCTGTTTTCCGATGTCGAGATGGCCGGTGGGATCGACGGGTTCGAGCTTGCTCGCCGCGCGGCCGAACGCTGGCCGGAGATCGAGATGGTGATCGCGAGCGGGCGGGCACATCCGAAAGACGACGACCTGTCGGCGCACGCCACGTTCATCGCCAAACCACAGGCGCGGCGCGCTCGCGCGCCAGGTGCAGCTCGGCGCCCGGCCGGAGATCCTGCTCGCTGAGAATGACCAGAACCTCGTCCGCCGGCGCGCACTGGTCGTGCGCGCCGAAGGCGATTTTCAGGCGGCCGCCAATGCTTTGTCGCTCTACTACCGCGACGAGGCAGGCAATCGCGTGCTGGTGGGTACAGAACGTCTGCCGGCCGATGCTTCGGCGCTGGCCGGGGTAGCGGCCGCGGCACAGGCCGAGTTTGCGCAAGCCCGTCCCGACCTCCAGGTCCTGCTCGCCCGTATTGACCAAGGTGCCGCGCGTCTGGCTTTGGCTGAAAACGACCTCCGTCCTCGGCTCGACCTACGCGGAGAGGTTGGCAAGGATCTGGGTGACCAGGGGCTAGGGGGGCGCTCGCGTACGCCGCTCGAGGGCATTGTCGGCTTCCGCTTCTCGCTTCCGCTCCAGAACCGCGCCGCCAAAGGCCGCATCGCCGAGGCTCGTGCCGAGATCGACGCGTTGGAAGCGCGCAGCCGGTTCCTTCGGGATCAGATCGCGACGGAGGTGGAGGTTATCAACATCGGCGTCGGCGCAGCAGAGCGTCTCGCCGGGATCGCGGAGCAGGAGCGGCAGCTGGCTGAGCGATTGGCTGCAGCCGAGCGGCGACGGTTCGAGCTCGGCTCCAGCGACTTTTTCTTGGTCAATCAGCGGGAGGAAACCGCAACCGACGCACGTGTGCGGCTTGTAGACGCTCAGGCCCGGATCGCGGCTGCTCGCGCCGAATTGGCCGCCGCGACCGCCGACCGCACAGCTCTGGGGCTCCAGCCTTAAGCGGAGGTGCCCGGAGGCAAGAGGCGCTGCATGGTCTGGGCCGGAAGCTGAACAGTCAATCGGACTGTTCAGATTCTGACGAACGACAGGCGCCAGTCCGTTCTCGGCTCCGCAGATCCCCAAATCATGACTTAGCTAGAGGCTCATCTGAGTATACTCAAGTACGCCAAGCAGGAGTGACGAGTAGGTGGCAGGCAGCGAGGTGAAGGCGGCGCGGGTGTATCTGCGGGTGAGCACGAACGAGCAGGACTTGACGCGACAGGAAAGCATCGTGGCCGGCGCGCGGGCGGCAGGCTTCTACGTTGCTGCGGTCTACCGGGAAAAGGCGTCAGGCGCGCGGCCAGACCGGCCGGAGTTGCTGCGCATGGTGGCGGACCTTCAGCCCGGCGAGGTGGTAGTGGCCGAGAAGATCGACCGCATCAGCCGTCTGCCGCTGCCGGAAGCCGAACTGTTGGTGGCGACGATCCGGGGCAAGGGCGCGCGCCTCGCGGTGCCGGGCATCGTGGACCTGTCTGACCTGGTAGCCGACAGCGCTGGCGTGGCGCGCATCGTGCTTGAAGCAGTGCAGGACATGCTGTTGCGCGTCGCGCTGCAGACGGCGCGTGACGACTACGAGACGCGGCGCGAGCGGCAGCGCGAGGGCATCGAAATCGCGAAAAGGGCAGGGCGGTACACTGGTCGCAAGCCGGATCTCGCCCACCATCGACGCATCGTAGGTCTGCGGGAGGCGGGTATGAGCATCGCGAAAACTGCGGAACTCGCCGGATGCAGCATTGCTCACGTCAAACGCGTGACCGCACTCCATCGCTCGAGGACGACTAAGCTCGAGCAGGGCGGCTGAGTTTCATACATGTCCCATCTGCCGATGGTGTTGATTTAAGTGCATCGCTCATCGGGCAAGTCGCTAGGTGTTTGATCCCAGGGTTTGATGGTGCGATCCTTTCGTTGGAATGGAAGGAAGCTGTATGGGACAGGTACGTCACGGGAGCGCCACGACCACGCACGCCGTCCGAGCAGCAATACAGTGATCGCAAGCTTCGCTCGCGACGCTGAGCCGTGAGCTGGGGATCAACCCGAAGACCGTCGCGAAGTGGCGGAAACGGGCGACGGTCGATGATTTGAAGACCGGGGCGAAGGCCCCTCATTCAACGACCCTGACCGAGGCCGAGGAGGCAATGGTTGTGGCGTTCCGACGCCACACACTGCTGCCGCTCGACCGCCTCTACGCCCTGCAACCATCGATCCCGCATCTGACGCGCTCAGCGCTGGCAGCGATCTCCCGCAACCGCGACCGCAGGTCGCCATCATCACTACGCCGGGGCGCGTAGCGCACCGACGTCCTGTCCACGCCGAAGATGGTACAGGCCCGACGCTCGCTGATGCCGAACAGCTGCCGAGCATGCTCAACAGCCTTCCGCTGAGCGGCGGGCTTCACTAGTTTTTTCCCGCCACCTCCTTCAACACGGCATTGTCGAGCATGGCGTCCGCCAGCAGCCGTTTGAGCCGGCCGTTCTCCTCCTCCAATACCTTCAGCTTGCGCGCCTGCGCCACGTCCATGCCGCCGTACTTGGCCTTCCACGCGTACAACGTCGCGCTGCTGATCCCATGCTTGCGATACACATCGGCGGTCTTCATCCCACCCTACTGCTCGCGCAACACCGCGATGATCTGCTCCTCGCTGAACCTGCTCTTCTTCACGTCCGTCTCCCCACGAAGGCGGACTCTAGCTCAAACTGGCGGAGTTTCAGGGGAGCACGTCATGAATTGCGAATCCGGCGCCACTGATCCGGTAGGATAACTGAAGCACGGCGTTCTGATAGCGCTTGTGGCGGGATGCGCGGCCTCAACCTTCCTGTGGCGCTTTCCCGGATTGTCCAGGTGCTAATGTCCAACTTGCTCGAGACGAACGGCGAGCTGTATAGATTTAGCGGCAGCCCGCTCATGCATCGACCTTATGGCCGCGATTTCGGTCGAGCGGGCGAGCTCATGTTCGCGCATTGCATTCGCGCGATAGGCCGCTTGCTTCGACAAACCTGACACATGTGCTTCCCGATCACCACGGAGCTGGTAGGCAAGCGCATCGCAGCGCTGTTCGCTCCATTGCGGTCGCATCCTGGTCCGAGCGACCTCCTACGACTGCTATTGGACATGAGAGCGAGGAACGCACTTGCCAGGCGCCCTTGGGCGCGGATAGGCCAGCGACATGACGGAGAACCCTGCAGACACCTCACCGAATAATCATACCGACGTCGATCCCACCGGCCTTGCGGCAGGGCAGCCGGCTGAGGGGGCGATGGACATGGGCGGTAACGAGCCCATCGAGCGCCCCGGTCTCCATCACTGGCGAGAAAGCACGATCACCGATCCGGATCTGAACGACCGCGGCGGCGTCTTCTTCGCCGCGATCGAGATGACGCGGATGCCGATGATCCTCACCGATCCCAATCAGCCCGACAATCCGATCGCCTTCGCCAACAAGGCTTTTCTCGACCTGACGGGCTATGAGGAAGACGAGGTCCTCGGGCGCAACTGCCGCTTCCTGCAGGGCGCCCAGACCGATCGCCATGCCGTCGCGGAGCTGCGCGATGCCGTGGAAGCACATCAGGCAATCGCGCTGGAGCTGCTCAACTACCGGCGGGACGGCACGCCGTTCTGGAATGCCGTGTTCATCGGGCCGGTCTACGATACCGAAGGCACGCTCCGTTATTTCTTCGCCAGCCAGCTCGACGTGACCCGACGTCGGAACACCGAGCAAAGCTACCGGCAGGCCCAGAAGATGGAGAGCATCGGCCAGCTGACGGCTGGTCTGGCGCACGACTTCAACAACCTGCTCCAGGTCGTCAACGGCAACCTCGAGCTGGTTGCAGCCGCAACCGATCCGGAGCGGATCAAGAAATATGTCACCGCGGCCCAGTCGGCCGCGGAGCGCGGGGCGAAGCTGACCCGCCAGCTCCTCGCCTTCGCCCGCAAGACCCGGCTGGAACCCCGCGCGCTCGACCTGGCGCAGCTCGTGTCCGAGTTCAGCGAGCTGATCGAGAGTTCCGTGAACAAGCAGGTCGACATCCACCTCAGCCTGCGACGGGGGTTGCCGCACGTCGTGGTCGATCCGGACCAGCTCGAGATGGCGATCCTCAACATCGTCAACAATGCGCGCGATGCGATGCCCGACGGCGGTCTGGTCACAATATCGACCCTGCCGCTCCATCTCGACGCATCTCCCGACGATGGCGAGGGTCTGCCGGAAGGCGACTATGTCGCCCTGGAGATCCAGGATCAGGGGCAGGGGATGAGTCCGGACGTCGTGGAGCGCGCGACCGAGCCGTTCTTCACCACCAAGGGGGTCGGCAAGGGCACCGGCCTGGGGCTGGCGATGGCGAGCGGCTTCGTACGCCAGTCCGGGGGTCGTTTGCTGATCGACACCGAGCCTGGTCACGGGACACGGATCAGGATGCTGTTCCCGGTGATGCAGGCCGAATACCCCGCTCCTCCGGTGGCGCAAGCCCATCGTCCGGCGGTCGCAGCCCTCGAGGAGGGTGAGTCGCCGCACATCCTTGTCGTGGAGGACAATGATGAGGTCCTGACCATCGCGCGCGATATCCTGGAAGGTGCCGGTTATACGGTCTCGACGGCGATCAGCGGCGATGAGGCTATCCGGTTGTTCGATGAACTCCACGCAACCAGCCGGATCGACCTGCTCTTTACCGATCTGGTCATGCCTGGGGGGATGAACGGCCTGGTGCTTGCCGACACCATCATGGCTCGCGATGCCTCGGTGTCGGTGCTGATGACGACCGGGTACAATGAGGAGCTGGTCATCAACGGCCCGCGTGCACGAGGCACCGATGTCATCAGCAAGCCCTACCGTCGCTCCGATCTGCTCGACCGGGTGAGCCAGGCGCTCAACCGGCGCGGCGAGGACGGGCCGCGCCGGCGCCGGTCGCAATTCGGCGCCGTCCAGGGCTGATCCGCGCCTGCATCAACAGCTCGTTAGCGGGTCCAACCTTAAAAAGGCGCCATGTTGGTGTCGCCACCCCACGCTCCGTTGACGGCCGAGACCGTCAGGCATGCCCATGACACACTGTTGACGGCAGCCGCTGAACTGAAAACCGTGATGATGACGAAGCTGCCGACGTCAGACATCGGCCGGCTACGCATGAACCTTGCCGCTGCGGTACGAGGCCATCTCGCCGCCCAGCAGGCCTGGAACGCGCAGGCCAGACCGTATTTCAGCGACCGCATGGCGGCGTATGAGCGGATCATGGAGCAGGAACGCGAACTGCGCCTCAGCTACTCGCTGCACATCGGCCGGTGGAACAGCGAGACGATCGACGCGGATTTCGCATCCTATGCCGCGGATGTCGTCCCGCTCGTGGACCGGATCGAACACCACCTCCGATCGCTCGAGAGCGAATTGTACAAGCCGATCATCCAGTCCGCATCGGAGAAGGCCTGACCCGCCTTCGGTTGCCGCGATAAGTCGAGTAGCCGAACGGGCTGACCACGACCGGCACGTGGTAGCGAGCTGCGGGGTCGGTCACCCGGGACACCAGGTCGATCTCGGGAAAGAAGGGCAAGGCCGTCGCATCCGGGTAGCCCGACATGTCGAAGTGCAGCTTGTAGGTGCCCGGGGCAAAGCGCGACGGCTCGCCGAAGGAGCGAACACGCCCGGCCTGATCCGTTCGGCCACGCCCTACCTCGTCCCACCGCCTGTTGTCGACTTTCCAGAGCAGCACCACGGGCACGTCTAGGCCTCCCACTCCGCGAGTCAGGTCGAGAACATGGGTCGAGATTTCCCGCGGCTTGTACGGGTAACGCGACGATACCGCTGATAGCGGCGAGCAGGCAGAGGGGAAGACGCACGTCATGTGTCCTTATCAGGGATAGCCTGAGCGCGCGTGTGCTAGGGGGTTGCACGATGAAACTCGGAAGCGAGCGCATCAGGCACAAAAACTACAGCAGCCCTGGCCCGATCTGGTGTCCGGGGAGTTAATCACCCGATCGGAGCTGCTGATGTGTCATGTGTTGGTGATCGAGGACGAGCCTCTGATCGCGGAGTGGGTGAGCGACCTGGCGAGTGACGGGGGAGCCACCTCGATCGACATCGCCGACACGCAAGCGGGAGCCATCGCATCGGCGCGGCAAAATCCGCCGGCGCTGATCCTGTCCGACGTCAAGCTCGCGGAGGGAACCGGACCGATGGCCTGTTCCGTGATCCTGGAGGAACTGGGCGAGCGGCCGGTGATCTTCATCACCGGAACGCCTGAGGAGTGCCAGCCCTGCCATTACGCCTCCGCTATTCTGGGCAAGCCGATCGTGCCTCATGAAGTGGTCGGCGCATTCCGGCGGTTCGCGCCGGTCTGATCTATGCGGCCGTGTGCAGGCGTGATTGCGACTGGCCTAGGTCACCAGAGCATGAAGGGCCGCAACGATCTGGCGGTCGCTTGCGGGCTTGTGACAGACCGGGCGATGTCGGTGCCTCGCCGGGATCGCTTCGGCCCAGCCTGTCACCAACAGGAAGGGCACGCCGCGCCTGTCCAGTTCGTCCACGATCGCGGCGCAGGGCTCCTCGAAGCGTAGAGTGGCGTCGATCGTCGCCATGTCGGGAGTGAGCGCGAGGAGCGGCAGCGCGTCTTCGCAGCACGGAACCGGGCCGATCGGTCGAGCACCCGCCCTGGCGAGCAGGCAGGCCAGTTCCTTGGCTTCGTAATAGTCGTCCTCGACTACGAGGATACGGCGTCCGTGCAGGGGCATCACAAAGCTCGGCTCATCCTGCGCGTTGACCACGAACTGGTCGGTTGTGCCATCACATGGATCAGCTGAGGTGTCGCCGCGATTGATGGCCGAAGTCTCGGTTCGAGCGCTGGCCTCAAGCAGGGAGACGGACGATGTGCGCTGGTGACGACGAACAATGGATGCGGAAAGCGATCGAGGTCGCCCGTTCCAAGGGCTCCGACCCGGCCTCTTCGCCGATCGGCTGTGTGATCGTGCTCGACGGCAAGATCATCGCCGCGGAGCGTAACCAGACCTATAAGCTGCCGGACGCGACCGCGTATGCCGAGATGATGGCGATCCGTCGTGCATGCGAGAGCATCGGGAAACTCGAGCTTCGCGGCGCAACGCTCTACTCGACGCTTCAGCCCTGCGGCATGTGCACCATGGCGTCTATCTGGTTGAAGGTCCGCCGTGTCGTTAATGACGCCGGGCGCGACGACGTGCATCGGATGTACTTCGAGGCGAAGCATGTCGACACGCTGGGCTTCACCACCGACGCCTACCGCGATGACATCGAGATCGACGGCGGCTGTCTCGCCGACAAGTGCGCCGCGCTCTACTACCCGCCCGACGCCGATCTTCCGGTCGGGGAGCAGGCGAAGCTGTAGTCCTGCGGAAAGCAGATACGAACGGGTTGAGGATGTCTTAACGGCTCACTGGTAGCCGAATACGATGCATTCCCAGGTCGCACAGGTTTTCGACTGCATCCGGCACGACCACGATCCGTGGTTGGTGCTGCTCGCCGGCCTGGTTTGCCTCTGCGGGATCTATGCCTCGTTCGCCCTGGCCGCCCATGCCGTACGCTCCGGGCGAAAGACCCGCCGCCTGTGGGGACCTGTCAGCATCGTGTCGGCCGGCTGCACCGCCTGGGCGACCCACTTCATCATCTTGCTGGCTTTCGAACCGGGCATGCCGTCCGCGTTCGACCCGCTGCTCACGGCCGTGTCCCTGCTCTGCGCGATCGGAGGCATCGGCGCAGGCACCTTGCTAGCCCTCAAGGAGAGGCGCCAAAATCGACGCTTCGCTGCCGGTCTCGTCATCGGGATCGGTATCGCGCTGCTCCACTACGTGGGACAGGAAGCCTATCTCGTTGAAGGCGTGGAGCGCGCGCATCTTCGCCTCCGTGCGAAGGCGCTCGCTCTGGTCGCGAACCGCGACAACCGTCTGCTGCTTGCGCCCGATGCGGACCTGCGATCGGAGTGCCCGGACGGGTACGGGATCCCCGGTCTCTCGCACCAGATCAATCTCCCGTTCTTCCCGCTCCGGGAGGGTTTCAAGATCGAGGCCGGGTAGCAGCGTCTCGAGGCTCGTCCCGGCCAGCTCGCCCGCGGTCCGACCAGCCAGCCGCTCCATGCTGCTGTTCGCGGTGACGATTCGGTCGCCGTCGCAGATCAGCAATCCCTCCAACGCGACGCCAGCCAGCTCGCCCAGTCGCTTGCGCTCCCAGCGCTGCCGGGCCCGTGCGGCGATGTCGAAACGCATGCCGCAGATCGCCAGCGCCAGGATGGCCAGGCTCACACCGGCGACGATCGGCGTGATCGTCGCAGGAGAAACCGAAAACTCGGGCAGCCGCCGGGTTGGGTCGGCATGGAGGTGCATCGCGGCCATGCCGCAGAAGTGGAGGACCACGATGGCCCCGAGCAGGAGCGGCGCGGCGAAGTATCGCAGGGGGCGTCGGGGATGGCCTTCGGCCAGCAGTGCAACGCCGCATAACGGAACGCCGAGCATCACGGATGCCAGCACCAGGGGCATGTGCCACGTGACCACGCCTTCAACGATGCGCTGACAGGTCTCCCCAATCGAGCCAGTTTCATGGACCTTCTCACCCGCAGGGTGATGTCTCGACGCAGCGACGACACGGCTTTCGCCGTGATGATGATCGATCTCGACCGCTTCAAGCATGTCAACGATACGTCAGGTCACGCGGTTGGCGATCTCCTCCTGTGCAAGGTCGCGGAGCGGCTCAGGGCGGAAATACGTGAGGGAGACGTCATAGCGAGGCTGGGCGGCGATGAGTTCGCCATTCTCCTTGCCACCTCGGTGACCGAGGAAGCCGACCTGCTCGCGCGACGCATTGTGGAGCGCGTGGGCGATCAGCCTTTCCTGCTCGACAACCAGGTCATCTATATCGGCGCGAGCATCGGCATCGCCTGCTCTCCGACCGATGGCACCGATCCGACGGAGCTGTTGCGGAACGCGGACCTGGCGCTCTACGCCGCCAAACTGGACGGCAAGGGGCGCCATCGCCGCTACGATGCCGCTTTGAACGCTGCCAGCGTCGAGCGCCGGCTGCTGGAGGAAGGACTTCGTCACGCTATCGAGAACGACGAACTCGAGCTCCACTACCAGCCCTTGCTCGACACGCGGAGCGGCCGGATCGGATCGGCTGAGGCGCTGCTGCGCTGGAACCATCCCGAGCGTGGACTGATCCCGCCCGCGGTCTTCATCAGACTGGCCGAAGACACCGGGCTGATCCTCGCTTTGGGCAGATGGGTGATCCGGGCCGCCTGCCAGGAAGCGACCTCCTGGCCTGACAACATCAGCGTCGCCGTGAACCTGTCCCCTGTCCAGTTCCGCGATCCCGGGCTTGCCGCCACCATCGAGGCGGCACTGAAGTCGAGCGGGCTGCGTTCCAGTCGCCTCGAGCTGGAGATCACCGAGGGAGTCCTGCTGAGCGACGAAGAACAGACGATCGCGACACTTACCGCGTTGAAGACCCAAGGGCTGCTTATCTCAATGTACGACTTCGGAACCGGTTACTCGTCGCTCAGCTACTTGAGCCGGTTTCCGTTCGACAAGATCAAGATCGACCAGTCGTTCGTTCGCCAGATACCGGGCAATAAGCAATGTACCGCGATCGTCCACGCCATCATCACGATGGGTAAGTGTCTGGACATGGCGATAACGGTGGAAGGTGTGGAGACGGAAGAACAGCATGCCTTCGCCGTTGCGCAAGGCTGTGACGCTGTTCAGGGCTACAATGTCAGTAAACCGCTTCAAGGGACAGACTTCGCCGAATTTATCGCGGAATGGACGCCCTATTGCCGCCTGCGTACTGCGGCCTAAGCCGAGCGCTGCCACTGCGACGATGCCTTACCGGCCCACGTTCATTGATCTCCTGGTTTATTATGCACCGCACTACGCAGGACTTTCGCATCTAACGCGGCTCAACTTGGAGCGGACATCCGGCTTAGCGCCTCGTTAACCTAAGGCACCCTATCAAGCTCTCGCGGCGTGAAAGGGCGCAACAGATGTTCGACGTCTTCTTCTGTCTGACCCATCAGCATAACAAGTGGCTGGTAGCGCTCGCGGCCCTGGTCTGCATCGCGGCGACCGGCAGCGTCGTGTTCCTGCTGCGCCATCTCGGCGCCGCGCCGGCAAGCGAGCGGTCCCGCTGGCTGATCGGCGCGGCCTTTGCGTCGGGCACGGGGATCTGGGCGACCCACTTCATCGCGATGCTCGGCTACGATCCCGGCATCATGGTCGGCTACCTGCCGGGGCGCACGATGGCGTCTCTGGCCATCGCCATCGTTATGACCTGGGCCGGGCTGCGGACGTGCGTCCTCAGGCAGGACCGCATCGGCTATGTCGTCAGCGCGGCGATGGTCGGCTCGGGCATCTCTGCCATGCACTATCTGGGTATGAGCGCCGTTCTGTTTCCGGGCACCTTCCGCTTCTCGTCCGTCCTGATCGTCGCTTCGGTCTTCCTTGCGGTGCTGCCGGTCGTCCCGGCGCTGTACCTCGCCATCGCTGGCCGCGGCATCGGGACGGGGACTGCCGCTGCCGCCTTGCTGACGCTGGCGATCCTGCTGCTGCATTTCACCGGCATGGCCGCGATCAGCGCCGCGATCCCTGGATCCGCGGCCAGCACGGGCGGAATCGTGCTGGCGCCCGACCTCATGGCGCCGCTCATCGCTGTTGCAGCGCTGGCGGTCCTGGTCGTGACGGTCGGCGCCGCAAAGGCGCGCGCCGTGCTCGCCTTGCGGGCGCGCGGGACGACGGATGCGGGTTGGGCGGCGCTGGTCCGCTCCAGCCTCGTTGCCGAGTTCGACCTCGACGGCACCGTCCGCTGGGCGAACGAACGCTTCCTCGATACGCTGGGCTACCGGCTGGACGAAATTGCAGGGCTCCCCGATCGCACGCACGACATAGGTGTCAGGGCACCAGGATCGAGCGATCCGGCGTTCTGGGCGAAGCTCGCTGCCGGCGAGCACCAGACGGGTGAGTACCGGCGCGCCGCGAAGGACGGCCGTCTCGTCTGGCTGCAATCGACCTACACCCCGGTGCTCGATGAGAAGGGGCGACCGATCCGGGTTCTGGAGGTCGCAACCGACGTGACGGTGAGCAAGCTGGCGGCTGCCGATTCAGCGGCGAGGCTCGCGGCGCTCGACCGCAGCCAGGCGGTAATCGAGTTCGCGACCGACGGCACCATCCTCGAAGTCAACGACGTTTTCCTTCGGCTGACGGGCTATGCGCGCGACGAGGTGGTCGGGCGGCATCACCGGATGTTCTGCGACCCCGCTTACGCCGGCACAGCCGACTATGCCGCCTTCTGGGCGAAGCTCGGCCGGGGCGAGTTCGATGTCGGGACCTACCGCCGCGTCGGCAAGGATGGCCGCGAGCTATGGCTTCGCGCCACCTACAATCCGGTGCTCGACCCGGATGGGCGCCCGGTGCGAATCGTGAAGTTCGCGTCCGACATGACGGAGAGCCGGCAGCGCAACGCCGAGTTCGAAGCGCTCACGCTGGCGATGCGGCGCTCGGCTTTGACGATCGAGCTTGCCCCTGATGGCATCATCCTCGCAACCAGTAACGGCTATCTCAAGGCACTCGGCTATGCACCGGAGGATGTCGCGGGCGAGCATCACCGGATTCTGTGTCCGCCCGACTTCGCCTCGAGTGCCGCTTATGCAGCAGCCTGGGAGACGCTTGGCCGCGGCGAGCATATGACGGGCGTCTTCAAGCGGCGCGACCGTGAGGGCCGCGACCTGTGGTTCCAGGCAACCTACAACCCGGTTCTCGATGCGGACGGCCGGGTCGTGAAGATCGTCGGCTTCGCCACCGACGTGACGGAAGCGAAGCTGCGCAGCGCCGAGTTCGAGGCGCGATCAAAGGCGATGGACCGCAGCCAGGCGGTCGTCGAGCTTGGGCTCGACGGGACGATCCTGGAGGCCAACCAGAACTTCCTCGACGCGCTGGGCTATAGCCGGGCCGAGGTCATCGGCCGTCACCATCGCCTCCTCTGCGACCCTGACTATGCGCGCTCG
The DNA here is from genome assembly GCF_031456125.1 of Sphingomonas sp. BE138. Lineage (NCBI taxonomy): Bacteria > Pseudomonadati > Pseudomonadota > Alphaproteobacteria > Sphingomonadales > Sphingomonadaceae > Sphingomonas > Sphingomonas sp. BE138. The sequence continues at coordinate 27,107 of NZ_JAVDUC010000023.1, forward strand.
CCAGACTATGCCGCGTTCTGGCGCAAGCTTGCCGGCGGTGCCTTCGACGCAGGTCTATACCGCCGGATCGGCAAGGACGGCCGCGACGTGTGGCTGCAGGCGACCTACAATCCGATCCTCGATCCGGACGGACGGCCGCTGAAGATCGTCAAGTTCGCGACCGACATTACCGAGGCGCGTGAGCGCGATGCGGAGTTCGCCGGCCGCGATGCGGCCGTCGATCGCAGCCAGGCCGTGATCGAGTTCGATCTGAACGGGCTGATCCTGTCCGCCAACCGGAACGCGCAGACCATGCTGGGCTACGACAGCGAGGCGCTCGTGGGCCAGCACCACCGCATGTTGTGCGACGCTGCCGAGGCGCGCTCGGCCGATTACACGAGGCTTTGGGAACGTCTGTTGCGGGGTGAGTTCGATGCGGGGCGATATCGTCGGATCGGGCATGACGGCCGCGAGATTTGGATCCAGGCCTCCTACAACCCGATCCTCGATGCCGACGGCCGACCGAGAAAGGTCGTTAAGATCGCCACCGACATCACGCGCCAGGTGCTGCTGGAGCGGGAAGCCGAGCACCGCCTTGCTGAAAGCGAGGCGATGCAGCGAGCGCTCGACCTGCGCCGACAGGCGCTGCAGGACACGGTGGCCGAGCTGGACACGATCGTGACCGCGATCGGCGGCATCGCCGCCCAGACCAACCTGCTCGCGCTAAACGCGACGATCGAGGCGGCGAGGGCGGGCGAGGCAGGCCGGGGCTTCACGGTAGTCGCGTCGGAGGTGAAGAAGCTGGCCAACGACACGCGCGCTGCGACAGAGCGTGCAACGGCCATGATAGGCGCGCGGCGCGCCAGCAACGACGGCTGGTAATAAGGATCGCGAGTAGGACGAGATGATGATGCCAGATGATTGCAGGCGCGCCCATGAGGTGATCCGCGCTGCTGCCTACGCGCTTTGCGACTGCGTCAAGGCTGGACCTCCTTTTACCGACCTCGGCCGGCTACGTATAAACTTGGCCAATGCGGTACGGGAGCATTTGCCTACACAGCAGGACTGGAACAAGGATGCCCGAGCCTATTTCGCTGATCGGATGCCGACTTACGAGCGGATCATGGAAGAGGATCGCGAGCTTCGGCTACGCTACTCCGACCACATACGGCGTTGGAGCAGCAACGCGATAGCTTCCAACGTCCCAGCCTATGCTGCGGACGTCGCAACACTGGTAGAGCGCCTCGACCGCTACCTGTGGTCGCTTGAGCACGAGCTCTATAAGCCGATGCACCAGGCAGGAATCGAGGCGTGATCGGTGATCAATTGCCCCTGTAGGTGGAGTAGCCGAAGGGGCTGACCACGACCGGCACATGGTAGTGCGTGGCAGGGTTGGTGACGCCGAACACGGGATCGATCTCGGGGAAGAATGGCACCGCCTTCGCTTCCGGGTAGTCCGCCATGTCGAACTGCAGCTTGTAGGTGTCCGGCGCGAACTTCGACGGCTACCTACCCGACGCCGATCTCTCGGTCGAGACCCGGCAAACCGGAGTCCTGCGTGACGATCTGGCATCTTGCATCACCGCGAGCAGCTTCCGAAACCGGCGTTTATCACCTACAGTCCTGCAAGGCAGGGTCGCCGGTCCTGCGAAACCGATGGTGGGGGTGCCGTTGCGACCTGTGTCAGCTGCGATCTGTGTTCCGGTCCGCAACGAGGAGACTGCGTTACCGAAGTTGCTGGAGGCGATCGGGCGACTGGACTTGGGCGACGTCGAGGCTGCCGTGTTCTTCCTCCTTGATAATTGCTCGGATGCGAGCGAGCAGGTAATACTCGAGCATGCTGGTCGCATGGCCCTTCCGTTCACGGTGGCTCAGGGAGACCCGTCCCCTGATGCCAATGCCGGTCGTGCACGCCGGGCAGCCATCGCCCTTGGCCTGCATCATGCGACGAGCACGCCCCACGGTATTCTCCTGACGACCGACGCCGACAGCCAGCCCCGTGCCGATTGGGTCAGGGCGGCACTGCAGGGCCTGGCCTCGGCCGACCTTGTCGCCGGGCGAATCGTCCGGATCGCAGCGGAGCGGGATCCGGTGCAGGGGAGGGTCGAGCGCTACCTCGATCGGCTTCACGCCTACCGGCGATCGGTCGATCCCGTTCCGTGGGACAGTCCGACCGGCTCCCACTGCTCAGGAGGCGCCAACATGGCCTTCCGACCCGGAGCCTATCATGCGCTGGGTGGCTTCCAGCCGGTGCCATGCGGCGAGGACGCCGCCCTGCTCGACGATGCCGGGCGTGCCGGGTTTCGCGTGCGCCGCGATCCCGGCATGGTGGTTGCGACCTCCTCACGGCGGCTCGGCCGGGCACCGGGAGGCATGGCCGCTGCGCTCAGCGCCATCGACCATCATGGGGCACCCTCGATGCCGCATCCGCGAGGGGCGGCATGGCAATACCGGCAGCAGGCGGAGGCGCGCCGCATCTGGGCCGGGCTCCCAGATTCCTTTCTCGCAGCCAGCTTCGGCGACCGTATCGGATTGACCGGTGACCATGTGATCGGTGTCGCGCGCGACTGTCCCAATGCCGAGGCGTTCGCGATGCGTGTCGTGCCGGCACTGCCCGATATACCCGACGTCACCCTAGCTGAGGCCGAGCAGGCCCTGGCTTTGCTCGAGCGCCAGCTTTGCGAGCAGGCGGCATGACGACGGTCGAGGCTCTGCGCCATGCGATCGTCGCGGCGGGGTGGGCGACCGACCCCGCCGGCGATCCGACGACGCCCAAGGCATATCTGGACCTGCTCCGCCCTCT
>NZ_JAVDUC010000024.1:0-29583 GCF_031456125.1 Sphingomonas sp. BE138
TAGCCGCGTGCGTGGACGACGCGCTCCGGGATGCGCTCGTGATCGAAATGGAAGATCTTTTCGCGGAGGATGAAGTCTTCGAGCAGCGTGGGGCCCCGCAGACCCGCCTTTAGACTGTTCTGGGCATCCGCGATCGGGATGCCCTGCTGCGTGGTCATGGTAAGTGCCGCGTCCGAGGTCGTCTGGCGGGTTTCGCCGCCATGGCCCTGCTGTTCGGCATAGTTCGTCGGCTGGTCGGCACCCGCCGGCAGCGGCGGTGCCTTCTTGGCCGTCTCGCCCTTGAGTTTCACCGCGTCGCTTTTGATGCTCTTGCGTGCCATGGACGTAATCCTCCGATCACGCCCTTAATGCCACCAGCGCCACGGCGGTGCGAGGCATAAATCTTTGTAGCGACTGGGAACCGAGCCGGAGGAGCGAAATCAAGTTCTGTCAGTCGAGCATGGTTGCCGGTTCGGACAACAGGCGCGGGCTCGGCAACGTAAGTGTTCATGGCTGCGCAGAACCCGACTGCGGCTTCCTTGGTCCTGGATCACAGCCAGGGAAAGCTGAGCAGCCCCCACCGGGTGGTCCGGCTTGATTGTTAGTGCATCGTCACCTCCGCCGCCATTGGCGGTCGTAGGTGGAGCGAAGCGGAACCGGAGGCCGGCAGTGGCGGTGTCGCCGCTTCTGGTGCCGGCGGGCGGTAGCCCAGGCTGCTGTGCGGCCGGACGGTGTTGTAGTGACGGCGCCACGCCTCGATCAGCACCCTGGCCTCGGCGAGGCTGTAGAAGATCTCGCCGTTGAGCAGTTCGTCGCGAAGCGACCCGTTGAAGCTCTCGTTATAGCCGTTCTCCCATGGCGAGCCCGGGGCGATGTAGAGCGTCTTCACGCCGATCTGGCCGAGCCAGGTCTGGACGGCGGTGGCGATGAACTCGCGGCCGTTGTCCGACCTGATGTGCGCTGGCGGACCCCGTTCGATGAACAGGTCGGCCAACGCGGCCAGCACGTCTTCGTGGCGGAGCTGGCGTGACACGACCAGCGCCAGACACTCGCGACTGGCCTCGTCGATGATGGTCAGGATGCGGAACTTGCGCCCGTCGTGGGTGCGCTCCTCGACAAAATCATAGGCCCAGACGTGCCCCGGATACTCTGGCCGGAGCCGGATGCAGGAGCCGTCATTGAGCCACAATCGGCCGCGTTTCGGTTGGCGCTGCGGTACCTTCAGCCCCTCGCGCCGCCAGATCCGCTCGACCCGCTTGTGGTTCACCGACCAGCCCGCCGCATGCAGCAGCGCGGTCACCCGACGGTAGCCGTAGCGCCCGTACTGCCTGGCCAGCGCGACGACGTTGTCGGTAAGCGCCTGCTCGTCATCTGCCCCGCACGGCACTTTGCGCTGCGTCGACCGGTGCTGCCCGAGCACGCGGCACACCCGTCGCTCGGATACGTCCAGCGCCTCTTTCACCTGATCGATGCAGCACCGGCGCCGCGCGGGGCTCAGAAGTTTCCCCGTGCCGCCTCCTGCAGGATCAGCTTGTCCAGCGTCAGGTCGGAGATCGCGCGACGCAGCCGCAGGTTCTCTTTCTCCAGGTCTTTCATCCGCCGTGCCTGATCCGTCTTCAGGCCGCCATACTCCTTGCGCCACCGGTAGTAGGTCTGCTCGCTGACCGCGATCCGCCGACACGCCTCCGCGGTCGTCCCGCCCTGGCCCAGCATGATCTCAACTTCACGTAGCTTCCCGATAATCTCCTCGGGCTTATGCTTCTTCGAAGGCATTCGTCGTCCCTTCCTTGATCCAGACTGTCATAGTCGATGGACCACTCAGAAGGGGGCAGCTCACCTTACCGTGGTGTACCGGCCATACAGGCGCACATGCTGCGGCGACCGTGTTACCGGACGCCCCGCTGTCCGTAGCTGATCGTTCAATGCCACAAGGTTGTAAAAGGTTCAATAAAAAGTTGAGTCAGAGGGGAGAGCCGACGAGGTCCTCAGTTCTCCTCCAACGAACCCTCTGCACCACTCAAACGAACAACTGGGTTGGCCCACCCCCTTACCTCGCCGCTCTGAAGCGATCCATGCGTAGCTGGTGTCACAACCGGACATGGCTGTTGAAAAAATGCTGAGATCAAGGGTTGAGCGCTGGGGTGCGATGCCCGGTATAAAGACTATAGATGACGAACTTAAGCGACTGTAGCTTTGCGGGCTTTCTATTCGATATGGATGGCACGCTGCTGACCTCCATCGAGGCTTCGAAACGCGTCTGGGGGAGGTGGGCAGCTCGCTTTGGGTTGGATGCCGCTAAGTTCCTGCCGAATGCGCACGGCATGCAGGTGCGCGATGTCATTCGGCTGCTCGATCTACCCGGCGTGGATTCAGACGACGAGGCGGCGGTGATCTTCGCCGCCGAGCTGGCCGATATGGACGGCGTCACCGCCATCCCTGGAGCCGGCTCGTTCCTGGCCCAATTGCCCGCCGACCGCTGGGCCATCGTCACCTCGGCGCCGCGCGCCCTGGCGCTGCGTCGCCTCGACGCGGCTGGCCTGCCGGTGCCGCCGGTGCTGATCTGCGCGGCCGACGTCGATCGGGGCAAACCCGATCCGTCCTGCTTCATTCTCGCCGCCGAGCGACTCGGCGTCGCCATCGACCAGTGCCTCGTGTTCGAGGACGCCCCTGCGGGCATCCTCGCGGCGGAGCGATCCGGCGCGGCCGTCGTTGTCGTCACTCATGCCCATCCCGGCCGGGCCGCGACGCATGCGACCGAGATCGGCGATTACACCGCCCTGTCGCTGGAGCAGACTTCGGCAGGGTCCTGGCGCCTGTCCTACCCCGCACGGGCACGATCCTGACGAGCCGGCTCAGCCGGTCGCTTCCCCCAGCATGGCGGCCAGCCAGGCGCGATGCGTCGGTGCGGAGGCCGCCAGCTTCGCGACGTCGCGCGTCATCCGCCCGAACGCGCTCTCGATCTGCTGCGACGTAAAGCCATCGGCCAGCGGATCCCAGGCCTTGGGCATGATCCCCAGGCCCACGAAGATCGCCAGCCAGCTCGGATCGGCGAAGGTTTCCCACTCCATCCGCACCATCCGTCCACGCGCCTCGAACAGGCGGATCTTGTGCGCCAGCGCGTCGGGCAAGGGCGTCGCGCGCCGGTCGAGCCAGAACGGCTCCGAGCGCCCATTCGCCCAATAATGCAGGACCAGGAAATCGCGTACGCGCTCATATTCCAGCCGCGTGATCCGGTTGTATTCGTCGGCGAGCGCCGGATCCATGCCGTCGTCCGGAAACAGTGCCAACAGGCGCTGCAACCCCGAATAGATCAGCGTGATGCTGGTCGATTCCAGCGGCTCGAGGAAGCCGGCAGCCAAGCCCAGCGCCACGCAGTTCGACACCCAGGCGCGTTGGCGACGCCCCGTGGTGAAGCGGAGAAGATTGGGCTCGGCGAGCGCCTCCCCCTCGAGCGTGGCGCGCAGCGTCGCTGCGGCCTCGTCGTCGGAGAGGTGGCTGCTCGCATAGACATAGCCGTTGCCGATGCGATGGCGCAGCGGGATGCGCCATCGCCAACCCGCCGACCGCGCCGTCACCCGGGTGTAGGGCTCGATGGGTGCGGCATCCTCCCGATAGGCGCACGGGATTGCCACGGCGCGATCGACCGGCAGCAAGGTGCGCCAGTCGTCATAGGGCTCGGCCAACGTCTCGCCGGCAAGGAGCGCCCTGAATCCGGTGCAGTCGATGAAGAGATCACCCGAGATCCGCGCACCGGTGTCGGTGTGCAGCGACAGGAGGCGGCCGGTGTCGCCGCAGCGTTCCACCCGCTCGATCCGGGCATCGACCCGGGTTACGCCGCGCGCCTCGGCAACCTCGCGCAGATGGCGGGCGAACAGTGCCGCGTCGAAATGGACCGCCCAGTCGAAGAAGGCATAGTCGGGCGCAGGGCGTAGCGGCGTCATCATCCGCCCGCCCAGCGCAAGCTGGCTCGCCAGGCTGAACTGATCGAGGGTCGTCCGGTTGCCGCCGGCGCGCAGCTTCGACCAATATTGGTGAAAGTCGACGCCGTTCGATGGCGTGCCGTACAGACCGAAGGGATGGAAGAAGCGGCTGTCGTCACCGGCCCAGCCATCGAACAGGATGCCGAGCTTGGCGGTGGCATTGCTCGCGCGCATGACCTCCGCCTCGTCCAGGCCCGCCTCGGCGAAGAAGTCGCGGATCGCGGGCGTGGTCGCCTCGCCGACGCCGACCGTTCCGATCGTGGTCGATTCGACGAGCGTGATCGCGATGCCGAGCGGCGCGAGCCGGTGCGACAGCAGCGCCGCCGCCATCCACCCCGCCGTCCCACCGCCGGCGATGACGACCGATCGCACCCGTCCTGCGCTCACGACGACCGACGCGGCGGCTCGCCGTCGATCGCGCGCAGGAAGGCGTCCCGCTCGGGAGAGGGCGGGCCGACATAGCCACGGGCATGGTCGGGCAGATGGTCGGCCATGCTCGCCGCCTCGTCGCCGAACACCATCGTGTCGAACCAGTGCCGCCACGCCTGCCGGTGCGCGGGCGGCAGATCGCGGATGGCGCGCAGGGTCGCGATCATCGCCGCTAGCGCGGAGCGGCTGTCGGCTTCCGCCCACCAATGGTTGACCATCACGTTGAGCGGCCCCCGGGCATGGACCGCATGCCACCAGATCGGCGGAATGTATAGCGCGTCGCCGGGTGCCAGATCGGCATGGAGCGCGTGGCGCGCGGCCTCGGCATAGCGCGGGTAGCGATCCAGGTCGGGCTTCGCCACGTCGACCATGCTCACCGGCGGACCGGCGATCGTCAGGTGCAGCGGACCGACATAGAGGTTGTCGACCTGCTCGGGCGGAAACAGCGTCACGCGGCGCGTGCCCGCCACGACGACCATCAGGTTGCTCGATTCATCGAAGTGGGTGGCGACGTGGCTTTCGTTGCCGATCCATACCCGCGCCTTCGCCGTCGGCAGATCGAAGCCGATCGGATTGGCCGCCGCCCACCCCGGCAGGACCGCGCCGGTCGCAGCGGCGCCCGCATACAACGCAGTCGGCCGGGCCTGTCCACGCTGGCCGAGCAAATGTCTCAGCAGCCCCGTGACCGTCGTCCCGCGCTTCTGGAAATTGCACCCGCGCAACGCACCGTCGTAGAAGTATCGCCCGCCGATCTCCGGCGGCCCGACCAGCAATTCAGTCTGCGTCCCGCTGTCGAGCGCGGCGATCTAGTCGACCAGCGCCTCGTCGGACCGACGCGCCGCCTCGACCGCGGGCCAGGCTGCCGCCTGCCCGCGCAGGACGACCGGCCGATACGCCGTCACGATCTCGGCGGCAAAGCTCGCCGCGTCGATCGAACCGCGGTCGGCGACCGGCTGGCTCATCCCCGCCTCGGAGCAATGCGATGCCGTGCCCCTGCAGGGCCGCGGCGATCAACAAGACGCAGCGCCCAGATCAGAACTTGACCCGCGCGCCCATCGTGAACCGCCGTTCGTAAAGGTTGTTGTAGGCCTTCTGGTCCTCCCAGACCAAATAGTAGCGCTCGTACTCGCCGGTCAGGTTTGACCCTTGCGCATAGATGGTGAAGTTGGGCGTGAAGTCGTAGCTGACCGACGCGTCGACATAGCTGACCGGCGACTGATACAGCTGAAGGCCGCCGACGCCGCCGAAGTTCTGCGACACCGCACGCTCCGACCGATAGTTCCACGCCACGCGTGCCTGGAGGTGGTCGTCCTGGTAGAAGCCGGTGACGTTGGTCTGGATCTTCGAATTATCCTGGAAGGGCACGTCGCGTCCGGCCAGATCCTTCGCGCCCGACTTCGACGGCGAATAGGTCAGGTTGAGGTCAAAGCCGAAGTTCGACAGCAGGGTTGGCATAAACGCCAGATCGCGGAACGACTGTTTCCACTGCGCTTCCACGCCCTTCAGCGTACCCGACGCGCCCTGAACGGGCGTGCTGATCGACACGGGTCGTCCGCGCACGACGCCATCGTTGTCCGGCAGGTCCGTCCGTACAATGGTGCCGCTCTGGGTGAAGCTGTCGACCTCGATGTAGAAGCCGGCGAGGCTCAACAGGCTGCCGCGGCCGATGTAATATTCCGCCGACAGGTCGAAGTTGGTCGCCCGCCACGGATCGAGTTGAGGATTGCCCGATGAGCTGCCGCCCGTTACCCGGAACAGCGGCGTCGGGCCGCTGGTGTCGATGGCATATGTGGGGTTGAGGCCGCCACCCCACTGGCTGAGATTGAGCAGCGTCATCGTGCGCGTAACCGCACCCCGCAGTCGCAGGTTGTTAGTGACGTCGACCGCCACGTTGATCGACGGCAGGAAGTCGGTGAAGCTGCGCTTCGTCTCCGTGGTGCCCTGGAAGGCGTTGGCCAGGCCATAGGGGCGCGGCACGCCGGTGATGTTCTGGATCACGTCGAGCCGCGTATCGATCACCTTCACGCCGCCGTTGGCGCGCACCGGCATGCCGAACAGCTCGCCCTGGCCGTTTATCTGGAAATAGCCGGTGACCTGCTTCACGCCCACGGCATAAGACGCGCCCGGATTGGCGACCTCGACGTTGCCGGGATAGAAGGAGTCCTGGAACGCCTGCGCGTTGTCCATTGCCTTGGGGTCGAGCACGTACAGCGCCGGCACACCGGCCGTCGGCGGCTTGACCTGCGCCAGCAGGCCGTTGAACTTCGGATCGTTGCCGCGGTAGGCGATACCGGCGGTGTAGAAGCCGCCCGCGCCATCGGGCACGAAGCAGGCCGCCGGATTGGTCGCCGAATTGGAGTTGAGTGAGACGTCGAACGCCTTCCACTTGACCAGACACGCACGGTCCGACGTGGCGCCCGGACCCTGTGCCGCCCCGGCGTACAGCGGCGCCGCACGATCGAACGAGTAGTTGTCCGCTGATCGGTCGCTGTAACGACCGCCGAATTCCAAGCTGAGATCGTCGTTGACCTTCCAAGTCGCATCGATGCGGCCGACCTTTAGATCAGCGTTGCGGCGATAGTTCGTTTCCGACGACGTTCCCTTGAACCCGATCTGCGACGGATCGCCGAGCTGGGTGAGCAGCTGCTGCGGCAGTGAGAAGGTCGGACGATCGCCAGTATAGTCGACAATCGAATGCAGTGAGTTCAACCCCGCGAGCGTATTGACGGTGTAGCCGTTGGGATTGAACGGGCGATCGCCGCCGATCGAATCGGGGTAGTTGCCGATACCGCCGGGCTGCCACTGGCGCCCGTTGGACGGGCTGAACGCGGCATAGCTCTGGTCGTAGGTCTGGCTTGCCTTGCCATACAGGCCGCGCGCCACGATCTTGAAATTGTCGTCGTTGTCGAACTTCAATTCGAGATTGTAGTTCTGCGACTTGGTCACCGAATGGTCGTTCTGCGACCACAGCGTGAAGTCGCCGAGGTCGTAGTCGTAGACGTTAACGGTGTTGAAATCGTAGGTTCCGCGCACTTTGGCGTTGGTGTTGCGCGTCTGGGTCGGCACGAACTCGGCGGCCTGCCAGTTGATGTTGGCCTGCTGGAAGCCGGCGATGCGCGCGCGCTCGTCCTGCTTGGCGTAGAAGGCGTCGCCGGTCAGTTCGAGACTGTCGCTCAGCTCGAACTGGACCGAGCCGTTGATGCCCAGCCGCTCGCGACGGTTCTCGGTGTTGTAGCCCTGGAAGCCCTGCGACACAAAATAGGCGTCGTTGATGTCGCCGTCGCCGTTGACGTCGGCGCCCTGCGTGCCGAAGCGGACACCGCGCGGGCGGAACGACGGCGAGAAGCCGCTGGTGCCGAGCGCGTCGGTCCCTTCCGACCGCACCTGACCGCCATAGCCGGCGATGATGCCTTCCTGCGAGTTGGCGAGGTGGATCTTGGTATAGGCCGCTGCCACCAGGATACCGAACCGGTCGCCGCGATACGCCACCAGCCCGTTGACGTTGGGCTCCCACCGATCGGTCTTCTGGCCATGCTGGATCTCGCCGGCGGCCGACACCGTCAGCGTCTTGGTGAAGTCGAACGGGCGCCGCGTGCGCAGGTTGACCGTGCCCGTGATGCCCGCGTCGAGCAGATCGGCGGTCGACGACTTGACGACGTCGGCGCCGGAGAACAGCTGCGACGGAATATCCTGGAAATTGGGCTGCACGCTCGTGATCGAGTTGCCGCTAAGATAGGACTCGCCGTTCAGCAGCGTCGTCACCTGGGGCAGGCCGCGCACGTTGACCGCGCCGCCCTCACCCGCGCCGCGGCGGATCTGGACGCCAGGAATACGCTGCAGCGAGTCGGAGATGGTGACGTCGGGCAGCTTGCCGATGTCCTCGGCAGAGATCGAATCGATTACCGAGGCCGCGTTGCGCTTCAGCGCGATCGCGCGCTCCTGCGATCCGCGGATACCGGTGACGACGATGTCCGCGGTCTCGGCGGTATCGTCGGTGCCGCTTGTCGGCGTCGGATCCTGCGCATTGCCTTGCGGCGTCGACGGTCCGGTCGCGACCGGTGCCGTCGTCTGCGCCAGCGCGCTGCTGGCGAACCCGAGCGCGGATACCGTCGCCAGCAGCCCCAGCCGGCGCACGAGTGCTGCGTTCCCCATGATGTTTCCCCTTGCCTGTTTGTTTTCGTTGATCATGGCGCGCGTCGCGCCGTGGCGGATCGCCGATGGCTGGATGGTCACCATCCCCCGTCGATTCCGATGTTCTGCCCCGAGATCATGTCCGACGCCGGAGACGCCAGGAACAGCACCAGATCCGCCACATCGGCGGCCTCGATCCGGCGCTTGACGCTCTGGTTTTCCAGGATCCATTGATTGTATTCGGCCAGTCGGTCGCCGAACACGCGCTCCTCTGCGTTCGACACCACCGCGCCCGGTGCCACCGCGTTCACGCGGATGCCGAACGCGCCCAGTTCGCGCGCCAGCGACTTGGTCAGCCCCAGCACCGCGCCCTTCGACGCGACATAGGGCACGTATCCGTCCCACCGGCCATTAAGGACCAGCGAGCAGAAGTTGACGATCTTGCCATAGCCGCGCCCCTTCATCCCCGGCGCCAGTGCCAGGGCCAGCGCGAAGGCCGCCGACGTGTTGACCCGCATCTGATCCTCGAACTCGGCCGGCGAGAACTGCTCGAACGGCTTGTTGACGATGAGCGCCGCGTTGTTGACCAGGATGTCGATGGGCTGCTCGGCGTCGAGGCTGGCGATGCTGCGCTGCGCCTCGTCCAGCATCGACAGGTCGACGCCCACATAGCGGGCGCCCGCCCCCATCTCGGCCGCCAGCGCGCGGCCCTCCTGCTCGTGCTCCGGCAGATCGAGCAGGCACAGGCATGCGCCGGCGTCGCGCAGGCGCACCGCTTCCGCCCGGCCCAATGTGCCCAGCGCACCCGTGATGAGCGCAGCTTTGCCTGCAAGCACCCCGTTAGACATCCAGACCTATTCCTCTCGTCTGTCCGGTTTCGCAGCGAGTAGATAGCTTGTCAACAACCTGTAGCACAGGTAGTTGCTAATTTGCCTTGAAGGGTCGCGAACGACATCTGGTTGGGGGAAATGACGATCATGAAGATCACCGCGATCGAGACGATCCGTGTGGCGGAGTTTCCCAACCTATTGTGGGTTCAGGTCCATACCGACGAGGGGATCAGCGGCCTCGGCGAAACCTTCTACGGCGCCGCTGCGGTCGAGGCGCATATCCACGAGGTTGCCGCGCCGCAGCTGATCGGTCGCGATCCGCTCGCCATCGACGCCATTTCGCGGTTGCTGGCGGGATACGTCGGCTTCCGCTCGACCGGCGCCGAGACCCGCGCCGCGTCGGCGATCGACATCGCGCTTTGGGACGTCTTCGGCAAGGTCGCGGGCCAGCCGATCTGGCAGCTGCTGGGTGGGCGGACGCGGGACTCGATCCGCACCTACAACACCTGCGCCGGCTCGCACTACGTCCGCTCCACGCGCGGGCAATCGACCGAGAATTGGGGGCGCGGCGTCACGAAGGTGACCGGCCACGACGATCTCGAGGCATTCATGACCCGCGCCGACGAACTCGCCGCCGACCTGCTTGAATCGGGCATTACGGCGATGAAGATCTGGCCGTTCGATCCTGCCGCCGAGCGCAACATGGGCGCCTATATCTCGCCCGAGGAACTGCGCGACGCGCTGAAACCGTTCGAGCGCATCCGCAAGGCGGTGGGCGACCGGATCGACATCATGGTCGAATTCCACTCGCTCTGGCTGCTGCCCCCCGCGATCCGCATCGCCGAGGCGCTCGCCCCGTTCGACACCTTCTGGCACGAGGACCCGATCCGTATGGACAGCCTGGGGTCGCTGAAGCGTTATGCGGCGCGCAGCCGGGCGCCGTTGTGCGCGTCGGAGACGCTGGGAACGCGCTGGGCGTTCCGCGATCTGCTGGAAACGGAGTCGGCGGGGGTGATCATGCTCGATCTCGGCTGGTGCGGCGGCCTGTCGGAGGCGCGCAAGATCGCCGCGATGGCGGAAACCTGGCACCTGCCGGTCGCGCCGCACGACTGTACCGGTCCGGTCGTGCTCACCGCCTCGACCCACCTCTGCCTCAACGCCACCAATGCGCTGGTGCAGGAGTCGGTGCGCGCCTTCTACAACGGCTGGTACCAGGATCTCGTCACCCAGCTGCCGCCGGTCCGCGGCGGCATGATCACCGTACCCGACGGGCCGGGCCTCGGCCTCGAACTCCACGACGATCTCGACCAGCGACTGACGGTGACGCGCCGCCGCTATGACGCCGGCAGCGCTGCATGACCGACCTTACCCGCAAGGACGTGCTGGTCGGGCTGGGTGCGGCCGCCCTCTCCTCGACACCCGCCATTGCCGCCACGCCGCGCCGGCGCCGGGGCAGGCCGCTGGCGATCGCGATGTGGGACTTCTCCTGGCTCGAGCGCCGCTGGCCTGGCGCGGGGTACGAGGACTGGGACGTCGCACTCCGCGAGCTGGTGGAGCGCGGTTACGACGCGGTGCGGATCGACGCCTATCCGCATCTGGTCGCCGCCGATGGCGCGCGCGAATGGCTGCTGAAGCCGGTCTGGAACAACCAGGATTGGGGGGCGCCGACGCTGACGCGGGTCACCGTCCTGCCCGCCTTGACGCAGTTCATCGCCCGTTGCCGCGCGCATGGCGTGCGCGTCGCGCTGTCGACCTGGTTCCGCGAGGATGCGGACAACGTCCGCCAGCGGATCAAGACGCCCGCCGCGCTGGCCGACATCTGGCGCCAGACGCTTCGCGCGATCGAGCGCGCCGGTCTGCTCGACTCGATCGTCTACGTCGATTTTTGCAACGAATGGCCGGGGCCGATCTGGGTGACCTTCCTCGATCCACCGCTGCAATGGGGCGCGTGGCGCGATCCTCGGTCGCTGACGTGGATGCGCGGCGCGATTGCCGCCTTGCGCCCCGACTATCCCGACATGCCGCTGCTATTTTCCGGCACCGCGGGCGAGATCGCCGATTACGCCAGTGGCGACGCCAGCATGATGGACGCCTGCGAATATCACATCTGGATGGCGAACGGGAACCGCAACGAGTTCGCCAAGGCGGTCGGTTACAAGGGTGACCGCTTTTCGGACGAGGGCTATCACAACCTCCAGCTGAAGGCGTACGACGTCTACACCGCACGGGCGGACTATTGGCGAAAGTCGCTGACCGACCAGATCGCCGCCGCCGCCACTGCGTCGCGCACCGCGCGGTTGCCGATGATCACCACCGAATGCTGGGGCATCGTCGACTACAAGGACTGGCCGCTGCTGCGCTGGGACTGGGTGAAGGAGCTGTGCGCGCTGGGAACGCTCGAAGCATCGAAGACCGGCCGGTGGCTTGCGGTCGCCACCAGCAACTTCTGCGGTCCGCAATTCCAGGGCATGTGGCGCGACATCGCCTGGCACCGCGCGTTGACCAAGGCGATCAAGCAGGGGCCGGTCGATCCCGCCTTGCAATCGGGCCGGCTTTGGGCGCAACTTACAAGCTGACATGACGCGCCCGATGACCGCCATCTCCCATCATCGCCAGGTGAGCACGCCCGCGTGAGCGAAGGAACGCGGGCGGTGATCGACGCCGTCACCGGATACATTGCCGCCCAGCGGCTGCGCAGCGGCGATCCCCTGCCGAGCGAGAATGATTTCGCCGGATCGGTCGGCGTCAGCCGCACGGTGGTGCGCCAGGCGTTCGGTGCGCTCGGTGCGCTTCGCCTGATCGAGACGAGCAACGGCCGGCGTCCGCGGGTCGGGCGGATCGACGGCTCGGTCGTGGCCATCCCGATGGCGCATGCGGTCAGCACCGCGCAGGCGACGGTGCAGCAGGTGTGGGACGCCCGCCGCGCGCTCGAGCGCCGCACCGCCGAACTGGCGGCGATGCAGCGCACCGAGGCGGAGGCCGACCGCATCGTCGCGCTTTCCGGCTTGCTGCGCCAGGCAGGCGACGACCTGCCGCAGCAAGTGGAACACGACATCGCCTTCCACGCCGCCATCGCGGAAGCGACGCGCAATCCGCTGCTGGCACTGCTGATCGGCTCGTTCGCCGAATTGATGCGCAAGACCTGCCCGATCGGATGGCAGGCGCGCCGCACCGACGAGGATCGCCTCGCCGTCTTCGACCAGCACGACCGGATCGCCAACGCCATCAAGGCGGGTGACCCGGTCGCGGCTCAGGCGGCGATGGACGCGCATTTCGAACTCAGCCTGCGCGCCTTGGCCGGTTCCGGCTTCAACTGACGCGTTGCGTCACGGCCGGACGGGGATCCGCGCCGGCACGACGTTCCAGCCCCTTACCGCGATCCGCGCTCCCGCCGCGAGCGGCTTGCCCGGCACCCGCACCGCCACCGTGCGCCGCTCGCCGGGAAGCAGCGTCAGATAATTATCGTCGTAATAGGCGGGCAGCACCTGGGCGCCGTGAGAATCGAACAGCGTCAGCTTGGTCTCGACCGCCGGTGCGGTCGCGCCATTGATGACATCGACCATCACCACCGTTTCGTCGCCCTCACGCTCCTGGCGTGCCGCGATCGTCAACGGCACCTGCGCCATCGTTGTCATCGGCTGCAGCCCGGCAGGCGTCGCCGCCTGCCAATAGCTGTTGCGCGACAGCACGGTGCCGCCGGCATCCACCGCCTCCAGCCTGACGATCGCCGCCACCGACGGCGTCAGCGCCGCTTGCGCCACCGGCGATACCGCGGTGACGACCCCGGCGGGCGCATCGACGCGCGTCTCCCCGCTGACCAGCGTTTGTCCCGCAAGATCGACGACGCTCGCGCGCACCGTCACGCCGCTCAGCGGCCTCACCGTGTTGTTGACCAGCACGACACGGCGATCGGGCAGGTTCATCTGGACATGGACCGGCTCCGACGCGCTCTTCACCGCATAATAGGATGCCTGCGCGTCATAGTCGGTCGAATAGATGTTCCAGGCACTCGACGGCCAGGCCGCCTGCGTCATCCACAGCATGCGGCCGCTATTGGTCTTCCACAGCCCCGCGTTCATGCCTTCGAAGATCGCGCGGTAGGAATCGAACTGCAGCATCTGCGCGCGCTTCTCGAAATCGTCGAGATTGGTCGCCTCGCCGAAACGCGTGCGGATCGCCGCCAGATAGGTGCCGACCGCACCGCCCTTGTCCTGGTGCCAGTCGTGATAGGCCCAGGCGTCGCTGATCGGCCACAGGTCGGCGGGCGCCATCGTCCGCTTCCAGCTTTCCAGCGTCGGAAACGACGGCGTTCCCACCTCGATCGCGAAGCCCTTGCCGTTGCGGGTGAAATACACCTCCGGCTCGCGCCACTCGTACGGCCCGCTGACCGCCAGGTTGATCCGGTTCGACGAGGGCAGGTACAGCCGCGTGCCGTCCTCCGTGTCGATTAGCCGCTGCAGTGCCGTGTTGAGGGCCGGCTGCGGCACGCCCTCGTTGCGGCCGATCCAGGCGATGATCGACGGGTGGTGGCGGAACCGCTTCACCACATCGTTAGCGTTGGCCATGAACAGCGCGGTGTCGTCGGCCTGCTGGTTGTAGTTCTGCGTCGACTCCCAGAAGTCGCTCAGCACCAGCATCCCATATTCGTCCGCCAGGTCGAAAAACACGTCCTCGGTGTTCTGCCCCACCCAGTTCCGGATGATGTTGAGATGCGCATTCCGGTGCAGCCGGAAGAACGGTTCGAGGCGGGTGCGCTCGACCCGCTTCATGAAATCGTCCATCCCCCAATTGCCGCCGCGCGCGGCAATGCGGACGCCGTTGACGCGGATGACCAGGTTCGGCGCCAGTTCGTCGTCGCCGACGATGTCGCGGATCGCGGGCGATCCTTCCGCTCCGGGCGCGAGCGACGGTGCCCAGCCGCCACGCACCTGGCGGATCCCGTCGTGCGTCGCATTGATGATCGGCTGGCCCGTTCCCCGTGCGCGCGTCAGATCGACCGCCAACCGCCGCAGCCGGCCCCCGGCATCGACCAGCGACGTCTCGTACGTCACGGTGCGCATCCCGAACCGCACGCTGCGGCTGTCCGCCACCGCGCCGCCGATGCTCGCGGTCATCGTCAGGTCGTGAAGCGCCGCCGCGCCATAGCCGTTGGGCCACCACAGCCGCGGATTGCGCACTGAAAGCTGCGGAAACTCGCGAGGCGCGAAGGTTACGGTACGGCGTTCCCGCGGCGCCAACGCCACCTCGCGCGCTACGGCGACGTCGTCGAACCGGGCCGCGACGGTTGTGGTCACCGGGAGGTCGGCTAGATTCTCGACCGGCACCTCCAGCCGCACGTCGGCGATGCTGTTGTCGGCGCGCGGCAGCGACGTAACCACCTGAACGTCGCCGACGCGCACGTCGCCGCTCTCTTCCAGCCCGACACCCTGCCACAGTCCCGTGTTGCGATCGCGCACCGACGGGATCCAGTCCCACCCCTCCGATGCGACGAAGGTCGGCCCGTCGATCACCATCATGCCGCCGTTCTCGCCCGCCCCAGCGGTCAGCGATTCCTCGTGCGGCAGGCCGGGGTGCGGTGCCGGCGAGACCCGCACCGCCACCACCGCGCGCTCGCCCGGCCGCAACAGGCCGGTCACGTCGAACCGCCCGCGGATGAAGGCGCCACGCATGTCGCCCAAGCGGCGACCATTCAGCCACACCTCGGCGGCATAGTTCACCCCGTCGAAACGCAGGAACAGCCGCTTGCCAGGCGCCGACGCCGGCGCGGAAAAGGCGGTGCGATACCAGTAATCCTGGCGGTTCAGCACCTCGGGTATCGCCATGTTGTTCAGGCCGAACGCCGGATCGGGATAGACCCCGCGATCGACCAGCGTCGTCAGCACCGTGCCCGGCACCGTCGCGGGGTACCAGCGCCCCGCAGGATCGGCCGGGCCCGACAGCGCCGCACCGTCGAGACCCTTGGGCAGGTCGGGTGCCGCAGCCAGCTGCCACCCATTGACCGCCCAGCGTCCCGCGCTCACGGACGCCAGCGCGGCAACTTTCGGCAGCGGCCGAACGCGGGGCGCGGAAAAGGGCGCGCGGCTGACCGGCAACGTCTCCGGCGGCTGCGGCTTCTCCTGGCCAAGCTGCTGCTTCGTCTGCACGGCCCAGTGCGCGCTGTTCGGCGCGAAGGTGACCAGCGCGTCCTGCGGCGGCTTGCCGCCACAGATCGTCCCGGTCGCCGCCCGCCAGTCCAGCGCCGCGATGCGGCCGGTGAAGCCTCGACGGCCCGCCGCCCTCGGCGCGATGGTCAACGCCGTGGGCGCGGTGCCGATCGGCACCACCCGACCTTCCGCCACCGTCCGCCCTCCGACCGACAGGCGCAGCCGTCCCGCGTTCGCCGTCAGCGTGACGAAGGTCCATGCCCCCGGCGCCAGCACTGTCCGCCCGGTCACCGACGAAGCGCCGACCCGCGCCGCAATCACGCCGTCACCGCCCGACAGCTCCGCCAACACCATGCCCGCCGCGTCGGTGAGCCGTACCAGCGACGTGCCGCCGGCGATCGACGCGTCCGGCTTGAACCAGCCGGACAGCGTCCAGGTCGCGACCGGCACTCCGTGCGTCGCCGGGGCGGGGGCGAGAGGCTGGACGATGCCGTCCCCGGCGGCGATCAGCTCGACGTTCACGCCGCGATCCGCCGCGCTGACGCTCGGCATCGCGAGGATTCCGGCGGCGACGGCGGTCAGGGCGAGGGTCTTGCCGGTCATCATCGTCTCCCGTTCGCCCGCACCTTCTCGGCTAGAAATGCACAGACGTTGTAGCCAACCTGTGCTACAGGTTCTTGACGTGGTCAATGACATGGGTCCACACACACAGTGGCGGCCACGCGGAAGGAACATCGGTGACAATCACGAAGCTCGGCCGCACGGCCCTTGCTGCGGCGGGCATGGTTATGGTTGCGGCATCCGCCAACGCCGCGCCGCAGGCCGCATCGAGCATGGCATCGACGAACGGTGTCAGCGGTCTTCGGGCCCTCCGGAATGGCTTCGACGTGCGTACGGGAACTGCGCTGATGCGGGTCGAGGCATTGACCGACACCACGCTGCGTGTCCGCATCGCGCCGTCGGGCAGCTTGCCAGAAAACGCCAGCTGGGCGGTGCCCGCCGCGGTCCGCGCGCAAAGCGTAGCGGTCGTTCCCACGCCGGACGGGTTCAACACCAACGCCCTCGCCGTCCACGTCGATCCGGCGACGCTCCGCCTGACCGTCACCGACCGCACCGGTCGTCCGATCGTCGCCGACGCGCCGCGTCCGCTGACGCTGGACGGTGCCGCCTTCACCTTGCGCAAGGCGCTGCGCCCCGACGAGCATATCTTCGCGCTTGGCGACAAGACCGGCGGCTCGCTCGACCGGCGCGGGCGTACCTTCGTCAACTGGAACACCGACGCCTACGCTTTCGACAGCACCACCGATCCGATCTACAAGGCGATCCCGTTCTTTCTCGGCGTTGACGATGCCGGCCGCAGCTATGGCCTGCTGTTCGACAATACGTGGCGCAGCTGGTTCGATTTCGGCCATCGCGATGTCGATACGCTGGCGATGGGCAGCCCGGGCGGGCCGATCGATTACTACATCCTGGCCGGGCCCGCGGTGCGCGACGTGGTGCGCGGCTACACCGCGCTCACCGGCCACGCCCCGCTGCCCCCGCTATGGGCGTTCGGCTACCAGCAGTCGCGCTACAGCTATATGTCCGCCGCCGAGGTGCGCGACATCGCCGGCAAGCTCGCCAGCAGCGGCATCCCCACCGATGCGATGTGGCTCGACATCGACTTCCTCGACCGCAACCGGCCGTTCACGGTCAACCGACAGACCTATCCCGACCTGAAGGGGCTGGCGGGCGAGCTTGGCCGGCAGGGGATCAAGCTGGTCACCATCGCCGACCTGCACATCGCGAGTGCGCCCGGAGAGGATTACGCCCCCTATGACAGCGGGACGGCGATCGACGCCTTCGTCCACGCCGCTGACGGCAAGCCGTTCGTCGGCAAGGTATGGCCAGGCCCGTCGGTATTCCCCGACTTCACCGACAAGCGCGTGCGCGCATGGTGGGGCAGGAACTTCCGCGGCTATGTCGATGCGGGTGTCGCCGGTTTCTGGAACGACATGAACGAACCGTCGGTGTTCAACGACCTGCACACCATGCCGGTTGACGCGATCCATCACATCGACGCCGACGATTTCGCGCCCCGCTCCGCCAGCCATGCCGAACTGCACAACGTCTACGGCATGGAGAATACCCGGGCGACGTACGAGGGCATGCAGGCACTGCGCCCCGGCGAGCGCCCGTTCGTCATGACCCGCGCCAGCTATGCCGGCGGCCAGCGCTATGCCGTGACCTGGACGGGCGACAATTCCTCGACCTGGGATCACCTGCGCCTCGCGGTGAACCAGATGCTCAACCTCGGCCTGTCGGGCTTTTCCTATGCCGGCACCGACGTCGGCGGCTATGCGGGCGGCGCGAGCCCGGCGCTGATGACGCGCTGGTACCAGATCGCCGCGTTCGGCCCGATCTTCCGCGCCCATGCCGAAAAGGGGTCGCCGCGCGCCGAACCCTGGGTGGACGGGCCGGAGCATCTCGCGATCCGCCGCCGCTTCGTCGAGGAGCGGTATCGCCTGCTGCCGTATATCTACGCGCTGGCCGACGCCAATACGCGCAACGGCGATCCGCTGATGCGCCCCGTCTTCTACGACTATCCTGAAATGATCGCATCGCCGTGCAAGCGCGGAATCGACTTCACGCTCGGCCGATCACTGCTGGTCGCGCCCGCCCCGAAGGGCGAATCCGAGCAGCCGTACGAGATCTGCCTGCCCAAGGGCGGCTGGTACGACTATTGGTCGGGCCTGCCCGTCACCGCCAACCCGCCGCCGACGGGCGAGGCGGCGACGCTGCCGGGCGCGAACCTGGCCGATCGCGTGACCGAGACGCCGCGGATCGACCGCATGCCCGTGTTCGTCCGCGCCGGCACCATCCTGCCGCGCCAGGCGGTGGTGACCAGCACCGCGCGGACGCCGACGGGGCCGCTGCGGCTCGACGTCTATCCGGGCGCCGACTGCAGCGGCATGCTGTACCTCGACGACGGCCACACCACCGCCGCCACGCGCGGACGCGTGCTGCGCCAGTCGATCCGCTGCGAACAGGTGCCGGGCGGCGGGCTGCGTATCCTGTTCAACGCACGCGAGCAGGGCTATCGCCCCTGGTGGCGCCAGATCGCGGTCACCGTCCATGGCGCCGCAGGGGCAGCGCGCGTGACGCGGGGGCGCTCGCCGGTGGCCAGCAGCTTCGACGCCGCCGCGCGCACCGTCGCCTTCACGCTCGCCGACGCAGGGTTGGAGCGGCCGACCACGATCGCGCTCGTGACCGGCGGCATGCAATGATCGCGCTGCGCACGGCCCTAGTGCTGATCGCCACCGCGCTGTCGCTGGCCCCGGCCCTCGCCCAATCGCCCGAGCCGCGCCGCGAGCAGTCGCTCGATGCCGGCTGGCGCTTCATCCAGCGCGACGTCGGCGAGGCGGCGGCGGCCCCGGACTATGACGACGCGGCCTGGACGGCGGTGTCGGTGCCGCACACGTCCAACTGGATCGGGTCGTACAACAAGGTCCGCGATCCGCGCACCAACCTCTACCAGGGCGTGTCCTGGTACCGCCTTCGGTTTGCCGTCCCCGCGGCTACGAAGGGCGAGCGCCGGTTCGTCCAGTTCGACGGCGTCGGCAACATCGCCGACGTCTGGCTGAACGGCCGCCGCCTTGGCCGCCACGCCGGCGCCTTCTCGCGTTTCCGCTTCGACGTTTCCGATGCGATCCGGCCGGGCGGCGACAACGTGCTGGTCGTGCGCGCCGACAACAGCGCGCGCGCGGCAGGCAGCAGTACCGCCAACGTCATCCCGCTGGCGGGTGATTTCTTCCTGTTCGGCGGCATCTATCGCCATGTCGCCCTGCTCACCACCGGCGCCCAGCACCTCGACCTGCTCGATGACGGCGGCCCCGGCGTCTACGCGACGACGTCTACGGTCGATCGTTACATGGCCACGGTCGATGTCCGCGCGCGGATCGCCGGTACGGGCAAGACCGACGTCGACGTCCTGCTCGCTCTCGACGATGCGCAAGGCCGCACCGTCGCCAGCCGGACGGTGCGTGCGCGCCTGCGCGACGGCGCCGGCCTCGCCACGGCGGCGCTCAGCGTCCCCAGCCCGCATCTGTGGAACGGGCGCGCCGACCCCTATCTCTACACGTTGCGTGCGGAGGTACGCCGCGGCGCTACGCTGAGCGACCGGCTCGTCCAGCCCTACGGCATCCGCACCTTTCGCATCGATGCCGATCGCGGCTTCTTCCTCAACGGCAAGCCGCTGCCGCTCCACGGCATCTCTCGGCATCAGGATCGCTTCGGCGTTGGCTGGGCGGTCAGCGATGAGGACCAGCGCCGCGACATGGCGCTGATCGCGGAGCTGGGCGCCAACACCGTTCGTGGCGCGCATTACCAGCATGCGCCGATCTGGTACGACCTCGCCGATCGCAACGGCATCGTGATGTGGGCGGAAATCCCGTTCGTGAACCAGGCCGGCTGGACGCGCGGCCCGGGCCTCGATCCGGACCTTCGCACCAATGCCGAGCAGCAGCTGCGCGAACTGATCAAGCAAAATGCCAACCACCCCAGCATCGTCACCTGGTCGATCGGCAACGAGGTCGACATCGTCGATCTCGGCCCGACGACGCGCGCCAATTCGCGCGCGCTGCTCGACGCGTTGCAACTGGTCGCCGAACGCGAGGACCCGTCGCGCCCCACCAGCTTCGCCGATTGCTGCGAACCCAACTACGCAGCGACCGACACCCGCGGCGTCACGCTGGCCGGCAGCGCCGACACCATCGGTTATAACCGATACTCTGGCTGGTATTACGATCGCGCCGACGAACTCGGCCCCAACCTCGACCGCCTGCGCCGGCGTCACCCGGGCTTGCCGATATCCGTCAGCGAATATGGCGCGGGCGGCGCCACGACGCAGCATACCGACGATCCGCGTGGTGGCGCGATCGACTCCCACGGCCGCATCCAGCCCGAAGAGTATCAAAGCTGGGTGCTGGAGCAGAATTGGGCGGCGATCCGCGACCGGCCGTGGCTGTGGTCGAGCTGGCTGTGGGTCATGTTCGATTTCGCGAGCCCGCGCGCGGAAGGCGACGCGACCGACCTCAATACGAAGGGCGTGATGACGTCGGACCGCTCGATCCGGAAGGACGCCTTCTACTTCTTCCAGGCGCAATGGGCGGCGCAGCCGGTGCTGCACATCACCCAGCGTCGTTACGTCGATCGCTTCTATCCTGTCACCGACGTACGGCTCTACAGCAATGCCGGCGATGCCCGGCTGACCCTCAACGACCGCGAACTCGGCTCGCGCCCGTGCCGCGACGGGATCTGCGTCTGGCCGCGCGTGACGCTGGATACCGGGGCCAATCGCCTCGTCGCCACGGCGCGGTTCGGTGACCGCGAAGTGACCGACACCGTCGAGTGGACGGCGCATGATCCGCATGCGGGGCTCGCGCTTGATGCCGGCAACCTGCTGGGCGAGGTGGCACCCGACGGGACGCGGTTCGGCTCCGACGCCTTCTTCACCGGCGGCGAGCCGACGACGATCGCCGCCATGGCGGGCGGTGACGCAGGCTTGCCCGCCGCGATGGCGCGCACGGTCCGCCGCGGCGACTTCGCCTACGACCTGCCGCTGCCGGATGGCCGCTGGCGGCTGAGCCTGTGGTTCGCCGAACCCGACGCAGCGGCGGCGGCGCGGGGCTTTTCCGTCCTGGCGCAGGGCAGCCCGGTCGTTACCGACCTGGACGTCGCCCGTGCGGCGGGCGGCGCGCAGCGCGCGATCCGCCGCGACGTGCCGGTGACGGTCACCGACGGCCACCTTCGCCTACAATTCCGTAGCGGCCACGGGCCGGCGCTGCTGTCGGCGCTGCGCCTCGTCCCGCTAGGCCGCCCGTCACGATGACGCTGCCCACCGCTGCGGCCGCAAGGAAACGATCGATGAAGACCTATGCCCTCCTGGCGCTCGGCGCCGCGCTTTCGACCGCCAGCGCCACGACGCCGGCCCAGACGGCCACCCCGACACGGCAGGCAGCGGCCGCGGATCGGCCATGGGCCGACAAGACGCTCGACCCCGATCGGCGTACCGCGCTGTTGCTGGCGCGGATGACGCAGGACGAGAAGCTGACGCTCGTCTTCGGCTATTTCGGCACGCCCAAACCCGACAAGAACTATCTGCCCGTCGCCGAGGCGCGCGCCGGTTCGGCGGGCTATGTTCCCGGCATCCCGCGCCTCGGCATCCCGCCGCAATGGCAGACCGACGCCGGCATGGGCGTCGCCACGCAGGTCGCCGCCG
This sequence comes from Sphingomonas sp. BE138, assembly GCF_031456125.1. Taxonomy (NCBI): domain Bacteria; kingdom Pseudomonadati; phylum Pseudomonadota; class Alphaproteobacteria; order Sphingomonadales; family Sphingomonadaceae; genus Sphingomonas; species Sphingomonas sp. BE138. The sequence continues at coordinate 21,752 of NZ_JAVDUC010000024.1, forward strand.
CCCAAAAGCGCGAGCGCACCGCCCTGCCCTCCAGCCTGTCGATCGCCGCCTCCTGGGATCCGGCGCTCGCCTATCGCGCAGGCGCGATAATCGGGGACGAGGCGTGGCGATCGGGTTTCAACATCCTACTCGGCGGCGGCGTCAACCTGGTGCGCGAACCGCGCGGTGGCCGCAATTTCGAATATGGCGGCGAAGATCCGCTGCTCGCGGGCATCATGGCGGGGCGACAGGTCGCCGGGGTGCAATCGCAGAACGTCGTCGGCACGCTCAAGCACTTCGCGATGAACAACCAGGAGACCGGGCGCGGCAAGGGCAACTCGGTCATCGGCGATGCCGAGGCACGCATGTCCGATCTCCTGGCCTTTCAGATCGCGCTCGAGCAGAGCGATGCCGGCGCCTTCATGTGCTCCTACAATCGGGTCAACGGCACCCATGCCTGCGAGAACCCCTATCTGCTGACCGACGTGTTGCGCCGCGATTGGGGCTTCAAGGGCTTCGTGATGTCGGACTGGGGCGCGACGCACTCGACGGTTGCCGCCGCCAACGCCGGGCTCGACCAGCAATCGGGACATCCGTTCGACGACGCGCCCTATTTTGCCGCTCCGCTGAAGGCAGCGTTGACCGCGGGCACCGTCAGCCCGGAGACGCTCGACCGCATGGCCGGCGGGGTCCTGCATGCCATGTTCGCGAGCGGCCTGTTCGACCGGCCGGTGACCGGCGAAACCGCGATCGACTATGCCGCGCACGCCACGATCACCCGCGACGCCGCCGCGCGCGGTGCGGTGTTGCTGCGCAACGAGCGGTCAATGCTGCCGCTGTCGCCCGCCGTGCGCTCGATCGTCGTGATCGGCGGCCACGCCGACAAGGGCGTGCTCGCCGGCGGGGGATCGTCGCTGGTCTACCCGCGTGGCGGCAATGCGGTTCCCGGTCTTCAGCCGACCGGCTGGCCCGGCCCGGTGGTCTACTATCCATCGTCGCCGCTCGAGGCGATCAGGGCACGCGCACCGAACGCCCGCGTAACCTGGCTCGATGGGCGTGACCCGGCGGCGGCAGCCGCGGCGGCGCGGGCCGCCGATGTCGCGATCGTGTTCGCGACGCAATGGACGGCAGAGTCGCACGATACCGACATCGCTCTCGAAGACGGCCAGGACGCGCTGATCGCCGCCGTCGCCGACGCCAATCCCCGCACGACGGTCGTGCTGGAAACCGGCGGTGCGGTGCTGACGCCGTGGGCGGATCGCACCGCCGCCATCTTGGAGGTCTGGTACCCCGGCACCAACGGCGCCCCGGCGATCGCGGACCTGCTGTTCGGCGTCGTCGCGCCGAGCGGAAGGCTGCCCGTCACCTTCCCCGCGTCCCCCGACCAGATGGTCCGCCCCGGTCCGATCGACCCCCGCAACCTGCGCGGCGCGGAAACCGCCGACGTTCGGCTCAGTGAAGGCGCGGCGGTCGGTTACAAATGGTTCGAGCGCCAGCGCCTGACACCCCGCTTCGCGTTCGGTCATGGCCTGACCTACACGCGGTTCACGCTCGGCGCCCTGACCGCAGCGCCGCGTGGCGACGGAGTGGTCGCGCGCTTCACCGTCCGCAATACCGGCCAGCGCCGCGGCTTGGCCGTGCCGCAGCTGTATGTGTCGCCGGTTGCCGGCGGGTGGGAAGCGCCCAAGCGGCTCGGCGGATGGCAGACCGTCGACTTGCCGGCCGGCGCCTCGCGCCAGCTGACCGTCACCATCGACCCGCGCCTGCTCGCGACGTTCGATCCGCAAAGCCGGCGCTGGCGGATCGCGGCGGGGCGGTACACCGTCGCGCTTGCCCAATCGTCGAGCGACATTGCGGCAACGACGACCGTCACGCTCGCCGAACACAGCCTGCCGGTCGGCTGGCGGCCATGATCCGCGCCCAGGCGATACGGGCGCTCGCATGGCTGGCCCTGCCGCTGTCCCTCGGCGGCCATGCCCCGGCTGCGTCGGCACAGGCGGCGGACGTCCCCTCTCCCGCGCTACTCGGGCATATCTTCGGCGATCACGGCGTCTTGCAGCGCGACCGCCCCATCCCGGTGTGGGGCCGCGCCGCGCCGCGCGCCGCCGTCTCCGTCACCCTCGCCGGCCGCACGGTCGCCGTCCGCGCCGACGCCAGCGGTCGCTGGAACGCCACCCTGCCGGCCATGCCCGCTGGCGGTCCCTACACGCTCACCGCAACATCGGGCGCCACCCGGCAGACGCTGTCCGACATGCTGGTCGGCGACGTGTACCTGTGCGGTGGCCAATCGAACATGGAATTCCCCGCCCGCCGCGCCACCGGCGCATGGGGAGGAGTCATCCAGCGCGCCATGCCGTCGCTGCGTTTCGCTCATGTCGAGCGCGACAGCCAGCCCGCCGCGCTGCGCGATTTCGCCAAGCCCGTGGCGTGGAAGATCGTCGATCCGCAGTCGGTCGGCGATGCGTCAGCCGTCTGCTTCCACATGGCGGCGACGCTGCAACGCCACCTGGGCATTCCGATCGGCTTCATCGAATCCTTCTGGGGCGGCACCACGATCGAGAACTGGATCGCCGCGCCGGCGCTCGGCACCATCCCCGATTACCGCCCCCGCCTGGCAACCCTCGCCCGTACGGCGCGCGATCCCGACGCCGGCCTGCGCGAACAGGATGCCCGCGACGACGCCTGGTGGCGGGCCCATTACCCATCGTGGAACGCGGAACGCGCATGGCGGGGCGTCGACGTCGACGCATCGAGCTGGCCGATCGCCCGATCGAGCGTCGCCAACACCCCGGCCACCACGCCGCTCACCGTGGGCTGGTATCGCCAGACCTTCGACCTGTCCGCCGCCCAGGCCGCAGCCGCCACCCGTATCGGGCTCGGCACGATCGATCGGCACGACAGCGTCTGGATCAACGGCCGCTGGATCGGCGCGAACGATGCTGAATGGTTCTGGCGCGATTATCCGCTGCGACCCGGCGTCCTCCACGCCGGGCGCAACGTCATCGCCATTCGGGTGCTGGGTCGCGCCAGTCTGACCGGCGATCCGGCGCAGCGCGCCATCGTGCTGGACGACGGCACGCGCGTGCCGCTGGCCGATCGCTGGTCATATCATCGCGGCGGCGCGGTACCCGACGGGACGCCCCCGATCGCGGCGTGGCAGGTGCCCAACAGCCTGTCGACGCTGTACAACGGCATGGTCGCGCCGCTGGGCGGCTACGGCCTGCGCCTCGTGGCCTGGTACCAGGGCGAGGCGAACGTCGGCGATCCGGCCGGCTATGCCCGGCTGCTGCCGATGCTGATGACCGATTGGCGGCGCCAGTTCGGCCAGCCGGCGCTGCCGTTCATGGTCGCGCAGATCGCTTCCTTCGGCCCGCCGCCGATCCGACCCGGCGATGCGCCGCGTGCCGCCTTGCGCGACGTTCAGGCACGGGTGGTGCGCGCCGATCCTGCCGCGGGTCTCGCCGTAACCATCGACGTCAGCGATCGTTTCGATGTCCATGCGCCGCAGAAGCGGCTGGTGGGCGAGCGGCTGGCGCGGGCCGCGCGTGCGGTGGCCTATGGCGAGGCGATCACCGCCGGAGGGCCCCAGGTCAGTGGCGTGTCGCGTCAGGGTACTGACCTTATCGTCACCTTCGATCGCGCCGCAGGCGGCCTGTTCACCTACAGCAGCGACGTCGCGATCGGGTTCGAAGCCTGCGCCGGCAGCGACTGCCGCTATGTCGCGGGGCAGGTCGAAGGCGGCGCCATCCGCCTGCGCGGCGCCAACCGGCCCGGCACGAACCGCGTCCGTTATGGCTGGGCCGACGCGCCGTTCGTCAACCTCTACGGCGCCGACGACCTGCCCGCGGTGCCGTTCGCCAGCGACGTCCGCTGATCGGGCATCAGCGCAGCCGGGTCATCGCCGCCGCGTGATCGGCGATGATCCGGCGCGTCGAAGCGTCGGTGTCGAAGACGCTATACCAGCCCTGCGGCTCGTGCGGCGGATCGCCCATGTAGGATGCCGGCCCCGCGACGTAGCGGTGCTCGGCGCCACCCGCACGGCCCGCACCGCCCCACGCCCAGAAGTTCGTACCCGCGATCGGTCCACCCACCGCCGCATCGGCCTGCGCCAGGTCGTAGATCAACCGGTAGAAGCGATCGCGCCACAGCGTCGCGGTGCCGGGATCGTAGCCGACGTCACGCGCGAAGCCGAATTCCTCGATCACCAGCGGCTTGCCCAGTCGCCGCGCCAGGCGGACGTGATCGGCGACCGACTGGCGTACACGCGCTTCGCCGCGCTCCCAGCTGCCCGGGATGTCCTTGGGATCGATCCACCGCCAGTTGAGCGGCCAGACGTGGACGGTCAGGTAATCGATGCCGGTCGACCCATGTTCCGCGAGCACGCACGCCTCGTCCTCGACGCAACCCATCAGCCCCTCGCTACCGCTCGACACCAGATGGTTGGGATCGAGCGACCGGATCAGCGCCGTCGTGTCCGACACCCACCGCAGGAACGCCGGCATGTTGGCCTGCGCCACCGCGGTCCCGCCGCCGGGGCGCGGTTCGTTGGCCAGCTGCCACGCCATGATGGTGGGATCGTCGCGATAGCGCGTGCCGGTGACGCTGTTGGTACGGCTGACCACCGCGCGGACATAGTCGCGGTACAGCCGCACCGCGCGCGGATCGGCATAGAAGTCCGACGCGCGATCGGCGAATTCGGGCCAGGGATGTGCCGGATCGCCGTTGTTGATGAACTTCCCGCCGTTGACCCAGGACAGATAGGTCATCATCCCGCCCGACCATTCCCAGAAGTTGGTCAGGTACAGCACCGCCGTCATCTGCCGCTTCGCCATCTCGGCCAGCGCCACGTCGAGCCCGCGCAGCAGCGCGTCGTTATAGGACGCGCCGGCATCGCGGAACGTCGGCCGAAGCGAATTCTTCAGCGGTGACAGCTCCGACGAGGCGAGGATGCGCAGGTTGCGCACGCCCATCGCCGCCAGCATGTCGAGTTCACGCCGAAGCCGATCCACGTCGCCGACCGGCGCCGCCGCGCCAAGGTAGGCGGCGTACCACATGTTCGCGCCGCCGTAGCGATACGGCTTACCCTGGCGTTCCAGCCGCATGCCCTTGCGCCCGACGAACGCCGGCGCCGCCGGTGCAGCCGACGCTCCACCAGCCAGCGTCAAAGCCATGCCGCCTGCGATCACTGCCCGTCGATCGATCGTCATCGTCTCACCGTTCCTCGAAAATGGGGGTCGCATCGTCGCCGCCGTCAGCCGGCCATGTCTTCCAGTTCGCGACCGCGCGTCTCGACGACCAACGCGCGGACGAAGAAGAACGAGAGCAACGCGAAACAGGCATAGCCGGTGTAGGTGATCGCCAGCCCCGGCGATACCGCGAGCGCAGGAAAGCTGACCGCGATCAGAGCGTTGGTGATCCACTGGGCAGCGCCGGCGATCGCCAGGCTGGCGCCGCGCGTGCGGTTGGGGAACATCTCGCCCAGCATCACCCACATCACCGGCCCCCAAGTGCCGTTGAAGAAGACCACGTAGAGATTGGCCGCAACCAGCGCGACGAGGCCGTTGCTGCCCGGCAGCGCAACGCCGCCGCCCGGTTGCGCCACCGCGGTCGAGAACGCCCAGGCCAATACCGCAAGCGTCACCGCCATGCCGATCGATCCGGTGAGAAGCAGCGGCTTGCGCCCGATCCGGTCGATGCAGGCGATCGTGCCCAGGCACGCGGCTACCGATAGCACCCCGGACAGGATGTTGATCTTCAGCGCGTCGCTTTCGGCGAAGCCGACCGCTTCCCATAGCGTCGCGCCGTAATAGAAGACGACGTTGATGCCGACGAGCTGTTGAAAGGCGGCCAGCCCGACGCCGACCCACAGCAAGGGTCGGATGCGTCCCGTGCTGCGATCGATCAGGTCGGCGAAGCTGGGTCGCCGCTCGGCCGCAGCCGACGCTGCGCGGATGTCGTGGAGCTTGCGCGCCGCTTCGCCGGCCCCCTCCAGTCGGCTGAGGACGGCGAGCGCCTTCTCGTCCATGCCCCTGGCGACGAGATAGCGTGGGCTTTCGACGACGGCGGTCAACGCCAGCAGATAGATCGAGGCCGGGATCGCCTGCAGCCAGAACATCCAGCGCCACGCCGGAAGATCGAGCCACAGCGCCGCGGTCGAGCCGCCGGCAAAGCTCGCGAGCAGGTAATTGGCGACGAATGCGCCCGTCAGCCCGGCGATGATCATGATCTGCTGAATGCTGACCAGTCGTCCGCGGACCTCGGCGGGGACGATCTCCGATATGTAGATCGGCGAGATGACGCTCGCTGCCCCGACGCCAAGCCCGCCCAGGATACGCGCGACGATGAAGATGGCGGATGACGTGGCACCCCCGGCGAGCAGCGCGGACAGCAGGAACAGCCCCGCCGCGATCATCATCACCGCCCGGCGACCCACCACGTCGGCCAGGCGGCCGGCACCGAACGCACCGACCGCGGATCCCAGCAGGATGGCGCCGACGTTGACGCCGATGCCGAGCCGCCCCAGGTCGAACGCAGCCTCCAGCCCCTTTTGCGTGCCGTTGATGACGCCGGAATCATAGCCGAACATGAACCCGCCGATCGCCGCCACGAACACGGTGGCGAGTATCAGGCGACGGTTGGTTGTCGATCCTTGGTCCATCGTAAACGCCGTTCCTTCGAGTAGATGCCGGCGCGATGCTGAGCGACGGTGATGGTATGCAGGCGATGGCCGCGACCTGGGACGCGCTCGCCCGATGGCGTGCTAGCGATCGGGCTCGCGGCTCAGGCGGATGGCCTTGACGTCGCCTACCTGCCCGGCCGGCAGGCTCGCGGCGCCCAGCGAAAGCCACGCGGTAGCGGTCGGCAGGTCGAGGTAGCCGAGGTCGGCATGCGCCCAGCGGCGCTCGGGCGCTTCGTCGAACGGATAGGTGCGACGCCCCCATGAGGAGGCAGCGGGCGCCGCCAACGGCAGGATCGCCGATGTGCTCGCCTGGCCGAACGAGGCGACCATGCGCGGCCCCGTCGCACCGCCGGCGGTCGCGTAGCTGACGCTTACCCGATATCGCCCGGGCCGGTTCACCTGGACGAGCCAGCGCATCGACGCCGAAGTGTCGGTCCAGCGGTCGACCCAGTCATGCGCCCAACCCCAATCGCCATGATAATGGATGCCGCTGCCTTGCAGGCTGGCTTCGTTGGCCTGCAACTCCGTGACGTCGTGCCCCGGCAGCCCCAGTTGCACCGGCTGCACGGCGCCGGCGCCTGCCGACGCGTCCGCATACCACGCCATATAAGCCGCCTTCATCGCGGCGAGGCGCGGCGCGTCTCTGCCCGAAACGTCGGTCGCTTGCGACGGATCGGCGATCACGTCGTACAGCGCCAGGCCCGCGTCGGGCTTGAAGGTGGCAAGCCAGCGTCCCTGGCGCACCGCCCCGGGTGTGGGCTGGATCGCGACCTCGGACGGCCTTCGCGTATTGCGCAGCTGGTGCGTGAACAGGAACCGCTTGTCCCAGGCGGCACTGGCTGGCTCACCCTTCAGCAGAGGCACGAGCGACGTGCCGTCGATAGGCGGGCCGGGCGGCGGGGCGATGCCCGCCAATTCCATCAGCGTCGGATAGATATCGATGTGCTGAGCGGGCGTATCGATCCTCTTGCCGCTGGCCAGGTGCCCCGGCCAGCACACGACGAACGGCACGCGCGTACCGCCCTCGTCGACGCTCCCCTTCGACCCCTTCAGGGGACCGGTGAGAGAAGGCCCGAAAACGTACGCTCTCATGACTGCCATCCGAGACGCTGGCCGAGTTTACTCCTTCGCTGGCCAGGAAGCCAGCGTCGCATTGACCTTGGCGGGTGTGCCG
>NZ_JAVDUC010000025.1:0-28971 GCF_031456125.1 Sphingomonas sp. BE138
CTGCCGACCCATCATGTCCGGGATCCCCCCACCGCCTTGCCGGAGTGAATCACGCCCTCGTCACCGTCGCAAGCAGCCGTTTTTCAACAGCCTCGATTTTCTGTCGCAGTTACCCGGCCAGTTTCCGGCGGGGCTGCAGCAGATCGTCGGCCAGGTCACGCAGCGGGTCGGTGCCGCGCTGCCTACAATATTCGGCGCGATCCCGGACACGCTGCAATATCAGACGCGCGACACGGTGTTCCGGCCGGCGATCACCGCCGCGATGCCGCTTTATACAGGCGGAGCGATCCCGGCGATACAGGCAGGAGCAGACGCTGCGGTCGATGTGGCGCGCGCCAAACAGGCCGGCGGGCACGACGTGTCTCGTGTCGGCCTTGTTCGGGGCTATTTCGGACAGCAGGTCGCTGCACAACTGACGCACTCCACGCGTAAAACCCTTGAGGGGTTCGACCGGCATCTGTCCGATGCGAAGAAGCTCGAGCAGAACGGAGTGATCCCGCATGCCCGCGTTCTTCAGGTCCAGGTCGCGCGCGATGCCGCGGAGCGCGCTTATGTGCGGGCGCAGCTTGAAGAAGCGACGGCCGCCGATGCGCTCGCGCGATTGCTGGATCAGCCCGGGGGTGTGAATGCCCTGACACCGCTGTTCGTCAATTCGGCGCCACTACCGCCGGTCAGTGTGTTTATCGACGGCATCGATGCAACACCGCGAGCGCGCGGCGCGGATGCCGCCCGCGACATCGCCCGTGCGGGCGTGGGCCTGGCGAAATCTCGTTACCGCCCCCAGGCTTTTGCGTTCGGTAGCTACAATGCCAACCGCGACAACGCACTGCCGACTGAACCCGATTGGGTGGCTGGCGTCAGCCTGCGATATACCCTGTTGTCGAACTTCGATCGCAAGAAGTCGCTCGACGCGGCCCGCGAGCAGGAGCGTGCGGCGGCCGATGCCGCTGCGCAGGCGCGTAAGGACGTGGCCAGCGAAATCGTTCGTGCCTGGAATCTGGTCGAAACCGCCCGGCGGTCTTTCCTGCTGCTCGACAGTAACCTTGCCGCAGCCCGGGAAAACCTGCGGGTCCAACGGGTTTCATTCTTCGAGGGTGAAGCCCCATCCTCGTCGCTTGTCGATGCCGAGGCGACGCTGGCCTCGACGCAAACCCAACGGATTGCGGCGGCCTATGAATATGACCTCGCGCTGGCGGGGTTGCTCGCGACCAGCCACCGGGTTGACGATTTCACCACCTATCTGGCGCGTGCCGATCGACGTTTGGGGGACGAGAAGTGAACGAAGAAACAGCCGCCCCGACAAGGCGCAACACGCGGCCTATCGCGATCGTCGCGGGTGTGATCGTGGTGGTGGTCATCGTCCTGGGACTGTGGCTGGCGAGCCGTCCGGCGCCGGAGCAACTGCAGGGCATGGTCGACGCGGACGAGGTGAATGTCGGCACAAAAGCGCTCGCTCGCGTCGAGCGTTTGATTGCAGAGGAGGGGCAGCGCGCTCAGCCCGGCACGCTGCTCGCAACTCTGTCGAGCCCTGAGATCGCGGGCGGACAGGCGCAGGCGCAAGGTGCGCTCGATGCCGCACGCGCGGTTGCGTCGGAGACGAACGAGGGCGCGAGGTCGGAAGACATCGCAACGCTGCGCTCGACATGGCAGGCCGCTCAGGCGGCCGCGGATTTGGCAGCGGTGACGAGCCGGCGTACCGCCAATCTATATGCGCAAGGGGTGGTGGCAGCCCAGCGCCGGGATGAGGCAGCGGCAGCGCGCGACAGCAGCGCCCGCAACGCCGAAGCTGCGCGTCAGCAATATTTGAAGGCGCTGGCAGGAGCACGTCCGCAGAATAAACAGGCGGCGAACGCTCAGGTGCGCATTGCCGAAGCCGCACTGCGCACCGCCAACGCCTTGGGCCGTGAAACGCAATTATTCTCGCCGATTGCCGGTGAAGTTGCCCGCAAGCTGGTGCAGCCAGGCGAAGTCGTCAGCCCCGTCATCCCCGCCTATCAGGTCATCGACATCGATCACCCTTGGGTCGCGCTGAACCTGCGGGAGGACCGTTACCATGGTCTCGGGATTGGCTCCGTGCTGCACGGTCACATACCTGCGCTGCAACGCGATGCCGACTTCAAGGTCTATCTGGTTGCGCCGCGCGGCGACTTTGCGACTTGGCGCGCCACGCGTGAAGCGTCGGGCTATGACGTGCGAACCTTCGAGATCCGGCTGCATCCGGTCAGTCCGATCGAGAAGCTTCGTCCGGGAATGAGCGTCCTGTTCGACTGGCCACAATGAGCGCCTTTCGCCGGGCTCTGACGCGCGAGGTGCATCATCTGCGCCGCGACCGCTGGGATCTTGCAGGGATTACGCTGCTGCCCGGATTCCTCATTTTCATCGTCGCGGCCCTGTTCTGGCAGGGCCCACTTCGCCAGGTGCCGCTGGGGATCGTGGACGGCGACGGTAGCACGGCCAGCCGAGCAGTCATCCGGGCGCTCGACGCCTCGCCCCTCATTCGGTTCGGCGGGTATTATCCGGGGGAGGTCGACGCCGTTCGTGCGGTCCGCTCCGGCAAGATCATGGGGTTTGCACACATCCCGGCGGGGCTCGGCGAAAGCGTGGCCCGGCACCGCGAGCCAGTCGTCCGCATCCTCTACAACGGAAGTTTCCTGACCGCAGGGGGGCAGGTCGCCCGTGCGGCTGAAGAGGCGGTGACCGATGCGCTCCCTGAGATCGCCGCCAATCAGCTGCCCAATCATGCGGTACCGGCGAGCCGCGTCCGGCGTCTCGCCGTCGAGGCGACGCCGCTGGGCAACGCGCCGTCAAGCTTTGAATGGTTCTTGGGGCTGCTGATCTTCCCGGCGGTCCTGCATCTGATCGCGGCCTGCGTTTGCGCCATGGCGATTGGCCGCGAACTTGAGGGCAAATCACTGTCCGAGTGGGCTAGGGCAAGCGGCGGGGTTGCGCCGGCGATGGCCGGCAAGATGCTGCCTTATGTCCTCGCAATTAGCGGCTGGGGCCTCGCCTGGCTCCTCTACCTGACCCTTGCGCGCGGTTGGCGTATTGAAGGTAGCATCGTTCTGATCGCCTGCGGTCAGACGCTGTTCTACTCCGCGACGGCTGCCGTCGCCGCACTCCTCGTGGCGGTGACGCGTGAGACGGCTACCGCGTTGTCGGCCAGCGCCGTCTATGCCGGATCGGCCCTTGCCTATTCGGGCGCGACGCTGCCGTTGAACGGCGGAAATGCATTCGCCCGCGCTTGGAGCAATGGGCTGCCGCTCACCCATTACATCGCGCTTCAGATGGGGCAGGTCAGTGGTCAGGCGGTCGCTGCAGCCGTCGCGCCGATGGTCTCACTGATGGCCTACGTCGTCATCGCTGGCGGCGGGGCGCTGGCTTTCATCATGGTAAGGGCGCGCCGGGTATGACCTTCGATAGGGCCTTCCTCTCGACGTGGCACACCATTCTCACGTCGAAAACGCTGCTTAGTACGATGCTGCTCGCGGTCGTCCTGTATGCCTTCTACTATCCCGCGCCTTATTCCCATGAGGCGCCACGCAAGCTGCCCGTGGTCGTGGTCGATCAGGATGACAGCGCCCTCAGCCGAACCATAATCCTGGATCTGGACGCCACTCGCGCAATCAGTGTCGCGAGCGTGGTTAGGAACCTCGCCACCGCTCGGGCAGACATGCGTGAGGGCAAAGCCGATGGGGTTATCCTGATTTCCGATGGCCTTGAACGCCAGCTGCGTGCCGGAACGCCTGGGTCGGGTATCGCCGTCTGGGTCAATGCGACCTACCTTCTGCGTGCGAGCACGATCGGCGAGGCGGTGACGGCGGTCATCCAGAATATCGCGAGAACCCGTCTCCTGCCGGGCGGGCAGATCAGTCGCGGCGGTCCGCCCGTCACAGTCGTCAAAGAGACGCTTTTCAACCGAACGGGCGGCTACAAGGGCTACGTCTTCCCGTCCGTGGCGGTCATCATCATTCAGCAGACTCTGCTGTTCGGTGCCGCAACCTTCATGGGCAATCGGCGACGGACGGGGGCATGGCAAATGGGAGCAGCGGAATTCGCCGGCACCCTTGCGGCCTTTTCGTCGGTCGGCGTTGTGGGATGCTACTTCCTGTTCGGCCTGATCTTCTGGGTGCAAGGGGTTCCGGTGGACGGCAACATCCTCGGCATGATCGTCGTCGTGCCGATCTTCGCCGTAGCAGTCGCTGCGCTGGGGTTGCTGGTAGGAAGTGCATTCGATCGGGGAGAGCGGGCGACCTACATACTGGGGCCAACGTCGGTCCCGTTCTTCTTTCTCACCGGCGCTACCTATCCGCTCGATCAGATGCCGCGCTTCTTGTCGGCCTTTTCCCATCTGATACCGTCGACGTCAGGGGTGCACACTTTCGTTCCTCTTAATCAGATGCGCGCTACGCTTGGAGACGTCACGCTCCCGCTGTTGATGCTGGTGGTGCTGGCAATCGGCTATTCGGCACTCGCGTGTCTTCGGATCGTCACCTTCGCGCTGTGGTCTGCCTCGACGGCAGCGGCGGATGCCTGAAGGAACGCAGGATGATCGCAGAGGATCATCACTGCGTTTTTCAACAGCCACGACCTGTTTTGACGAGGCGTCGTAGGAATCTCCGATGCCCGTATCTCGGCCCAGATGCCTGTGAATGTCAGCGCTAGAGCCGTTTGTGATCTGACGGAATCACAGGGGATTCCCAGAAGGGCTGTGATCTGATTCAAGGTGCTGGCTGTTGGAGGTCGGCACAAATGACCAGAGCGTATTCGCAGGATTTGCGCGATCGGGTGATTGCGGCGGTCGAGGATGAGGGTTTGTCGCGACGCGAGGCGGCGCGGCGGTATCGGATCAGCGACGCGGCGGCGGTGCGATGGCTTCAGGCGATGCGCCATGGTCGGCGCGGCGCGCTGGCGCAAGGCGGCGATCGGCGGTCCCGCTTGTCGGCGCACCGGGTCTGGCTGCTCGCGCTGATCGAGGCGGAACCGGACCTGACGCTGCGCGTGGTGGCGGAGCGTCTGCTGGCTGAGCACGGCGTGAGGGCAGACGCCGGGATGCTGAGCCGCTTCTTCACGGGCAACGGGATCAGCTTCAAAAAAAAGCGTTTACGCCTCCGAGCAGCTCCGGCCTGACGTAGTGGCACGACGTGAGGCATGGCGTGCGATGCAGTCGGTGCTGAGCGCCAGGCGGCTGATCTTCCTCGACGAAACCGGCGTCACGACCAACATGGTCCGCCGCTATGGGCGCAGCCCACGGGGAAAGCGGGTTCGGGGCCATGCCCCTGCCGGGCACTGGAAGATCACGACCTTCCTCGCAGGCCTCACCAGCGGCGGGATCGTTGCCCCCTTCGTCGTCGACGAACCTATGAACCGGGCGATCTTCACCCAGTATGTCCGCCAGTATCTGGTCCCCGAACTCAACCCCGGCGACGTCGTGATCCTCGATAATCTGTCCAGCCACAAAGGCGCAGAAGCCGCCGCTCTGGTTGAGGCTTGCGGCGCCACTCTGCTGTTCCTGCCGCCCTACAGCCCCGACCTCAACCCGATCGAAATGGTCTTCGCCAAACTCAAGCACCTGTTGCGAAAGGCAGGCGAACGCACCCGCGAGGGCCTCTGGAACCGTATCGGCTCTCTCCTCGACGACTTCCCTCCGAACCAATGCGCAAATTACTTCACGCACGCCGGGTACGCTACGGTATGATCACAAAACGCTCTAGTTGGCACGTCTTTTCAGCGGTAAATGGCACGCTGGGACGGTCGGGTTTGGGTAGCGAGCGGACATAATCAGCACACTCGTTGCACACTCCTGTGCTATCTGATTGGATCATGACCCATCGCTCAATGCTCGATTTTCTGGTTACTAGGTGTTCAGTCCCGGCATCTGGTGGATCGGGTCGACGATGAACCGGTCTGGTTCTGACGTCCAGATCTTGGCGATGTATTCGTAGGGGGTGAGGCCGCTGAGCGTCTTGAGCCGGCGGGCAAAGTTGTAGGCTGCCATGAAGTCGGCGAGGTGCGTCCGAAGCTGGTCGTGGCTCTCGTAGTGGAAGCGTTTGACGGTTGCCTCCTTGATGGTGCGGTTCATCCGTTCGACTTGTCCGTTGGTCCACGGGTGGTTCGGCTTGGTGAGCCGGTGTTCGATGTCGTTTGCCTCGCAGATGATGTCGAAGCGCATCTGGCGCGACCAGGCGGTGTTCCGGTTGCGCGGCTGCTCGGCGAACTGAATGCCATTATCGGTCAGGATCGTGTGTATCCGGTACGGCACGGCCTTCAGCAGGTGTTCGAGGAACTCCCATGCTGTGCGCCTATCGGCCTTGTCGACCAGCTGGGTGACTGCGAACTTGCTGGTGCGGTCAATGCCGACGAACAGATAGAGCTTGCCTTCGGCAGTCTGCACTTCGGCGATATCGATGTGGAAGAAACCAATTGGATAACGCTTGAAGCGCTGACGCTTGGGCTTGTCGCCCTCGACATCCGGTAGCCGTGAGATGCCGTGCCGCTGAAGGCAACGGTGCAGCGCTGACCGGGTCAGGTGCGGTAGCGACGGCTGCAATGCGTAGAGGCAGTCGTCGAGCGGCAGCAGTGTGTGGCGACGGAACGCCACCACCATTGCCTCCTCCGCCTCGGTCAGGGTCGTTGAATGAGGGGCCTTCGGCCCGGTCTTCAGATCCTCGACCGTCGCCCGCTTACGCCACTTCGCGACTGTCTTCGGGTTGATCCGCAGCTCCCGGCTCAGCGTCGCGAGCGAAGCTTGCGATCGCTGTATTGCTGCTCGGACGGCGTGCGTGGTCGTGGCGCACCCATGACGTACCTGTCCCATGCGGCATCCTTCCATTCCAACGAAAGGATCGCACCATCAAACCGTGGGATCAAACACCTAGCCGGCGTCGGTCAGACGTTGGCGTGCCTCCGCTTCGATCTCCTGCAGTTCTCTCATCGTCTGATCGAGCGCCAGTCGTTGGGCGGAGAGCTCCTCGAGTTTCATCCGGCACTTCTCGGCGAGGATGCGCATCTGTTCGAGTTGACCGGGTTCGGTATCGTAGAGGTCGAGGAATTCCTCGATCTCCCGCAATGAGAAGCCCAGTCGCTTGCCGCGCAGGATGAGTTGGATGCGCGCGACGTCCCGCCGGCTGAAAGCGCGGTTGTTGCCTACCCGTATCGGCTGGATGAGACCTCGGTCCTCGTACAGTCGAAGCGTGCGGGGCGTGACGCCCAGGCGTTCAGCAACGGCATGGATGCCGGTGAGGTCGTCTTCGTCCGATGCCAATAGTGCCTCCTCTCCCTGAGCTCATCTCGCCGGTCGGCGGTCCAGATGCAACATTGCATCCGTAGAATATGTCCTATAGGGAAGATAGATGACTTATAGGAGAGGTCGTCAACCGATGGCCTTCGATCTGAGCGAGGAGATTCGCAGATGACCGCTGTGATTGCTGGTTACGCCCGTTCACCGTTCCATCTGGCCGGCAAAGGCGCGCTGGCGCGGGTACGGCCCGACGATCTGGCCGCGCAGACGATCCGTGGTTTGATCGAGCGCACGGGAGTCGATCCGGCTGAAATCGAGGACATCGTACTTGGCTGCGCGTTTCCTGAAGGCGAGCAGGGCTTCAACGTCGCACGCCTGATCGGCCTGCTCGCCGATCTTCCGTTGTCCGTTGGCGGCATGACGGTGAACCGCTTCTGCGGTTCGTCGATGAGCTCCATCCACATCGCCGTCGGCCAGATCGCGATCGGGGCGGGCGAAGCGTTCATCTGCGCGGGCATCGAATCGATGAGCCGCGTGCCGATGGGCGGCTACAATCCGCTCCCGAATGCGGCGCTCGCCGCGCAGAATGCGGGTGCTTACATGGGCATGGGGCAGACCGCCGAGAACGTCGCCCAGTCCTACCAGATCGGTCGCGCCGAACAGGAGGCTTTCGCGGTTCAGAGCCAGCAGAAGGCGGCGACGGCCCGCAGCGAGGGTCGGCTCGCCGACGAGATCGTGTCGATCATCACAAAGGGCGGCCAGGTGGACGAGGACGGTACGCTGCGTCCGGAGACGACCGTCGAGGGCCTCGCAGGCCTGAAGCCCGCGTTCAGCGCCGATGGGACCGTCACCGCAGGGACGTCCTCGCCACTGACCGATGGCGCATCGGCCGTGCTGGTCACGTCGGAAGAGTTCGCGAAGCGGCACGGTCTCAAGATCCTCGCCCGTATCCGCTCCGTCGCGATCTCGGGTTGCGCACCCGAGACGATGGGCCTCGGACCGATTGGCGCGTCGCGCAAGGCGTTGGAGCGTGCCGGCATTCGTGCGGCCGACCTCGACATCGTCGAAATCAACGAAGCGTTCGCGAGCCAGGCGATCGCCTGCATCCGTGATCTCGGTCTGAAGGAAAGCGCGATCAACGTCGACGGCGGCGCACTGGCGATCGGCCATCCGCTGGGTGCGACCGGCGCTCGCATTGTCGGGAAGGCGGCGGCCCTGCTGGAGCGCGAGGGCGGCCGCTATGCGCTGGCCACTCAGTGCATTGGTGGCGGTCAGGGCATCGCCACGGTGCTGGAGCGCGCATGATGGACGGAACGATCAAGAAGGTCTGCGTGATCGGGGCCGGTACCATGGGTGCCGGGATCGCAGCGCAGATCGCCAATGCCGGGGTGCCGGTCCTGCTCCTCGACATCGTACCCCGCGAAGGTGCCGACCGCGACGCGATCGCGAAAGCGGCAGTCGCGAAGATGCTGAAGACCGACCCTGCCCCCTTCATGTCGAAGGCTGCGGCGAAGTTGGTCGAGACGGGCAACATCGACGACCATCTCGAACGCGTCGCCGAATGCGACTGGGTCGTCGAGGCGGTGATCGAGCGCCTCGACATCAAGCAGGCGCTGTATGCGCGCATCGAGCAATTGATGCATCCCGGAACGGCGGTGTCGTCGAACACCTCGACCATACCGTTGGCGCAACTGGTCGAGGGGCGGTCGGACGCGTTCCGGAAGGGTTTCCTGATCACCCATTTCTTCAACCCGCCGCGCTACATGCGTCTGATAGAGGTTGTGACCGCGCCCGATACTGATCCGGAGATCGCCCAGCGTGTGTCGGACTTCACGGACCGCGCGCTCGGCAAGCGGGTGGTGCGGGCCAAGGACTCGCCCGGCTTCATCGCGAACCGGATCGGCACCTACTGGCTGGCGGTCGCCATCAATGCCGCGATGGATCAGGGTTTGAGTATCGAGGAGGCTGATCAGGTTGGTGGCCGTCCGATGGGCGTTCCCAAGACCGGAATCTTCGGGCTTGTCGATCTGGTTGGCGTCGACCTGATGCCGTTGCTCTCCAAGAGCCTCTCGTCGACGCTGCCGGCAGGCGATGCCTACTTCGACACCATCCGCCCGATGCCACTCATCGACCGGATGATCGCCGAGGGGTTCACGGGACGCAAGGGGAAGGGCGGCTTCTACCGCCTCGACAAGGGTGACGGTGGCAAGCGGACGAAGCTGGCGATCGATCTAGCAACCGGCGAGTATCGGGCCGAACGCAAGCCCGCGCCGCTGCCCAAGGCGGCCGAGCGTGATCTTGGTGCGCTCGTCGCCGCTCCGGGCTGGGTCGGTGCCTATGCCTGGGCGGTGCTGGGTCCGGTGCTTTCGTACGCCGCGTCGCTGGTCGGAACCATCGCCGACGACATCGTCGCGATCGATGACGCCATGCGGCTCGGGTACAACTGGAAGTTCGGTCCCTTCGAACTGATCGACCGTCTAGGCGCAGGTCGCTTCGCGGATCGACTTCGCGTCGATGGAATGAAGGTGCCGACGATCCTGGACACGGTCGGCGATCGGACCTTCTACCGCGTCGAGAACGGCAAGCGGCAGTATCTGTCGGCGACGGGCGAGTATCTGGACATCGTCCGGCCGGAGGGCGTCCTGCTGCTGGAGGATGTGAAGCTCGGTGCCGACCCGGTGGTACGCAACGGATCGGCCGCCTTGTGGGACGTGGGCGACGGTGTCGCCTGTCTTGAGTTCACGGGAAAGATGAATGCCCTGGACGAGAAGGTCATCCAGCTCATCCAGAAAGCGATCCCGATCGTCGAGTCGCGGTTCAAGGCGCTGGTGATCTACAACGAGGCGAGTAACTTTAGCGTCGGCGCGAACCTGGGCCTTGCGATGTTCGCGGTCAACATCGCAGCGTGGGGCGAGGTCGAGCGATTGATCGCCACTGGGCAGGCGGCGTTCAAGGCGCTGAAGTACGCACCGTTCCCCGTGGTCGCGGCACCGGCTGGCATGGCGCTGGGCGGCGGGTGCGAAATCTGTCTGAACGCCGATGCGATACAGGCGCATGCCGAAACCTATATGGGTCTCGTCGAGACCGGAGTGGGCCTCGTTCCTGGCTGGGGCGGCAACGGCGAGCTGATCGACCGCTTTGCCAAGTCGCCGATGATGCCGAAGGGGCCGATGCCGGCCGTGACTAAGGCGTTCGAGACGATCTCGACCGCGCAGGTCTCCAAGTCCGCCGCTCTTGCGCGCGAGATGATGTTCCTTCGCCCAGGCGACGGCATCACGATGAACCGCGACCGGCTGCTCGCGGATGCGAAGGCGAAAGCGTTGGCGATGGCCGACGGCTATGCACCGCCCGAGAAGCCGACGTTCCGCCTGCCGGGGCAGGGCGGCCGGACCGCGATAGCCGGAGCGGTGCGCGACTTCCGCGCAAAGGGCATCGCCACGCCGTACGACGAGGTCGTCGCCGGACGCCTGGCCCAGGTGCTGACCGGCGGTGAGGCCGATGTGGTCGACGTGGTGACAGAAGACGATCTGCTGACGGTAGAGCGCCGGGCGTTCATGGACAGCATCAAGGATAGCCGCACGCTCGCCCGGATCGAGCACATGCTCGAGACCGGCAAGCCGTTGCGCAACTGATCGGAGGATTGGAATGGCACAAGTCTACGAGGCTCCGCTGCGCGACATGCGCTTCGTGCTGAACGAACTGTTCGACGGCGACGATTTCGGCGACCTGCCGCACTTTTCGGAATTCACGCCGGACCTGACCGATGCGGTGCTCGAGGAAGCTGCGCGTCTGACCAAGGATGTGCTGTTGCCGCTGAACGCGAGCGGCGACGCCGAGGGCTGCACGCTGGAGAACGGTGTGGTGCGCACGCCCAAGGGCTTTCCGGAGGCTTACGCGACGTTCAGGGACGGCGGATGGGCGGCTCTGTCCTCGCCGACCGAATGGGGTGGTCAAGGCTTGCCGGAGACGGTGAACAAGCTTGTTGAAGAGATGACCTGCGCTGCCAACCTGTCGTTCAGCCTGTATCCCGGCCTGACGCACGGCGGCACGACGGCAATCCTCGATCATGCCTCCGAAGACCTGAAACAGGCGTATCTGCCGAAGATGGTCAGCGGCGAATGGGCCGGCACGATGTGCCT
This sequence comes from Sphingomonas sp. BE138, assembly GCF_031456125.1. Lineage (NCBI taxonomy): Bacteria > Pseudomonadati > Pseudomonadota > Alphaproteobacteria > Sphingomonadales > Sphingomonadaceae > Sphingomonas > Sphingomonas sp. BE138. The sequence goes on from NZ_JAVDUC010000025.1 coordinate 11,377, forward strand.
GACCGAAGCCCATTGCGGAACCGACCTGGGGTTGCTCCGCACCCGCGCCGAGCCGCAGGACGACGGCAGCTTCAAGGTGACGGGATCGAAGATCTTCATCTCGTCGGGTGACCATGATCTGACCGAGAACATCGTCCACCTGGTCCTTGCGCGTCTGCCTGATGCGCCCAAGGGTTCGAAGGGCATCAGTCTGTTCCTGGTACCGAAGTTCCTGCCGAAGAGTGACGGCACGCCGGGGCCGCGCAACGGCGTGGCCGTGGCCGGAATTGAGCACAAGATGGGCTTGAAGGCCTCCGCCACCTGCCAGCTCGCCTTCGAAGGTTCGACCGGTTGGCTGGTGGGTGAGCCGCACAAGGGTCTCGCCGCGATGTTCACCATGATGAACGCTGAGCGGGTCTCGGTGGGCATCCAGGGATTGGGCGTCGGCGAGATCGCCTATCAGTCCGCGGTCGCCTATGCGCGGGAACGCCTGCAGGGGCGCGGCCTGTCCGGGCCTGCCCGGCCTAATCTGCCCGCCGATCCCATCATCGTCCACCCCGACGTGCGGCGCATGCTGATGACGATGCGCGTCTATACCGAGGGGTCGCGCGCGCTCGGCCAATGGGTGTCACGCGCGCTGGATGCGGAAGTGCACGGGGCGGACCCCGAGATGCGGCAGCGCGCCTCGGACTTCGTCGCTATGATGACCCCGGTGGTGAAGGCGTTCTTTACCGATCTCGCGTCCGAGACGGCGAACCTCGCCGTCCAGATCTACGGCGGTCACGGCTTCATCCGCGAACACGGCGTCGAACAGTTCGTGCGCGACGCTCGCATCACGCAGCTCTACGAAGGGACGAACGGCGTGCAGGCGCTGGACCTCGTGGGCCGCAAGATGGGTGCGCACATGGGCCGTCATCTGCGACCGTTCTTTCACGCGGTCTCGGGGCTGCTGCAGTCGAGCGCCGGCGTGGCCGACGCCGATCTGGCGGCATGGCGCGCGGCCCAGGAGCAGGCGTTCGGCATGCTGCAACTGACCACTGGCACCATTGCGCAGAAGGCGCTGAAGGACGGCGAGGAGGCTGGTGCAGCCGCGACCGACTACCTGCGCATGGTCGGCCTAGTGGGCATGGGACACTGTTTCCTGAAGTCCGCCCTGATCGCGCGCCGCAGGCTGGATGAGGGAACCGACGAGCAGGCGTTCTACACAGCGAAGCTTGCCACCGCGAACTTCTTCTTCGACCGCATCCTGCCGCAGGCGACGGCGGCGTTCCTTACGATCAAGTCCGGCAAGCGCTCTCTGATGGCGCTCGCTGCCGACGCATTCTGAACAGGAGTACCCGATGAAGGTGCTGGTGCCGGTCAAGCGCGTGCTCGACTATAATGTGAAGCCCCGCGTGAAGGCGGACGGAAGCGGGGTCGACCTCGCCAACGTCAAGATGAGCATGAACCCGTTTGACGAGATCGCGGTTGAAGAAGCGATCCGCCTGAAGGAAAAGGGCGTAGCGACCGAGATCGTCGTCGTCTCGATCGGCGAACAGAAATCGCAGGACACGCTGCGCACTGCGCTGGCGATGGGCGCCGACCGCGCGATCCTGATCACCAGCGAGACCAAGGTCGAGCCGCTGGGTGTCGCCAAGCTGCTGAAGGCGGTGATCGACGAGGAAGCGCCGCAACTGATGATCCTCGGCAAGCAGGCGATCGACGACGACAACAACCAGACCGGACAGATGCTGGCGGCGCTGACCGGCTATCCGCAGGGCACCTTCGCGAGCAAGGTCGAGGTGTCGGGCGAGACCGTCAACGTCACCCGCGAAGTCGATGGCGGGCTGGAGACGGTCGCGCTCACCCTGCCGGCGATCGTCACCACCGACTTGCGCCTCAACGAACCGCGCTACGCCTCGCTGCCCAACATCATGAAGGCGAAGTCGAAGCCGCTCGCCGCCAAGACCGCCGCCGATTACGGCGTCGACGTCACCCCGCGCCTGACGACGGTCAAGGTCGAGGAGCCGTCGAAGCGGCAGGCCGGGGTAAAGGTCGCCGATGTCGACGAACTGGTCGGCAAGTTGAAGACGCTGGGAGTGGTCGCATGAAGACGCTGGTTTGGGTCGAACATGACGGGCAGTCGGTCAAGGACGCGACGTACGCGGCGATCACCGCTGCCGGAAAGCTGGGCGAGGTCGAACTGCTCGTCGCGGGTCAGGGCGTCGATGGCGTGGCACAGGCTGCCGCACAGATTGCGGGCGTCACCAAGGTGCTGGTCGCCGACGACGCGGCCTATGCCCACAACCTCGCCGAAAACGTCGCGCCGCTGGTCGTCGATCTGATGGGCAGCCATGACGCATTCGTTGCCGCCGCGACCACGACGGGCAAGAACATCGCGCCGCGTGTCGCAGCACTGCTCGACGTCATGCAGATCAGCGAGATCCTGTCGGTCGAGGGGCCGGACAGCTTCACTCGCCCGATCTATGCCGGCAATGCGATCGCCACGGTCCAGACCAGCGATCCCAAGCTGGTGCTGACGGTGCGCGGCACGGCGTTCGACAAGGCCGAAGCGACGGGTGGCTCGGCTGCGGTCGAAGCCGTCACTTCGACCGGTGACAAGGGCGTGTCGAAGTTCGTCGGCGCCGAGATCGCCGCGTCGGAACGCCCCGAGCTGACCAGCGCCAAGATCATCGTCTCGGGCGGTCGTGCGCTGGGATCGGAGGAGCAGTTCCATGCGCTGATCGATCCGCTGGCCGACAAGCTGAACGCCGCGGTCGGCGCGTCGCGTGCAGCGGTCGATGCCGGCTATGCCCCCAACGATTACCAGGTCGGCCAGACCGGCAAGATCGTCGCCCCGGAAGTCTATATCGCGGTCGGCATTTCTGGCGCGATCCAGCATCTGGCGGGGATGAAGGATTCGAAGGTCATCGTCGCGATCAATAAGGACGAGGACGCACCGATCTTCCAGGTCGCCGATGTCGGGCTGGTGGGTGACTTGTTCACGGTAGTGCCGGAGTTGACCGGTAGATTATAGAATGGACCGGACGTTGGTCGGACCTGTATAAACGGTCCGCTCGCAGATCGACTAATCAATGATTCAGTTTTGAGCGCCGTGCGACGATGTTCGTGCGGTGCCTTGTCGCGTTTGGTGAGTATTGTGCATCGGCTGCTTGATTTGCACCGCTGAAGCTACGAATCTCTTGTAAATTATTTACAGAACTACAGTTAAAAAACTGCCAAACCATACATCCAGACTGTTTTATCGACACGATGCTGTTGGGGTTTGGTGATTCCGTATGCTTTTTACACTCCAACCGTGACGGATTACCGATCGCGGATTGGGAGACAGTAGATGACAAAAGAACCGCCGCGCAGTCGCGCCGTGTTCTCGACGGAGGATTTCAGTCTCCTGAAGGAAGCGGTCGGAGCGTACGTCCGGGAGATCGCCGACGATCCCCGCTCGTCGAAGTTTTCCAACCTGTACCATCGCCTGGGCCGTCTGGGCTGATCGCCGAGCGGACGCTTTCACGACCAACCGCAACGGCCGACGCCGCCCCTACGCCAGTTCGGCGTCGGAAGTAGCGCTGCGTCATGCCGCGGCCGCAAACCTTTGGAAGATTTCGACATGACTTACCAGGATCAGACCGCCCGCACCTCCGCACTCATCCGTCAGCAAGGCGGCACATGGGACGGGATCGACGCCGAGGCCGTGGTGCGGATGCGTCTGCAGAACCGCTTCAACACAGGCCTGGACATCGCCAGGTATACGGCCTCCATCATGCGGCGCGACATGGCGGCCTATGACGCGGACCCGGCGGCCTACACCCAATCGCTGGGCTGCTGGCATGGCTTCATCGGCCAGCAGAAGCTCATCAGCATCAAGAAGCACTTCGGCACCACCAAGGGGCGCTACCTGTACCTCTCAGGCTGGATGGTGGCGGCGTTGCGCTCGGACTTCGGTCCGCTCCCCGACCAGTCGATGCACGAGAAGACTAGCGTACCGGCGCTCATCGAGGAACTGTACACGTTCCTCAAGCAGGCCGATGCCCGCGAACTTGGCATGATGTTCCGGGAGCTCGATCACGTCCGCGAGAGCGGAAACGACATGGAGGCCCAGCGGCTCGTCCACGCCATCGACAACTACGAGACGCACGTCGTGCCGATCATCGCCGACATCGATGCCGGATTCGGCAACGCGGAGGCGACGTATCTGCTCGCCAAGAAGATGATCGAGGCCGGCGCCTGCGCGCTGCAGATCGAGAACCAGGTCAGCGACGAGAAGCAGTGCGGCCATCAGGACGGAAAGGTGACCGTCCCGCACGAGGACTTCCTCGCGAAGGTCCGTGCCTGTCGCTACGCGTTCCTCGAACTGGGCGTGGACGACGGGATCATCGTGACCCGCACCGACTCGCTCGGCGCTGGGCTCACCAAGCAGATCGCCTATTCTAGCGAGAAGGGCGACCTCGGCGACCAGTACAACGCGTTCCTCGACTGCGAGGAGGTGCGCGACCTGTCGACACTGCGCGGCGATGTCGTGATCGAGCGCGACGGCAAGCTGATGCGGCCCAAGCGCCTTCCGTCGAACCTCTTCCAGTTCCGCGAAGGCACAGGCGCTGACCGCTGTGTCCTCGACTGCATCACGTCACTCCAGAACGGCGCCGACCTGCTGTGGATCGAGACCGAGAAGCCGCACATCGAGCAGATCGCCGGCATGGTCGATCGTATCCGCGAGGTCGTGCCCAACGCCAAACTCGTGTACAACAACTCCCCGAGCTTCAACTGGACATTGAACTTCCGTCAGCAGGTCTTCGACAGCTGGGCTTACGAGGGTCGTGACCTTTCGACCTATGATCGTACAAAGCTGATGAGCGCCGACTATGACTCGACCGACCTTGCAACGGAAGCCGACGAGCGCATCCGCACCTTTCAGAAGGACGCCAGCGCGCGGGCAGGCATCTTCCACCACCTCATCACCCTACCGACCTACCACACCGCCGCTCTGTCGACCGACAATCTGGCGAAGGAGTACTTCGGCGAGGCAGGGATGCTCGGCTATGTGAAGGGCGTCCAGCGACAGGAGATCCGGCAGGGTATCGCCTGCGTCCGGCATCAGAACATGAGCGGGTCGGACATTGGCGACGATCACAAGGAGTACTTTGCTGGTGAGGCGGCGCTGAAGGCGGGCGGCGCGCACAACACGATGAACCAGTTCGCAGCTTGATCGGACGATGCGTCACGGGGATCGGGAGATCCTCGTGACGCACTCCGTTCCACCCCCGTACTCCGGTTCGGGTGGGCGCACCGCGATCTGCCGTCATGATGATGGGTTGGCTACGTAGGAGATCGGTCTTCGTCGGAAGGCGAATTGAGATCGGGCGGGCCGTCCGGTGCACAGAGCGCTCGGATTCCTGCTGCCACGAAGACGGGCAGTCGGTCGGCTATCCCGAGGAAATTGTCCGAATGCACGAGACCCGACGAGAGTCGATCTATGCGTCCCGTCCGCCCTAGCGAGAACGTAAAGGAGCCGGTCAGGAAGTGATAGCTCCAGTACAGCTTCTCCTTCGACGCGTGGGGCAGGAGGATTTTCATGTCGTCGACCAGTACCCAGGAGACCGGGTCGAACGTCTCGGACATCAGCTCGTACATCTTGCCCCGACTGCTGTTCACGTAGGCGACGATCGAAGCGTAGTTCCGATGCTTGTCGTCAATGTCGGCCATCTCGAATGCGGGCCGCATGAAGGCGTCGAGCAAACCCTCGAGTGTGCCGCCGTTGCCGAGCGATGGACGATAGGCGCCCAAGGCCGCAAGGCGCGCGGCGTTCGCTTCCGGGGCACGCCGACGGAATACCGCGGCGAACAGCTTCTCCTTGTCGCCGAAGTAGTAGCGCATCAGCGACGTGTCGACGCCGGCGCTCGAGGCCACGCTCGAGATGGTGACGCCGTTGTACCCCTTGGCGGCGAATTCCGCTTCGGCATGATCGAGGATCAATGTCATCGAATCCTGACGTCGTTCCGCCTGAAGACGGCGCGCCTCGCGTTTTGTCTCCGTCTGCTCCTTCGTCATTCATCCTGTCCCGTCTGATGTCGCCGCTGTGCCGACCTCGTTGGCCGCTGGGTAGCCCTTTCGTTGCCAGAGCCGCTGGATGTGGCGCTTAACCGCCCTCGCTTTCGAAAAAAAGTTTTACGTGATTCGGCGTGCGGCAACTTATTTCCTGCAAAGCAAAGAAAGATGATTGACGCCGTTTCGCGGCGGCGTCATCCTCCGCTTCAAGAGACCGGGAACGAACCCCGGCTTTGATGGGAGTAGGATTATGAAGAGCAGGCTTTTTGCCGGCATCTGCACGCTCGCGTTGTGTTCATGGTCATCCATTGGGCTGGCGCAGACCGCATCGTCGACGCCATCGACCACCACGCCCCCGCTCCAGGGTAGTGCCGAGGCGTTGCCGGCATCCGGCGATGAGGATGCGATAGCCGACATCATCGTCACGGGCTCGCGAGCAATCGCCGATGGTTCGCAGGCGCCGACGCCGGTGACGGTCACCTCGGGTGAGCAGCTGGTGAAGGCAAACCCCGGACTGATCGCGGAGTCGCTGAACATGCTGCCGGCGTTTCGCGGATCCACCCGCCCCACGACCGGGAACGTCGTCGCGACTGGCCCGAACGCCGGCAGCTTCCTGAACCTCCGGAACCTCGGTGTCCAACGTACCCTGGTCCTCTTGGACGGGCGTCGTGCAGCACCGTCCTCGCGCGAAGGCGCGACCGACGTCAACCTGCTCCCGTCCGATCTGGTGAAGCGGGTCGATATCGTCACGGGCGGCGCGTCCGCCGCCTACGGATCAGACGCGGTCGCGGGCGTAGTCAACTTCGTGTTGGACAACCGTTTCAAGGGCATCAAGGGGACGCTGCAGTCGGGGGTCTCCGAGCGCGGCGATGGCGCGAGCATCAAGGGCAGCGTCAGCGCGGGTACGTCGTTCGCGAACGACCGCGGACGTATCGTGGCAAGCGCCTCCTACTACGATGTCCAGCAGATCGGCAGCCTGGCGGATCGCGAATGGGGCCGGAGCAATACGGGCTTCCTGAACAATCCGGCCAATCGCGGCCAGCTGATCTTCCGAGACAATCTGCGGGCCGCGACCGCGTCCCCGGGAGGTGTGATCCTGAGCGGCCCGCTCGCGCTCCGCCAGTTCGGGCCGGGGGGCACGCTGGTCCCGTTCTCGCGCGGGACCGCGCAGTCGGGTCTCATCCAGGTCGGTGGCGACGGCGCGCAGGCCTTCTCGAGCCTCTCTGCCGGGATCGAGACCCAGAACTACTTCACCCATGCCGAATTCGACGTGACCCCATCACTCACGATCTTCGGGCAGGCGGCCCTCGGCCTGTCGAAGACGGAGTACAATCAGATCCAGCAGTTCAATCTGGGCGGATTCAACGGCTTCACGATCTTCAGCGGGAACGCATTCCTGAACCCCGCCGTGCAGCAGGTGCTCACCCAAACCAACACGCCAGCGTTCGCGATGGGGCGCGTCAACTTCGATTTCGGCACGCCGGCGAATGCGCTCGCCAAGGGTCGGACCCTCGATCTGACCGCAGGCTTCAAGTACACCGGCGGTGGTGGGTTGACCATCGATGGCTATTACGAGCGGGGCCGCAACCGGACCACGATCCGCACCAACAACAACGTGGCGCTCGAACGCCTCTACGCCGCTGCCGACGCGGTCCGGGACCCCGCGACCAACCAGATCGTCTGCCGTGTCTCGCTGACGAATCCGGGACTGTACCCGGGCTGCGTCCCGATCAACCTGTTCGGCGTCGGCGCCCCATCCCAGGAGGCGATCCGCTATGTCGAGGTCAACCCGGCGTTCCGCACGACGGTGAAGCAGGACGTCGCGGACCTATCGATCCGCGCGACCCCGTTCGCGACCTGGGCAGGCGATGTGGCCCTCGCAGCGGGCGGTACGTATCGGCGCGTGGAGCTCGATCAGACGACCAACGACCTCGCCAACAGCGTGAACGATGCGACCGGCATCCGGGGGTTTCCCGCGGCCTATCTGAACCAGCCCGGCGGCCTGCTGCTCAGCAACGTGTTCCCGGTGGCCGGGTCGTACCACCTCTGGGAGGTGTTCGGCGAAGCGGCCGTCCCGCTCGCGCGTGATCAGCCGTTCCTCCACGCACTCGACGTCAACGGGGCTGTCCGGTACATCAACTACAGCACCAGCGGCGGCGTCACGACGTGGAAGGGCGGCGCGGTCTGGGAGCCGGTGGCCGGCCTGCGTCTGCGGGGAACCGCGTCGCGCGACATTCGCGCACCGAACGTGCCCGAACTGTTCGCCGGCATCGTGCAGCAGACAGGCGCGGTGATCGAGAACAACGTCACGGTTCCGATCATTCTGGCGACGCTCGGCAACGCCGATCTCCGGCCGGAGATCGCGAAGACCTACACCGGCGGCATCGTCCTGCAGCCAGACTTCGCGCCGGGGCTGACGCTGTCCGCTGACTACTATTCGATCAATGTGTCGGGGATCATCACGTCGCTGACGCCGCAGCTGACCCTCGACCAGTGCCGCGCGGGTAACGACGCCTTGTGCGCCAACATCACCCGGAACGCGGCCGGGACGATCACGCGCATCACGAGTCCGACCCTGAACCTCAACGAGTTGAAGGCGAGCGGCGTCGATATCGAGGTCGGCTATCGTCCGTCAGGCGACGTCTTCGGCGGCAAGGCCGGCTTTCGGGTGGTCGCCAGCTATCTGGAGAAGCAGCAGCAGATCTTCACCAACGGCAATATTGTCGATCGGGCCGGGGAAGTCGGACTTAGTAGCAACCCGAGGTGGAACGTGGTCGGCAACGTGACGTGGACGTCCGACACGTTCGAACTGTTCGCGCAAGAGCGCTTCATCAGTGCCGGTCGCTACGACGTCACCCGAAGCGAGCCGACCACGATCGAGGACAACACCGTCGACCACATGTTCTACACGGACCTCACGGCGTCGTTCAAGGTCGCCCCAAAGTTCCGCTTCTACCTGACGGTAAACAACCTGTTCGATCAGGATCCGCCGCTCGCTCCGACCGGAACGCTGATCCAGTACAACAGGACGAACCCGCAACTCTACGACGTGATCGGACGGTTCTATACCGCCGGCATCAACTTCAACTTCTGATCCACGCGCCCCGCCCGGTTTCGGGCGGGGCGTCCAAGACAACTCGAACGATACGGATGACGCGGTGAGCCAGCCAAAGATACTTCAGACCGCGGGTAGGGACGCATACGCCTTCCCGTTGCTCATCCGCCATCTGCTCGCGAACGTGGCCGAGCAGAGCAGCGCGGAGATCGTCAGCGGAGGACTGCGTTTCACCTATCGTCAATTCGTTGACCGGGTGCGTCGTCTGGCGACGGCGCTGGCGGCGCGCGGCGTCCGTCCGGGCGACACGATCGCCGTGATGGACTGGGACAGTCACCGCTACCTCGAATGCTACTTCGCGATACCGATGATGGGCGCGATCCTGCAGACGGTGAACGTCCGGCTGTCACCCATGCAGATTGGGTACACCTTGCAGCAGTCCGGAGCATCGGTCGTGCTGTACCACGACGACTTCCGCCCACTGTGTGACGCAATCTGCTCACATCTACCGGGGCTTCGCGAAGCGATTCCGATGACCACTCCGGGCGTGCAGTCGTACGAGGAATGGCTCGACGGGACCGATCCGACCTACGAGTTCGAGGACTTCGACGAGAACGCCATCGCGACGACGTTCCACACGACGGGCACGACCGGAGATCCCAAGCAGGTCTTCTTCACCCACCGCCAGCTCGTGCTGCACACGCTGGCCTTCACGTCGACTCTCGCCAGTCAACCTCAAGGCCAGAACCTGACACGGGCCGACGTGTACATGCCGATCACGCCGATGTTCCATGTCCACGCGTGGGGCGCCCCCTACGCCGTCACGATGCTAGGTCTCAAGCAGGTCTATCCCGGACGTTACGATCCCTCGACCCTGCTGCGGCTTCGGCGCACGGAGGACGTCAGCTTCTCTCACTGCGTTCCAACGCTGCTTCGCATGCTTATCGATGCCGCCGCTGGCGAACCGCTTGGACCGTGGACTATCGTTATCGGCGGATCGGCTCTGCCACCGGCGTTGGTGGAGGAAGCGTTCGAGGTCGGTATAACGACGCTTGCGGGGTTCGGCATGTCGGAGACCGGACCGGTGATCGCACTTGCGCGGGGTGAGGCCGAGGACTCGCACGGTCTTAGTCGTGCAGGATTCGCCCTCCCGTTGGTCTACGCGAAGATTGATGGAAAACGTGGCGGAGAACTCGTCCTGCGTGCACCTTGGTTGACGCAAGGGTACGGCAGCCAGGACGCATCCGACACGCTTTGGGAAGACGGGTGGCTACATACCGGGGACGTGGCCGAAAAGGACGCCGACGGCGCCATCCGCATCGTCGACCGTCTGAAGGACGTCATCAAGTCGGGCGGAGAATGGATCTCCTCAATCGACCTGGAGGCGCGCCTCATGGAGGATGCAGCGGTTTCCGAGGCCGCTGTCGTAGGCATCGCCCATCCCCGCTGGGGCGAGCGTCCTATCGCATTCGTGACAGCCGCACCCGACGAAATCATCTCGGAGGAGCGGCTTTACGACGCTTTATCGAAACAAGCAGTGGCCGGACAAATAAGCCGATACGCCATTCCATCGATCATCCATGTTGCAGACGGTCTACCCAGGACCAGCGTCGGCAAGATCGACAAGAAAGCGCTTCGTGAGATCGCCATTGCGCTAGCGGCCGATGCTGCGGCCGCGGTGGAAGCACAGTCGAAGGTAGCCGGAGCATGAGCACAGCGATCGCAGCAACGAGCGAAATCCGCTTCGTCCTCGACCACGTTGCCCAGATCGGGCATCTGGCCCAGAGCGAACGTTTTGCCGCCGCCAGCGACGACGTCATCGAGGCGATAATCGAGGGGGCGGCCACCTTCGCGACCGAGGTCTGGGCTCCGCTCAACCACGCAGGAGACACGGTCGGCGCCAAGTGGACTGAGCAGGGGGTTGTCCTTCCCGACCGGTATCCGGAGGCCTATCGCGCGTACGTGGAAGGCGGATGGGGTACCATCGGAGTGCCCGAAGAGCATGGTGGGCAGGGGCTACCGTTTACGTTGCAGACCGCGGTGCTGGAACTGCTGGGCACTGCCAACCCCGGTTTCGCCCTGTGTCCTACGCTGACGGTTGGTGCCATCGAGGCGCTGGTTCACCACGGTACGCCCGAACAGCAGGCAAAATTCCTGCCGCAGCTGGCAACCGGTGCCTGGACCGGTACGATGAACCTGACCGAGCCACAGGCGGGATCCGACGTGGGAGCGCTACGCGCGCAAGCCGTGCCGCGGGGCGACGGCACGTGGTCCATCAAGGGCACAAAGATCTTCATCTCGTTCGGTGATCACGACCTGGCCGACAACATCGTCCATCTCGTTCTGGCTCGTACTCCTGATGCTCCGGCCGGAACGCGTGGCATCTCGCTGTTCCTGGTTCCGAAGTTCCGCCTCGACAAGGAGGGCCATCTCGGGGCGTTCAACGACGTCAAGGTAGTCTCCATCGAGCACAAGCTGGGACTTCATGCGTCCCCGACCTGCGTCTTGAGCTTCGGCGACAACGACGACTGCGTCGGCGAACTCATCGGTCCTGAGCATGGCGGAATGCGGGCGATGTTCACGATGATGAACAACGCTCGACTGAACGTCGGTCTGCAGGGCGTGCAGATCGGGGAGGCTGCTACCCGAAAAGCCGTTACCTATGCGTTGGAGCGGGTGCAGTCCGCACGATCCGGGGCTACCGACCGCAAACCGGTCCGAATCGCCGACCATCCTGACGTCCGTCGCATGCTGATGCGCATGGCGGCGCAGACCCAGGCCGCACGTGCGCTGGTATACTACGCTGCGGCCCAAGTGGACCGGACGACGCTCGGCGACGCCGCTGCGCGCGAGCGCCTCGAGATCCTCACGCCCCTTGCGAAAGCTCATGCCACGGACCTCGGCAACGAGATCGCATCGATTGGTGTGCAGGTGCATGGCGGGATGGGATATGTCGAGGAGACCGGAGCGGCACAATACTTCCGGGACGCTCGCATCACCCCGATCTACGAAGGCACGAACGGCATCCAGGCTGCGGACCTGGTCGGTCGTAAGCTCGGAATGGGGAACGGTTCGGCGTTCGCTTCCCTGATTGCCGACATGCGTGAAACGTCTCAGACCGCCGCACTGACGGAACTGATCGACGTGTGCGACGAGACGGGACGTCGGCTAGCGGGTGCCGATGCGGACGACCGCCTGGCGGCCAGCTATCCGTTCCTGACGATGTTGTCGGTCGCGGTCTGTGGGTGGTTGATGGAAGCGCAGGGTCGAGCAGCTTCGGATGACGATTTATGGCAGGCCAAGAAGGCAACGACCGCCTTCTATCTCAACCAGATCGTGCCCGAAGCCTTGGGTTTGGCGGCGGCCGCGCGAGCCTCGTCGGCCGAACTTTATGCGGTCGATCCCGCCCTGCTCCTCGCTTGACGAGCTTCAAGACGGAACGCCCATTTCGAGCGGATCCGGAAGCGAGGTGGGCTACATGACGACGCGGGAGTGCAAGGCATGAACGAACGGGAATCAATGCCCTACGACGTGGTGATCGTTGGTGCCGGCCCCGCCGGTCTGACGGCCGCGATCCGGCTGAAACAACTCGCCGAAGCGGCGGGTACCGACATGTCGGTGTGCGTTCTCGAAAAGGGGTCGGAGGTCGGCGCGCACATCCTGTCGGGAGCGGTCATCGACCCGCGTGCCCTCGACGAACTGATCCCCGACTGGCGGGAGACCGATTGCCCGCTTGCCGAAACGCCGGTGACGCAGAACCATCATTGGGTGCTGACGACCAGGAAGAAGTTCAACCTGCCGCATCTCTGGACGCCGCCCTTCCTTCACAACAAGGGAACGTACACGGGCTCGCTCGGCAATCTGTGCCGCTGGCTCGCCGGCCGGGCCGAGGCGATGGGCGTGGAAATCTTCCCCGGCTTCGCAGCCGCCGAGATCCTGTTTCACGAGGATGGGCGCGTGAAGGGTGTAGCGACGGGCGACATGGGTGTCGCCCGCGACGGCACGCGCAAGGGCGACTATCAGCCCGGTCTAGAACTTCACGCGAAATACACCTTCTTCGCCGAAGGCGTGCGCGGTCACCTAACCAAAGAACTGATCCGGACCTTCGATCTCGCCGCCGAGAGTGACCCACAGGTCTATGGCCTCGGCATCAAGGAGCTGTGGGACATCGATCCCGCGAAGCATGAACCCGGCAAGGTGGTGCATACGCAGGGTTGGCCCTTGGGCAGCGACGCAAACGGCGGCGGCTGGATCTATCATCAGGCAAATGGCCAGGTGTCGATCGGCTTCGTCACCTGGCTCGGCTATACCAATCCGTATCTGTCCCCCTTTCAGGAAATGCAGAAGTGGAAAACGCATCCCGCCATCGCCGACCTGCTGGGGGGTGGCCGCCGCGTCTCGTACGGAGCGCGCGCGATCAATGACGGGGGTCTCCAGTCGATCCCTAAGCTGGTCGCCCCCGGCGCCGCGCTGATCGGCTGCTCCGCCGGCTTCCTCAACGTACCGCGCATCAAGGGCACGCACGGCGCGCAGAAGTCCGCGATGATGGCTGCTGAGGCCGCGTTCGAAGCAATCCGGGCGGGGCGCGAAGGCGACGAACTCGCCGCCTATCCGGCTGCGTTCGAGACGAGTTGGCTGAAGAAGGAGCTGTCCGTCGTCCGCAACGTCGTGCCGCTGGTCAAGAAGTTCGGGGATTTCGTCGGCTCCGGCCTGTCCGGCATAACCATGTGGCTGGAGCATTTCGGGCTGAAGATGCCTTTCACCCTGCATCATCATCCCGACCATGACACGCTGGAACGGAAGGCCCTAGTGAAACCGCCGGTCTACCCCAAGCCCGATGGCGTCCTGACCTTCGACCGTCTCTCCTCGGTTTTCCTGTCGAACACGAACCACGAGGAGGATCAGCCCATCCACTTGCAGCTGCGTGATCCCTCGATCCCGATCGCCTACAACCTACCGCTTTACGACGAACCGTCCCAGCGCTACTGCCCGGCCGGTGTCTACGAAGTGGTCGGTGTTGCGGACGGCAGTCCCAAGTTCGTCATCAACGCTCAAAACTGCGTTCACTGCAAGACGTGCGACATCAAGGATCCGACGCAGAATATAAACTGGGTTGTGCCGGAAGGCGGCGGTGGCCCGAACTATCCGAACATGTGATTTCTGTTTGTCAGTAATTGATAGTGTCGACCATCGACACCCACGCGCGCTCCCGACTGTCGAAACAATGACGGCGATATCGGCTGATTGCGTGCGACGTATTGCACAGACATAAGCGCCAACTGTAAGCGTGGTCGGCAGGCCGCCTTGCGGTAGCGCTGGCGGTCAGGATGCTTGTCGCCTTTGACGAGGGCGCGGGCTGTGCGGGAAGTTGTCGGTTCTACGACTGGTCATACGACTACTCGTATGACTGGTCGGATGGAGGTGGTCGGCCGGGTATCAGGCCGGCGCCGATGGTCGGACACGGAGAAGCTGGAGATTTTGGCCGAGGCGTTCCGGCCGGGGATACGGGTCTGCGATGTCATCGCGCATCGCGAGGTGAGCAGCCCCCACCGGGTGGTCCGGGTAGATAGTTAGTGCATTGTCGTCTCCGCCGCCATTGCCGGGCGCAGGTGGAGCGAAGCGGAACCGGAGGCCGGCAATGGCGGCGTCGCCGCTTCTGGTGCGGGTGGGCGATAGCCCAGGCTGCTATGTGGCCGGATGGTGTTGTAGTGGCGCCGCCACGCCTCGATCAGCACTCTCGCCTCGGCGAGGCTGTAGAAGATCTCTCCGTTAAGCAGCTCGTCACGCAGCGAGCCATTGAAGCTCTCGTTGTAGCCGTTCTCCCACGGCGAGCCTGGCGTGATGTAGAGCGTGTTCACGCCGATCTGCCCAAGCCATTTCTGGACTGCGGTGGCGATGAACTCGCTGCCGTTGTCCGATCTGATATGGGCAGGCGGGCCCCGGTCAATGAACAGCTCGGCCAGGGCCGCCAGCACATCTTCGTGGCGAAGCTGACGGGCGACCATTAGCGCCAGGCACTCGCGGCTGGCCTCGTCGATGATCGTGAGGATGCGAAACTTGCGCCCGTCATGCGTCCGTGCCTCGACAAAGTCGTACGCCCAGATGTGCCCGGGATATTCCGGCCGCAGCCGAATACACGAGCCATCGTTCAACCACAGCCGACCACGTTTCGGCTGTCGCTGAGGCACCTTCAGCCCCTCGCGCCGCCAGATCCGTTCCACCCGTTTGTGGTTCACCGACCAGCCGGCCGCATGCAGCAGTGCGGTTACCCGGCGATAGCCGTAGCGCCCGTACTGGCTGGCCAGCGCGACGATGTCGTCGGTCAGCGCCTCCTCGTCATCTGCCCCACACGGCACTTTGCGCTGCGTCGACCGATGCTGCCCGAGGACGCGGCACACCCGTCGCTCGGACACATCCAACACCTCACGCACCTGGTCGATGCACCGCCGGCGCCGTGCGGGGCTCAGAAGTTTCCCCGCGCCGCCTCTTGCAGGATCAGCTTGTCCAATGTCAGGTCCGAGATCGCGCGACGCAGCCGCAGGTTCTCCTTCTCCAGATCCTTCATCCGCCGCGCCTGATCCGTCTTCAGACCACCATATTCCTTGCGCCATCGGTAATAGGTCTGCTCGCTAACTGCGATGCGCCGGCATGCCTCGGCCGTCGTGCCGCCCTGGCCCAGCATGATCTCAACCTCACGCAGCTTGCCGATGATCTCCTCGGGCTTGTGCTTCTTCGCTGGCATTCGTCGTCCCTTCCTCGATCCAGACTGTCATAGTCGATGGACCACTCAGAAGGGGGCAGCTCAGAACACCGGCTCACCAAGCCGAACCACCCGTGGACCAACGGACAAGTCGAACGGATGAACCGCACCATCAAGGAGGCAACCGTCAAACGCTTCCACTACGAGAGCCACGACCAGCTTCGGACGCACCTCGCCGACTTCATGGCAGCCTACAACTTTGCCCGCCGGCTCAAGACGCTCAGCGGCCTCACCCCCTACCAATACATCGCCAAGATCTGGACGTCAGAACCAGACCGGTTCATCGTCGACCCGATCCACCAGATGCCGGGACTGAACACCTAGCGTGCGCTTGTGTGCTTTTTGGATGCCAATTGACACTCGAGACGCGTTTGCCGCCATATCACTAGTTAGACGTACAGTCGTCGGGATTTCGTGCTTGCGGGTTGGGGGCATGCCAACATAGTCTGACATGTTCCAGATCATGTTGGCCGGTAATCCGGACGAGGGTACGCCCTTCGAGTGAAGAGTGCGTGGTCAGATTCGAGGAGGCATATCAGCTGTCCAAAACGAACCTTCAAGTCTGGCTATCGGGCCGACCAACCATGATCGCTAGATTGAATGTCCCGTTGCGTTCGCAATCTATGCCCTGCGTTAGTGTTCTAATGGGCTGAACGCCGTTCGGCGCGAACACTTTCATTTGAGCAATCTTTGTGTAACTAATCGTCAAACGGCGAACGATCCCAAACTGGAAATTCGATGACCACTGAAATCAACGCCACCGAACTGGCAACCGAGTTGACTATCGCCTGGTTGGGTAACTCCAATACGCGGGTATCGGCGGACGACGTTCCTGCATTTCTCCAGTCAATGTATGCAACTGTGACCGGCCTTGGTACGCCGGCCGACGACACCTTGTCTGAACCGACGGAGCCTGAGTACACCCCTGCCGTGTCAGTTCGAAAATCGCTTGCCAGTAAAGATCACATCATCAGCATGATCGATGGCAAGCCATACAAGACGCTTCGTCGTCACCTGTCTGGCCATGGTCTTACTCCGGACGAGTATCGTTCTCGCTATGGTCTCAAGGCTGACTATCCGATGGTCGCTGAGACATACAGCGAGAGCCGCCGCGCCATGGCCAAGCGGATCGGTCTTGGACGAAAGGCCAAGGCAACCTCGGACAATCCTGCGTCTGCAGACACTGCTGGCGTGTCGACGCCAAAAGGTCGCCGCGGAGCGAGGAAGGCGGAAGCTTCCGACGCTTGAAAGCCCCTCAATGCAGCACGGACGCTTGGCTTGCTAACCGCTGCCAAGCGTCCGACCGGGTCGGCAACCTGGACTTGAGCAAAAAATCGGCGACGAAGCACGATGAACCGCACCGGGTTTGTCGGAGGCTCCAACTCCTGAGAAGGTGGAGCCTGTATGAGCAAGACGACGAACAAGTTTGCTTCCGAGGTTCGCGAGCGAGCGGTACGGATGATGCTGGACCACGAGCGCGATCACCCATCGCGATGGGCAGCGATAGTTTCCATTGCCAAGAAGATCGGCTGCGTTCCGCAGACGCTGCCTGAGCTGGTAAAGAATGCGGAGGTGAACAGCGGCAAACGCGCTGGCGTCCCGACCGAAGTTTGCGAAAGATGAAGGCGCTGGAATTCGAATTCCGCGAGCTGCGACAGGCCGACGTGTGTAGGGCGGTGACAAACCCGGCCACGGGAGCGCCGGCATAGGTGCCGGTGCGGCGGAGAGAAATCCTGCCAGTGGTAAGCTGCTCCATTTG
>NZ_JAVDUC010000026.1:0-28251 GCF_031456125.1 Sphingomonas sp. BE138
ACCGTACACATGGAGGCCAGGATGTCGCATCTTGCGCCAGTTCGCCACGAAGAACCCCTACAGCTCCCACCACCAGCGAGTTTTCGGACGGTCTCGTTCCCAATCGGGAACGGCAAACGTTCCGGAGCCAAGGAAAAGAAGGGACGGCATTAGCCGATCGAAGTGCGTTCCAGCGTCGTGAAAGGACCGCCTCTGTAAACGACGTTGCCAAACGAGACGTAACCCAGCTTTTCCGCGAGGATCAAAGATGGCCGATTGTCAGGTGCGATAAGGCAGACGGTGCGTTGGCGGTCGGCGCTGCTGCCGTACCATTTGAGAGCCGCCATCGCCGCTTCATAAGCATATCCACGACCTTGGGACTCTGAAGTGAAAACCCACGCCGCCTCACCCACCCCGTCAAAGTCGTGACCCAACCCTCGATGAAAATCAGCCAAGCCGGTTTCGCCGATAAAGCGACCGCTAGACCTCTCAAAAACAGCGAACATGCCGTAGTCGAAATACGCCCAGTGTCCGGCGTAGCGTAGAAGCCGGTTCCAAGCATCCTCCGCAGGCATTGGTTGACCGCCTAGAAACTGAACAACATTCGGATCAGAAACCATTCTTAAATAAGCGTCAAAGTCGCTGGTGTTGTACGGCCGAAGCGTGAGCCGATCAGTTTCGATCATCATGCTTCATGCGTATCGGTACGTTCGTTCGAAGGGAAGCTGCCGGGGCGGAGCACTCAGCTTTCCCTTTTCTCGATCCCATAAGAGAACAGGCAACAGCGCTCCGTCGTCCGTCATGCCGCCCGACCCAAGGGGGTGACGACCGCCCCCGCATCGCCTATCCCAGCCTCGTGCCGACCCTCCACGCCTTCGCCAATCCGGCGCGTTTCCTGAAGATCGCCCGCCCGCTGACACCCGTGCTGTGGTGGCTGGGCGTGGCGCTGATCGCGATCGGCTGCTGGGCCGGGCTCACGCAGACCCCCGCCGACTATCTGCAGGGCGAGACGGTGCGCATCCTCTACATCCACGTGCCGTCCGCGTGGCTCGGCATGGGCGGGTGGAGCGGGATCGCGGTCTCCAGCATCGTTTTCCTCGTCTGGCGCCACCCGCTGGCGATGGTCGCCGCGCGCGCGATCGCGGTGCCCGGCGCGATTTTCGCCGCCTTGTGCCTCGTCACCGGCGCGATCTGGGGGCGGCCGACCTGGGGGACGTGGTGGCAGTGGGACGGGCGGCTGACCTCGATGCTGCTGCTGTTCTTCGTCTATCTCGGCTTCATCGCGCTGGCGCAGGCCGATCGCGAGCGCGACGGCGACGGGCGCATCCCCGCGCTCTACGGCATCGCGGGCACCGTGCTGCTGCCCGTCATCCGCTATTCGGTCGTCTGGTGGAACACGCTCCACCAGGGGCCGAGCATCGGGCTGACCGGCTCCACCATCGACCGCGCATTGCTGTGGCCGTTGCCGATCATGCTGCTCGGCTTCACGTTCTTCTTCGGCGCGGTGGTGCTGATGCGGATGCGCACGCTGCTGGCGCGCGAAAAGGCCGAGGCGCGGCTGCGGCGGCGGGCGCGCGCATGAACCCGTGGCCGTTCGTCACCGCCGCCTATGCGCTGACGCTGCTCGCCGCGGCGGTGCTCGCCTGGCTCAGCTGGCGGCAGATGCGGGATGCCGAGAAGTGACGCGCAAGAACCAGCGGCTGGTGCTCGTGCTGCTCGGGCTGGCGGCTATCGGTGCGGCGGCGCTGCTGGCGCTGTCGGGGCTGCGCGACCAGGCGGCGTTCTTCTACGCGCCGGGCGACGTCGCGGGCCATCTGCCGCCGCCCGACAAGGCGGTACGATTGGGCGGAATGGTCGAGCGCGGGTCGATCCGCCGCGCCGCCGACGGCGTCTCGATCGACTTTCGCGTGACGGACGGCCGCGCGGTCACCCCGGTGCGGTTCAGCGGCATCGCCCCCGACCTGTTCCGCGAGGGTTCCGGCGTGGTCGCCGAGGGGCATTTCCGGCCCGACGCCTCGTTCGTCGCCACCAACCTGCTCGCCAAGCACGACGAGAAATACATGCCGCCGCAGGTGGCGGGCAAGATGCACGAGACGCGCACGCTGGAGGGCCAGTGATGGGCTTTGTGGCGCTCCTGCTGCTGGGCGGCGCGGCGTTCGCGGCCATGGCGTTCGGCTTCCGCGTCGACCGGCTGCTCTGGTCGATGCTCGGGGCTGCATTGTGCCTGGGCGGGGTCGGCTATGCGTGGCAGGGCCGCCCGATGCTCGGCGCCGCGCAGCCGCGCCCCGCCGCGACGACGCCGCCGATCGACGTCGAGGAAGCGCAGCTGCGCGACAGCATGTTCGGTCGCTTCAACGCCGACACCGCCTATCTGGTCGCCGCCGACGCGATGACGCGCAGCGGCAACGACGATGCCGCGGCGCGGGTGGTGCTGGGCGGGCTGTCAAAGCTGCCGCAGAGCTTCATCCTGTGGACCTGGGCCGGCGTGACGCTTGCCGCCGACGCCGGCCACCGCGTCACTCCGCCCGCATTGCTCGCCTTCCGGCAGGCCGCGCGGCTCGCGCCCGAACATCCCGCTCCGCCTTATTACCTCGGCTTCGCCTATCTGGAGGCGGGGGAGGTGCGGAAGACCCGGACGCTGTGGGCGCGCGCCGTCCGCCTGTCGCCGGAGGGCACGCCGTACCGAACCGAGATCGCGCGGCGCCTGGCGCTCCTGGATCGCCTGATCGCCGCCGCGAACTGAGGATTTTGCGTGCGGAGGCTGCTATTTCCGGGGCTGCGGCGTCACCGGCCGCGCCCGGTCTGCTCCTGAAGCGCATCGATCCGCTTCGACGCTTCCGCCTTGGTCAGCGATTCGTCGAACTCTTCGCCCGCTTCCTCGCTCAGCGTCTTCAGATAACTCGCCTGCGCGCCGGTCATGGCCTCGTCGCCGGTCGTCCAGTCGTCCGGATCCTTCTCGGCATTGGAGAAGGGCTCGTTCTTGGGATTGTGCGTTTCGCTCATCGGTAATCCTTTCGGGGGACACAACATTTTTGTTCGCCGCCTGTTCCGCGTTGCGGGCGCATCGGGCGCGTGCTAGTCGCGCGGCATCATGGCCACGAAAGCGGACGTCCTCTCGACAGCGGTGGCCAGCGCGTGAGCGTCAGCACCACCGACCCAGCGATCCGGGCACAAGCCGGCGCGACCCATCACCACCACAGCGGCAGCCTCGCCCGACTCGCGCTTGGCGCGATCGGCGTCGTCTACGGCGACATCGGCACCAGTCCGCTGTACGCGATGAAGGAAGTCTTCGTCGGGCACCATCCGCTCGCCGTCGATCCGCTCCACATCTTCGGCGTCATCAGCCTGGTCTTCTGGTCGCTGATGCTGATCGTGACGTTGAAATACGTCCTGATCGTGTTGCGCGCCGACAATAACGGCGAAGGCGGAAGTCTTGCGCTGCTGGCGCTGATCCAGCGGCGATCGGGCGCGGGCAAGAAATGGGGGACCAGCCTCGTCATCCTCGGCGTCCTCGCCACCGCTTTGTTCTTCGGCGACTGCATGATCACCCCCGCGATCTCCGTCCTGTCGGCGGTGGAGGGGCTCGCGACGGTCGAGCAGGGCTTCGATTCCTTTGTATTGCCGATCGCAGTCACGATCCTGATCGCATTGTTCTACATGCAATCGATCGGCACCGAAAAGGTCGGGCGACTGTTCGGTCCGATTATGCTGGTCTATTTCGTCGTCCTGGCGATCATGGGCGTGCTGCACATCATCCAGCGGCCCGATATCCTGTTTGCGCTCAATCCGCTCTACGCCGTGCGCTTCGCGATGAACGACGGGGGGTTGGCGTTCCTGGCACTCGGCTCGGTGGTATTGGCGGTGACCGGCGCGGAGGCGCTGTACGCCGACATGGGCCATTTCGGGCGGCGACCGATCGAACTGGCGTGGCTGGCGTTCGTGCTGCCGGCGCTGATGCTCAACTATCTGGGGCAGGGCGCGCTGTTGCTGGAACAGCCCTCGGCCGCCGAAAACCCGTTCTTCCTGATGGCGCCCGAGGATTGGCGGCTGCCTCTGGTGATCCTGGCGACGATGGCGACCGTCATCGCCAGCCAGGCCGTCATCACCGGGGCCTATTCGGTGGTGCAGCAGGCGGTGCAACTCGGGCTGATGCCACGCATCCGCATCACGCACACCAGCGCGTCGGAGGCGGGACAGATCTACATCCCCGCCGCGAATTGGGCGCTGATGGTCATGGTGCTGCTGCTGGTATTCGGCTTCGGCGAGTCGTCGAACCTGGCCGCAGCGTACGGGATCGCGGTGACGGGGACGATGTTCATCTCGACCTGTATGATCGGGGTGCTCATCCGCCGCGTCTGGCACTGGCCGCTCTGGGCTACCGCGCTGTTCGAGGTCGTGTTCCTGTCGATTGACGGCATGTATTTCGCGTCGAACCTGACGAAGGTGCCCGACGGCGGCTGGTTCCCGCTGCTGGTCGCGGTGATCGTCTTCGTGCTGCTGACCACCTGGTCGCAGGGCCGCAAGCTGATGATCGAGCGGATGCGCGAGGCGGCGATGCCGATCAAGATCTTCATCGACTCGGCGGCGACCTCGGCGACGCGCGTGTCGGGGACGGCGGTCTTCATGACCTCGACCCCCGAAGGCGTGCCGCATGCGCTGCTTCATAACCTCAAGCACAATCGCGTTTTGCACGAGCGGGTGATCCTGCTGACCGTACGCGTCACCGACATGCCCTATTTCCCCGAGGAAGATCGTTTCCTCCATGAGGATCTCGGGCAGGGCTTCCACCGCGTGATCCTGCGTTACGGGTTCATGGAGGAACCGGACGTGCCCGCGCATCTCAAGTCCTTCGACGGCTGCGGCGCGGCGTTCCGGATGATGGACACCAGCTTCTTCCTCAGCCGCCAGACGCTGCTCGCCTCCGAGCGGCCCGGCATGGCGATCTGGCGCGAAAAGCTGTTCAGCTGGATGCTGCGCAACGCCGAGAGCGCGATGGAATTCTTCCGATTGCCGACGAACCGCGTCGTCGAACTCGGCAGCCAGATTGAGATTTGACCGAGGACGTCAGCCTCGCGCCGATCATCGTCACCGCACTGTTCGGTGCTGCCGACCAGGCGTTCTTCGATGCGGAGCGCCGTGCGTACTTTCCTCCGGAGCGCAACCAGCTCGCGGCGCACCTGACGATGTTCCATCATCTGCCGCCGACGCTCGCGCCCGAACTGCGTCAGCGGCTGGTGGCGGAGACGCGCGGCATCCCGGCGCCACAGGCCCGGCTCGCAGACGTCATGTCGCTCGGGCGCGGCGTCGCGTACCGGATCGACAGCCCCGAGCTGGTCGCGATCCGCACGCGCCTTGCCGACGCGTTCGCGGGATTGCTGACGCCGCAGGATGCCGGCGGCTGGCGTGCGCACGTGACGGTGCAGAACAAGGTCGAGCCCGCCGTTGCCAAGGCATTGTTGGCAACGCTTCGCCACGCCTTCCGCCCACGTCCGGTGGCGATCGCCGGGCTCGCCGCCTGGTGGTATCGCGGCGGTCCCTGGGAATTGCTGTCGCGGCATATGTTCGGCGCTTGACGGCTTCGAACGGGCTGTTATAGCCCGCGCCTCACGAACGCTGGTTCCCCCCGCGAGACGGGGCGGAGTAGCTCAGCTGGTTAGAGCAGCGGAATCATAATCCGCGTGTCGGGGGTTCAAGTCCCTCCTCCGCTACCAGCGTTCGTGGTGTTTCTACCCCGCCATCGCCACCATGATCGCGCTGTCGGACGCGACATGATCCTCTATCACGCAGCGGAAGTCGAGGCCGGGAACGCCGTGGTTGCTCGGCACGGTCGCGTGGGCGACGACCAGATCGTCCAGCGACTGCACCGGCGTGCCCGCGGCGGCAAGTGCGTGCGGATGCTGTTCGTGGAAGGCGCGTGTGCCGGTCGTCGCGACGATCCGGCCGAGCGGATCGACGATCGAGATCGTGGCACGACGCGACGACCGGTTCATCACGTCGATCAGTTTGGCGACCTGCCCTTCGAAGTCGTATTCGAGATAGCAGACCCCCGCCGTGACGCCCTCGATCGTCACCGGCGCCACGAAGATCAGCACCTTACGATGCCGTGACCATGGGTTCGCCCATACTTCGTCGGTGAGCCAGCCTTGCGGCAGCGGGCCGCGCATCACCGCCTGGAACTGCGGGAAGCCGTCGAACCGGACCGGTCGGATCGCGGCGTCGTCGTGCGCGCACACCCCAACCGTCCCGTCGCCGGCGACCACGAACGCATTGAGGAAGTAGGGCGAGAAGCCGAGCAGCGAACGCATCCGCTCGAGCGCGCGGGCCTGTGCGCGTGCGTCGTCGGGCAGCAGCAGGCTTTCGCGGATCGCATGGTCGCTGGCGAGCACGCGGACGTCGATGGTGCGGTCGAACAGCGTTCGCGACAACGCGTCGGCGATCGACTGCGCCAGTTCGCCGAGCCGTCCGCCTTCCAGTTCATGGACCAGATCGGCGGCGATCTCGCCGCCCTGGTTGAGGCGGCCGAGCAGCTCCTCGCGAAAGGCACGTGATGAGTTGCTGGCCTGCGCAGCGAGGGTCTTCACCTCCTGCGCGACGACGCCGAACCCGCGCCCCGCCTCGCCGGAACGCGCCGCCTCGATCGCGGCATTGAGCGCCAGCAATCGCGTCTGACCTGCAATCGCCTCGGAGCGGTCCGCGTGCGCGGCCACGTCGGCGCTCAGCAATTGCAGGAGTGACCGGATACGGCGCGGCATGATGTCTCCTTGTGAGACAACATCCTTAGAACAGGAGAGTTAACCGTTCGTGCCGAAGCTCATCGACGTCGGGCCGGCACGCCGAAGAGATCGTGCTCGTCCGCGTCCTCGATCGCGACGGGTACGATGTCGCCCAGCACCAGATGGCCGGCGTCGCGCAGGTGAACCTCGCCATCGATCTCCGGCGCATCCGCCATCGACCGCCCGGTGGCGCCGCCGCCTTCCGCATCGACCGCATCGACGATGACGTCTAGCGTGCGTCCGACCTTCGCGGCGAGTTTCGCAGCGGAGATCGCGGCGGTCTTCTCCATGATGCGCGCGTAGCGCTCTTCCTTGATCGCCTCGGGAACGGGGTCGGGCAGTGCGTTCGCCGACGCGCCTTCGACCGGCTCGAAGCGGAACGCGCCGACACGGTCGAGTTGCGCTTCGTCCAGCCAGTCGAGCAAATACTGAAAATCCGCTTCGGTCTCACCGGGGAAGCCGACGACGAAGGTCGAGCGGATCGCGATGTCGGGGCACATCTCGCGCCACGCCTTGATCCGGCCCAGCACCTTGGCGTCGTTGGCGGGGCGCTTCATTCGGCGCAGCACCGCCGGTGCGGCATGCTGGAACGGTATGTCGAGGTAGGGAAGCACCAATCCCTCGGCCATCAAGGGGATGACCTGATCGACGTGCGGGTAAGGATAGACGTAGTGGAGCCTAATCCACGGCGCGATCCGGCCCAGTTCGCGCGCCAGATCGGTCATGTGCGGGCGTATTTCGGCGCCCTTCCACAACCGCGGCTGGTCGCGGATGTCGATGCCGTAGGCGGAGGTGTCCTGGCTGATGACCAGCAATTCCTTCGTGCCCGCTGCGACCAGCTTCTCCGCCTCGCGCAGGATCGCATCGGGGCGGCGGCTTACCAGATCGCCGCGCAAGCTTGGAATGATGCAGAAGGAGCAGCGGTGGTTGCAGCCTTCCGATATCTTCAGATAGCTGTAATGGCGCGGGGTCAGCTTCAGCCCGGCGTCCGGGATCAGGTCGACGAACGGGCTAAGCGCTGCGGGCGCGGCGGCATGGACCGCCTCCACCACCTGCTCATATTCGTGCGCGCCGGTGATCGCCAGCACGTCGGGGAAGCGCGCGCGGATCGCCTCGGCCTCCTTGCCCATGCAGCCCGTGACGATGACGCGACCATTCTCGGCGATCGCCTCGCCGATCGCCTCCAGCGACTCCTCCTTCGCCGAATCAAGGAAGCCGCAGGTGTTGACGAGCACCACGTCGGCGCCGGAGTAGTCGGCGGACATCTGATAGCCGTCGGCGCGAAGCTGGGTCAGGATCCGCTCGCTGTCGACCAGGTTCTTGGGACAGCCGAGCGAGACCATGCCCACGCGGGGCGGTGAGGGAATTTGCGTTGCCATGGGATCGCTCGCACATAATGCGCTACGGCGGAATTTGCCAGTAGCGCCTGACGACGCGATAGGATGCGGCGGTTCACGGCGGGAGGGCGCGGAGATGTTGGCAATCGGATTGATGTCGGGCACGTCGCTCGACGGCATCGACGCGGCGCTGATCGAGACGGACGGCCGGCGCGTGGTCCGACGGATCGCCTTTCGTGGCGAGGCCTATTCGGACGCTGCTCGGACACAATTGGCCGAAGCGACCGCGCTCGCGCTCACCTATCCGCGACCGCGTGCGAGCCCGCCGCTGTTGGCCGCCGAGGCGCTGATCACGCGAACCCATGCGCTCGCCGCGCAGAAACTGATGCGCGATGCCGGCGTCGCCGCCGCGGACATCGGCGTCGTCGGCTTCCACGGGCAGACGGTCGCGCACCGTCCCGATCGCCGCTGGACCTGGCAGATCGGCGACGGGCAGGCGCTGGCCGATGCGAGCGGCATCCGAACCGTCGCCGATTTCCGCAGCGCCGACGTCGCCGCCGGCGGGCAGGGCGCGCCGCTGATCCCGGTCTATCATGCCGCGCTGGCGGCGGATCTCGGCGGACCGATCGCGATCCTCAACCTGGGCGGGGTGGCGAACGTGACGTTGGTGGAGGATGGCGAAGCGATCGCCGCTTTCGATACCGGGCCCGCCAATGGCCTGATCGATAGCTGGGTGGAGCAGGAGATCGGCGCACGGTTCGACCGCGACGGTGCGCTGGCAGCAGCGGGGCAGGTGGACGAAATCGTGCTGACCGCGATGCTCGACCACCCGTTCTTCGCCGCGCCCTTCCCCAAATCACTCGATCGCAACGATTTCACGGTGCAGCCCGCCCGCGGGCTGTCCGCCGCGGACGGTGCCGCAACGCTGACCGCCTTTACCGCCGCCACAATAGCCGAAGGGCTGGCCGCGCTGCCGATCGCACCGCGGCGCTTGCTGGTGGCGGGCGGCGGACGCCACAATGCGACGTTGATGCGCATGTTGGCGGAGCGGACGGGTCTGGTGCCGGAGCCGGTCGAGGCGCTCGGCTGGCATGGAGACGGCCTTGAGGCGGAGGGCTTCGCCTATATGGCGGTCCGTACGCTTGCCGGCCTGCCGATCAGCTTTCCGGGGACCACCGGGGTACCGCGCGCGATGCCGGGCGGAACGGTATTCGCGCCGCGCGACGCTTGATCGAAGGAAGTAGCGCGAGGATCAGCGCTGCAGCGTCACCGTTGCGGGATGATGACGATCAAGGTGCTTCTTGATCCGCTTCACGTTGCGGGTGTTCGAACGATAAAACAGGTCGGCCGCATCCCCGACAACCGGCACCATGCCGAGCATCGTGTCGAAACCGACCCGCGCGGTCATCCCGAACAGGGCCAATCGGCTCATGCCGAGATTACGCGCTTCCCACACCAGCCACATGCCCATCGCGCCGGACAGCAGATCGCCGACGACCGGGACGAGCCCGACGATCGCGTCCAATCCGACGCGGCGATTGATGCCGGGAATGACGTAGAGCCCCTCCAGGAGCCGTTCGACCGCCTCGATCCGGCGGCGGACCGCGGCAGCGTCGCGGCCGACCGGCAGCTGGTCGAACAACGTGGCGTTCAATGGGGTCGGACGAGCGTTCATGTCCCTTAATTGGGATCGGGCCGCAACCGGTTCAACGGGTGCCAGGCGCGGGGGTTGGGCTGCCACTGGCGCAGCCGCAGCGCCACCAGCGACCACCGGAACGGTCGGGCGAGCGGCACGAACGCGACGTCCTCGGTCAGCAATCGATCGGCCTGCGCGGCCGCTTGTGCACGCTGCGGCAGCGTGTCTGCCAGCCGCGTCGCCTCGATCGCGGCAGCCGCCTCGGACGAGCAGGCGACGCACGCCTCCGCCAGATACCAGCGCGCGCTGTCATAGGGCGCGACACGGTCGAGAAGCCGCAGGTCGGCTCCCTGATCGTCGAGCGCGACCCGCAACGGTTGAATACCGACCGCGTACAGGTCGCGGGCCAATCGTGCCCACAGCAACGTACCGCCAGGGCCACCAGGCAACGCGAGCCGAAGTACCGGCACGCCGTGCGCCACGCGCCAGGCGGCGACCTGCGTACGGGCCGCGGCAGGTCGCTGCTCGGGGGGTAGCGTCGCCCACGCCGGCACCATCGGCGGCGCCGCGGAATCGAGCTGTTCGGGCAGTACGGTCTCGCGGGCTGGCCAGTCGGCCGACACGCTCCCGGTCAGGTCGGTCCGGTCGAAGGCCTGCG
Source organism: Sphingomonas sp. BE138 (assembly GCF_031456125.1). Classification (NCBI taxonomy): domain Bacteria; kingdom Pseudomonadati; phylum Pseudomonadota; class Alphaproteobacteria; order Sphingomonadales; family Sphingomonadaceae; genus Sphingomonas; species Sphingomonas sp. BE138. The sequence goes on from NZ_JAVDUC010000026.1 coordinate 10,384, forward strand.
CCACCGCCGCGCGGTTCGCGGCAGCCGCCAGGAAGCCTTCGCGCTTCACGATCGCCAGGCCGAACAGGCCGGCGGCAGGATCGATGCGGACGTTGGCTGGCGCAGGGTTGGCGGTGCGCAGGATCGGCCAGTCGACGAGCGTACCGCCGCTGACCAGATCCGACTGGCGCTCCACGAAGCGCAGGATCGCCGCTGCGGCGCGCTCGCCCCGAAGGCGCACGTCTTGCTCCGGTGTAGGGCCCTCTTCGTCGGGGGCGCGATCCGGATCGCGCGCCGGTGTCAGCAGAATGCCGTCGCGCGCGCCGGCGCGGCGTCGGAAAGGGCCGGCCCCGCCCGGCTTGCCGGGGCGGACCAGCGCCATTTCAGGCTGGGCGAATAGCTTGAGCAAATCGGGGCGCGGTCGAGCGAGTTCGATCTCGATCACTTCCGGCGTCATCTCGACGATCGAAGCAACCGCGGTCAGATAGGGGGCTACGGCATTGGCGGCGCCGCGAGATACCTGTCGGCGCAACAGCGGAACGATGTCTCCGGCGCGAACCTGGGACCCGTCGTCCCATTGCGCACGTCGCAATCGGAAAATGTAGCTGCGGCCGTCGTCGATTACGATCCAGCGTTCGGCGATCCCCGACTCGATCTGTCCTGCTGCGTCGAAACGCACGAGGCCCTGAGCCAGTGAGTCGGTCAACAGTCGATCGCTGGTGCGAAGATCACGGCGGTCGCGCGTCGCGAGCGTCGGCGCGGTGCCGATCACGCTAACCACCACCGGTCCCACATCGGCGCGGCGGCCACACGATGCGGCGGAGAGTGTCAGCGCGACGCCTGCGACCAGACGGAAGATGCTGGTGCGGGCGGCGGGACTCGAACCCGCACGCCAATGGCAGAGGATTTTAAGTCCCCAGCGTCTACCGATTCCGCCACGCCCGCGCATCGCGATCCACGAAGCGGTTGCGGCCGCCCGCGTCAAGCCGTTGCGGCCCGCCGCGGCCGCGCGCCTTACGCGACGTTCAGGCGCTGGCGCATTTCCTTGCCGGGCTTGAAGAAGGGCACGCGCTTCGCATCGACCGCAACCGTCTCGCCGGTGCGCGGGTTGCGGCCGACCCGCGCGTCGCGCGCGCGGGTGGAAAACGCGCCGAAGCCGCGCAACTCCACCCGCCCATCATCCGCCAGGCGTGCGACGATCTCGTCGAAGAAGGTCGAAATGATCGCCTCCACGTCGCGCTGGGACAGGCCGGGATTGTCCTTCATCAGGGCTTGCACCAGTTCCGACCGTATCATCTCGCGCTATTCCTTGACGTTCACGTTACTTCCAGCACGGGCTAATACAGATAAGTTCCGGCGCCGTGTAGGACCGAACCGAACGGCAATATGCAAATTGGGTCACTCCCACGCCGTTCGCAAACAAAAAGGAGACCGGCCAAACGGCCGATCTCCTCCTTCTCGCAAACGATAGCGTTACCAGCTTACTTCTTCGTATCGCGGGCCTTCAGCGCCTCGCCAAGGATGTCGCCCAGCGACGCACCCGAGTCGGACGAGCCATACTGCGCGACGGCCTGCTTCTCCTCGGCGATCTGCATGGCCTTGACGGAGAAGGTCGGCTTCTTCGAACGATCAAAGCCGGTCACCATCGCGTCGAACTTCTGGCCGACCTGGAAACGCTCCGGGCGCTGCTCGTCGCGGTCGCGGCCGAGGTCGGTGCGCTTGATGAAGCCGGTCGCCCCATCGTCGCCCGCCTGCACTTCGAGGCCCGCGTCGCGGACTTCAAGGACAGTGACGGTGACGACCTGGTTCTTGCCCAGGCGGTCGCCCGCGCCCGCCGCAACCGGACCGCCGCGCTCGAGCTGCTTCATGCCGAGCGAGATGCGCTCCTTCTCCGGATCGATATCGAGCACGACCGCCTGCACGGTCTCGCCCTTGCGGTGCAGGTTGAGGGCATCCTCGCCCGACACACCCCAGGCGATGTCGGACATGTGGACCATGCCGTCGACGTCGTTGTCCAGGCCGATGAACAGGCCGAACTCGGTGGCGTTCTTGACTTCGCCCTCGACGGTCGAGCCGATCGGGTGCGCGGCGGCGAACGCCTCCCACGGGTTGTTCTGCGCCTGCTTCAGGCCCAGCGAGATGCGACGCTTGTCCTCGTCGACCTCGAGCACGACGACGTCGACTTCCTGCGAGGTCGAGACGATCTTGCCCGGGTGGACGTTCTTCTTGGTCCAAGACATTTCGCTGACGTGCACCAGGCCCTCGATGCCGGCTTCCAGCTCGACGAACGCACCATATTCGGTGATGTTCGTGACGCGGCCCGACAGCTTCGCGCCGACCGGATACTTGGCGGCGGCACCGTCCCACGGATCGCTCTCGAGCTGCTTCATGCCCAGCGAGATGCGCTGCGTGTCCTTGTTGATGCGGATGATCTGCACCTTCACGGTGTCGCCGATGTTGATCATCTCGCTCGGATGGCCGACGCGCTTGTAGCTGAGGTCGGTGACGTGCAGCAGGCCGTCGATACCGCCCAGGTCGACGAACGCACCGTAATCGGTGATGTTCTTGACGACGCCATCGATGATCTGGCCTTCATGCAGCGACTGGATCAGGCCCGAACGCTGCTCGGCGCGGGTCTCTTCCAGCACGGCGCGGCGGCTGACGACGATGTTGCCGCGCTTGCGGTCCATCTTCAGGATCTGGAACGGCTGCGGGATGTCCATCAGCGGGGTGACGTCGCGCACCGGGCGGATGTCGACCTGCGAGCCCGGCAGGAATGCCACGGCGCCGTTCAGGTCGACGGTGAAGCCGCCCTTCACGCGGCCGAAGATCACGCCTTCGACGCGCGCGGTCTTGGCGAATTCCAGCTCCAGCTTGTCCCAGGCGGCCTCGCGGCGGGCGCGGTCGCGGCTGAGCATCGCTTCGCCATGCATGTTCTCGACGCGGTCGACGTACACCTCGACTTCGTCGCCGACCTTCAAATCGGCCTTCTGGCCCGGCGCGGGCGCGAACTCGCGCAGCGGCACGCGGCCTTCGCTCTTCAGGCCGACGTCGATGACGACCAGATCGTTTTCGATGGCTGTGACGGTGCCCAGCACCACGCGGCCCTCGAAGCTGTCGGCGCCGCCGAACATATCATCGAGCATCGCCGCGAATTCATCACGCGAGGGAGTTGCCACAGAGGCCATAAATGAAACTGTCCTATGTCGTTTTCCGGCCAGGCGGTTGGGTCCGCCGGTCTTGGCCATCACCGCCGCGCCGACCCCGTGTCGGGCGCGACATCCAATGAAGTGGGGAGCGACGGGGGCCCTTCGCGGCTATGCGAAAAGGGCGCGAGGGAAATACCGTCGCGCCGCGCCTCCGCGAGCCCCAGCCCGCCGGACCGCCGCGCCCTAGAGGAAAAGCAGCCGGAAAGCAAGGTCGGCCGGAATCGCCACCTCCCGTACCGCTATTGCTGAAGACGCCCGTCCACCAGCGCGATCGCGCGCGACACGGCGGCATCGATCGAAAGAAAGCTGGTATCGAGTTCCATCGCATCCTGTGCCGGCACCAGCGGGGCGACGGAGCGCGAGCTGTCGCGATCGTCGCGGATGCGGATGTCGGCGAGCACCTGATCGTAGCTGATCGCGCTGCCGCGCGCGTGCAGTTCGTCGTGGCGACGGCGCGCGCGGATCATCGGCGTCGCGCGGACGAACAACTTGGCGTCGGCATCCGGCGCAATCACCGTCCCGATGTCGCGTCCGTCGAGAACCGCGCCGCCGGGCTGATGCGCGAACCTCTTCTGCCGTTGCATCAATGCGGCCCGCACCAGCGGATGCGCCGACACGATCGAGGCGGTCTGGCCGGTCGCATCCTCGCGCAGGAGCGGGTCGCCGAGCAGCGCGTCATCGAAATCGCACGCTGCGACCGCATCGGCCTCGATGGCGGGATCGAGATCGAGCCGCAGCACTTGTGCGGCGACCGCCCGGTAGAGCAAGCCGGTATCCAGATGCGGCACGCCATAGTGCCGCGCCAGTGCCCGCGCGATCGTGCCCTTGCCCGATGCGGCGGGACCGTCGACCGCGATGATCACGCCGCTTCCCCGGAAAGCGTGGCAAGCTGCTGATAAAAGGCCGGGTAGCTGGTGGCGACCGGCGCGATGTCGTCGATGGTCACCGGCACTCGCGCATGAAGCCCGGCGACGGTCATGCTCATCGCGATGCGATGATCCAGTTTCGTGGCGACCGATGCGCCGCCCGCGATCTTTTCGCCGCCGGAGCCATGGACGGTCAACCCGTCCTCATGCTCCTCGGTCCTGACGCCGTTGGGTTCCAGGGCCGCACGCATCGCGGCGATCCGATCGCTCTCCTTCACCCGCAGCTCTTCCGCACCGCGCGCGACCGTCTTGCCCTCGGCAAAGGCGGCGGCGACGAACAGCGCGGGGTATTCGTCGATCATCGACGGGGCGAGGTCGTGCGGCACGACGATCCCTGCCAAGGCGGCGTGGCGGACGCGCAGATCGGCTACCGGCTCGCCGCCGACCGTCCGTGGATCGAGTTCGCCGATGTCCGCACCCATCATCCGCAGCGCGGTCACCAATCCGGCACGCGTCGGGTTCAGCCCGACATTCTCGATCACCACGTCGCTGCCCGGCACGATCGATGCCGCCACCATCCAGAACGCGGCGGAGGACGGATCGCCGGGGACCACGATCGATTGCGGCTTCAGCTCCGCCTCGCCCGTCAGCGAGATGACGCGCCCGCGAGGCCCCTGCTCGACGGTCAGTTGAGCGCCGAACCCGGCGAGCATCCGCTCGCTGTGATCGCGCGTCGGCACCGGCTCGATCACGCGCGTGATGCCGGGGGTGTTGAGCGCGGCGAGCAGCACCGCCGACTTCACCTGCGCCGAGGCCACCGGCAGTTCGTAGTCGATCGGCACTGCCGGGCGGGCACCGCGGACCATCAGCGGCAGGCGCGTTCCCGGCGACGCCTCGATCGACGCACCCATCCGTTCGAGCGGCACGGTTACGCGCGCCATCGGGCGCGCCGACAGGGACGCGTCGCCGGTGAAGGTCGCAGTGATCGGATGGCTGGCGACCAGTCCCATCAGCAGCCGCGTCGACGTGCCCGAATTGCCCATGTCGAGCGCCTGGCTCGGCTGGAGCAGGCCGCCGACCCCGACGCCGTGGATGCGCCAGACGCCATCGTCGCCGCGCGCGATCGTCGCGCCCATCGCGCGCATCGCGGCGGCGGTGGCGAGCACGTCCTCGCCCTCCAATAAGCCTTCGACGCGGCTCTCGCCGACCGCCAGCGCCGACAGCATCAGCGAGCGGTGGCTGATCGACTTGTCGCCGGGAACGCGGATCCGCCCCGCCAGCCGCGTCGGCGTGGGGACGATGAACGGGGTAGGGGAGGAAGAATGCGCCATGCGCGCCGCGCCTTGCCAGCCGCCTTGCGCTATGGCAAGGCACGCGCCACTTCACGGGGCGACCTGTTGATCCACCCATCCGAAAGGCTTTTCACGGCATGATCCAGCCGGAATGGGGCACGAAGCGTACGTGCCCGAAATGCGCAACGCGTTTCTACGACCTGCAGAAGGACGAGCCCGTCACCTGCATCAACTGCGGCTATGCCTGGGAACCGGAGCCGATCCTGAAGTCCAAGCAGCCGCTGCCGTTCGAGGCCGCGAAGCCGGACAAGGAGAAGGTCGACGCCGACCTGGCCGGCGACGACGAGGATCTGGACACCGGCGAAGACGAAGAGCCCTCGGCCGATGACGAGGTCGACCTGGGCGGTGACGACGACCTGGGCGTCGAAACCAGCAACGAAGATGATGAAAACAACTGATTTCTGAAAAAAGGCGCGGCAGGCGGCAATTCGCCGCTTGCCAAGCCGGCAGCCCCCGGTTAGTGGGCTGCCTCCCGGACGGAATGGGGCCGTAGCTCAGCTGGGAGAGCGTCGCAATGGCATTGCGAAGGTCAGGGGTTCGATCCCCCTCGGCTCCACCATTCTAACTGCTTGATTGATGCCGCTAAGGCTTTGACCGGCCGGTGTGCTCGTTCCTGCCTTGTTCTAAGTCGCGGATCGCACACGGATCGCAGGGGTTATCCGTTCTGTGATTGTTCTGCTGCGAGCAGAACTTCATAGCTGGCTCCTTGGCGGCCTACTGAGCAAGCCACCCCCCTCGTCTTCAGGAGCCGCTGCTGCACGTTATGGGAAGGCGGCCTGTCCGCTGTCTGGCAGTGCACCGGGATAAGTGAATGTTCGCTGCTTAGCGGCGGCGCAACAAACACACCATTCATTCAGAAAGTCTGCCACTGCGGCCCCTGTCATCGCCCCTGTCTTACGTGGAGCACCGACTGGCTATCCAGGCCTGCGGGTTTCACCGCTCCTGCTTGCCCGCCCACGCCGTGTACCGCATGTCGCAAGCGCAGGTGGCTGAGGCACTGGAGATCACCCAGGGGCACACAGCAAGGTGGTGGGGGCTCGCGCAGTGCTGCCGGTTAAGCTCGCCGAGCGCATGGAGACGTGGTTGGTGGAAGGCGGTCGGACGCCCCAGGGCGACAACGCGACCCGCAGGATCGACTCGCTCCAGGCATTGATACGCCGCGAAAGCATGGAACTCATCCATTTGGTTCGGCTCGCCGAAGCGATCGATCCCTGATCTCCTTCACGCGCGACCGTACGAGTGCTCGATGCGGATGGAGTGATCTGCCGCAGCCCCCCGTTCCGGCGCAGGCCAGTTCAAGCCTGTGGTGGGAGGTCCTCCAGGCGTTGCCGGACTTCGGCGACCTTGTCGCTGTCGCCTGCGCGAACATAGGCACGTTCGGCCCTAAGAAGCGCGTCGCGTGCGTCGCTTCCAAGCCGCTGGGCCTCTTCGGCATCGACGCGCTGCATCAGCGCGATCAGCGCGCCCGCAAGATTGAAGTGCAGGCCCGCCTCGTCCTCCGGCTGAGTCGCGTCGCGGCGCGGGTGCTCCGCCACTTCACGGAACAGCTGGACCGCTTCGCGCGCGTCCTGATCGTTGTCCTGGTCGGACGCGCCGAGCACCTGCAGCGCGGCGGCGAGACCTTCCCGAACCTCGATCGTAGAGAGCGTCCGGTCGGGAGCCTGCTCCAACGCCTCGAGTGCCGCGCGATAGTCTTCCGCGGCCCGTCGCATGTCATTGACGTCGTCGTTGTTGCTCTCGGCACGACGGTGATGCGCCTGTGCGCGATAGAAGAGGAGACGGCCGCGACCCGTCCAATCGGTTGATCCGAGCTTCCCCAACCACTCCGATGCGGTGGCCACGATGCGCTCCAAGGCTTCCGCGTCGTCGCCTTCGCCGCCAGCCTCCGACAGATCGAACAGGGCGTCGAGGAGGGAGAGCACGTTCTCTGTCTGCTCGCGGCCGCTGGTCGCCGCGATCAACGCCTCGAATTCCGAGATGGCGATGTCGAGCATCGCGCGGTTCGCCGTCGCGTCGTCCTCGAAAAGCGAGAGGGCATTTAACGCGTGGATCCTCGCCGCGCCGGGATCGGCCGCGGGATCGACCTCGCCGAGAGCGGCCCGGGCCTGACCGTACTCGCCGGCGGCGCGCAGGCGAGCGGCCTTTTGCCTCGGCTCCTCGGGAGGCGGCGCCCCCACCATCGCCGCTTCGATCTTCTCCCGATAGCTCTCGATGAGGATGGCGGCCTCCGAGACGGACTCCGGCGCCACCAGCTCGACGCGATGATTGAAGAGTTCGCCGATCGGATCGGCGACCCAGCCCGGCTGGCCAATCCCGAGCTCCTGCATGAGGTCTCCGAAGAAGCGATCCGCTTCACCGCCGGCGATGGCGAACTTGTTTTCGCCGGCCAGGAGCTTTCGGCAGTCACCCGTCAGGCGCGCGGCGTCGTCCTCGTAACTGATCCAGTAGATTACCAGCTGCTCAAGCGAGCTCGAGGCCTGCAGCAGAAGCTTCATGAGACCTTCCTCGCCGCCCGCGTAGCCGACGACCACGAGGAGGTTGGCGCGTTGAAGGACGCCGTTGAGCATGGTGACGGGGCGGTGGTCGTGCATCGGCTCCGCCAGCGTCCGTGGGTCGTTGCGCATGGCGTAGGTGTTCATCGAGCCGTGCAGATGGATGAGTTGGGGCACAAGCGGCTCGGCGACGATCCGGTTCAATGCGCTGAAGCCGTCCGCGACGACGGGGATGATCCCCGTCCGGAAGATGCCGGTAAGCACGAGCTGGTCGAAGTTCGTGGTGAGGACGGTGTTGACGTAGCGCTGCGCGACGAGCTCGCCGAGACAGGCGTGGGCCCAGTTCAGCTTCCCCTTGGAATTCTCAATCAGTCCGTAGATTAGCTCGCGCTGCTGGTTAGGCGACTTGAGGTGTTCGGCGAAGAAGTACTGGTAGAGTTCGCCCCACTGCGGCTTCCCGTCATCGGCGAACGCCCTGTTCTTCTCCACGTGGCTGGCCGCGACGAGCCGCCGCAGCGCCTCATCCGAGCGTTCTTCGTCGTCCGCGCCATTAGGGATTTCGCCGAGGTAGGCCTGCGCGAGGTGCAGCGCGACGAGCCTCGAGACGCCCCTAGCCGCCGGAATGCCTGCACTGACCGAGCAGCCCGCGCCCACGAGGAAGACGGCTCGCCCGCGGCTCGGCCCGTTCTCGTCCCCCTTCGCCAGCATCAGGTCGCGCGCCAGGTGCTGGACCGTCCGCCACTGTATGTCGCTGTCGTCGGCCATTTCGTCCCTCCGGCTATCCGGATAACCGCTCGGGAAGACGGTAGCCAGCACGCGGCGTCAGTTACCGCTTCTGGAACCCCGCGAACAAAGCCGCTTGTGGCAAACCGTCCCGCGCTGTGCTAAAGTACTGGCTGCCTAGTCCGAGAAGGTGATCTGTAAGAATGTTCACCTAATTACCGACCTATGGCTGTAAGTCTCGCAATGCGCTATGTATAACTGAATGTTCAAACATTCAGATGACATGAATACTTGAGATAGATATGCCAAGGTAGAAGGGCACGAGCCAATTTGTTGGACGTATGTCCAGGTTGATCCGGGAGCCGTCCCTGGAAATATCTTGAGGCGCAGGGTGTTAACGCCTGCGATCCGATGCTATCTGGACTAAACGCCTAACGAGGAGGTCCGTCATGGAGCACAAGGTCGTCAACCCACCGGTCGATGGTACGCGAGTGAAGCTCGACAGCGTTGCGCTGTCACGCCTCATGGACGAGGTCCGCAACAACACGGATCGGCAGCCGACGGCGTACAACCGGATGCACAACCGTCACAACCGCTGAGATCGGTCGGACAAGACCGGTGATCCCGATCGACACCGTCCTCGTGAAGCTGGCGAGCCGCTGCAATCTCGCCTGCGACTATTGCTACGTCTACCAGATGGGCGACGAGGCTTGGCGCTTGCAGCCGAAGCGCATGGCGGAAGCGACCGCGCAGGCGCTCGCGGGACAGCTGGCTAGGCTGGTCAAGCAACAGGGTCGGCCGCTCAGCGTCGTGTTCCACGGTGGCGAGCCGCTCCTCGTCGGCGTCCGTGCCTTCGAACAGATCTGCGCGCTCTTCAGATCGCATCTCGGTTCCTCGAGCGGATTGCACCTCCAGACGAATGGGGTGCTGCTCACCGACGAGGTCATCGACGTCTGCGCTCTGCATGACGTCGGGATCTCGATCAGCATCGACGGTCCCGAAGCCGTGCACGACCGGCACCGCGGAGATCATCGCGGGGCGGGCTCTCACGGGCGCGTTGTCGACGCGATCCGTCGCGTGCTCGCCCGCGGCTCGAGCTTCGACCTGCTCTCCGGCCTCCTTGCGGTAATCGACCTGGAGTCTGATCCGGCGGAAGTCTACGCATTCCTCAAGTCGCTCGGCGCGCCGAGCGTCGACCTGCTCTACCGCGATGGGAACCACGACACGCTTCCGCCTGGCAAATCGGGCGTTCGCTCGACGGAATATGGCGAATGGATGTCCCGCCTGCTGGACGTCTACCTCGATGACCGCGAACCCATACGGGTCCGCGTTCTCGATGACATGCTCCGCCTGGTGCTCGGCGGCCGATCTCGCAAGGAAGGAGTGGGCCTGGCAGAGTACGGCATACTGGTCGTAGACACCGACGGCACGATCGCGAAGAATGACACCCTCAAGTCCGCGTCTTCGGGCGACCGGTTCGCGGATCAGGTTTCGGCGCTTGATGGCGATCTCGTGACGTTTGTCCGGTCCGATACATTCGAAGCCTATCATCGGTCACAACGGCCGACCGCGCCCGAATGCCTTGTTTGCCCGGAGTTGGCCGTGTGCGGCGGGGGGATGCCAACGCACCGCTGGAGCGCGGAGAAGGGCCTCTCTAACCCGAGCGTCTTCTGCGCCGATCAGTTGCACCTGATCGCGCATATGCGCGATAGGGTCGGACTGGACGCTGCCGCGTGATCCTACCGGATCTGGCGCAGGCGGAGAGCTCGACGACGCCCTTCCCGCATTTCATCAGTCCCGACGTCATCTCCTCGGACGTGGCCGGGGCGGCGTTGCGCTGGTTGCGCGACGACGCCCAATGGGAGCTTCGCGTCGAAGACTTCTACGAGCAGCATGAGCTCGATCTCACCTTCGCGACCGGAGACGGCATAGCGGCGCTCGCCGCACCGGAGTTCGTGGCGGCGATCCGCGATGCCGCCGCGGCCCTCCTCCCCACCGAAGGTGAGCTCGAGTTGGTCGGCGTCACCGCACATCGCCTTACCGCCGGTCAGACGATACGTATTCACAACGACCACATCGGCAAGGATGAGACGCACCGGGTGCTCATCCAGCTGAACGAGGGCTGGAAGCCGGAGAACGGCGGGTTCCTTATGCTGTTCTCCGACGATCGACCCGAAGCTGTCGCGGAGGTCGTCGCGCCCGCGCCCGCGAGCGCGTTCGGCTTCCGGATCTCCGCGACGTCGCATCATGCGGTATCGACGGTGAGGGGCGGGGAGCGCTTCACGGTGGTGTATACGTTCCGGCAGACCGCGTGATCTCCGCCGACGAGCTTTGGCCGGCGCTACGGCGCGGGCCGGTGCTTCCCGATCCGCTGGTGCGCCTCCTGGCGCGTCGCCGGTGGAACGAGCTGAAGGACCTCGGGATAGATCCCGGCAACTACAGCACTGCCGCCATTCTTGCTCTATCCAGGGACGCACATCCCGTAACGGTCGCTTGGGTTCCTGTCGGAGGCTCCCCCGACGAGGTGGCTGCCGTCGAGCGCTTTGCCGTGATGCCGAGCAGGTATGTCGAACTCGGACTTATAGAAGCGACGCCTCCGCCTTCGCGCATCGAAGCCGCGCTTACCGAGGCGCTTCGACTGCTATCTCTGGTGCCCTGGGTGGCCGGGGCGATTGCGGCGGTCGTCAGATCCATCCACGTCCTGACGACCGACGGACCGGCGTACGACGTCAGTTACAGCGATCCCGACGTCCCGTTCTCTATCTTCGTGGGTGTGCATCCCGAACCCGTGCCACGGGAACGCCTCCGGATGGCGGAGGGCGTGCTCCACGAGGCTATGCATCTGCTCCTATCGCTGGTCGAGGACGTGGTGCCGCTGGTCGCCGGTTCGGGCGAGCTCAGGCACTCGCCGTGGCAAGGGCGTCCGCGGCCCGCCCAAGGCATCCTGCACGGTCTCTTCGTTTTCGCCTCGATCCGTGCTTTCATGTCGTCGCCGCTTCTGATCGAGCGGCTCGAGGCCGCGGAGATCGATCACGCTGCGGAACGCGTCTGCGTGATTGAGGAGGAGATGCGCGCCATCGCGGACCTGATGCAAAGCGACGATCTGACCGATGAGGGGCGCGAATTCGTCGCCGCGCTGCTGGCGCCAGTTCTATAAGGGCTAGCGGCTCCCCGAGCGCCTTCGCACGGGTTCGTCTTCGTTGATGTGGCTTTCGTGGCAAAGGTTCGGCTCGCACAAACAGCCGTCCATCCGCATGATCGAATGTTCAATGGTGGGACGTCTGGCCGACGTTCGGAATGACTACCTGCGGGTCGACGGCCCTTCTGATCCACAGCGACCGTAATCCGATGGTCCGGTCTAAACGGGCTGGACAAATACGACGGAGGAACAGCAACATCGCTGCTTGAGGTTTGGGGGAAAATCATTGGTTACTTCGGCTGCTCAGACGCGGGACGCGGACGCGTCGGTGTTCCAGAGCGACCTTCCGCTCGACGTCAAGCTCGATCGGGCCAGGACCGAACTGCTCGACCTTTCGGCGCGCAACCGCCTCCTCCACATGCCGCGCTCGTCCAAGAACGCGAAGGCGATCGAGATAATCGACGAGCGGTCGGTGGAGGTGTTCCGTCTCTTGGTGGCCGAGAGCAGGGTGTTCACCTTCCTCGCCGGCAAGCTCGCGCCCGGAGAGGCCGCGGACGCTGGCAACACCGCCGAAGAGTCGGACGAGATCGCCGACTTGGCGCAGCCCGACGACGAGGCGGACGAGAGCGGCATCTTCGCGCGGCACGTCGACACGAAGCTTCAGACGCGGCTGACGTCCAAGGGCCTCCAGAAGCGCTTACTGGAACTCTACTACGATGCGCGCACGCTCGAGGAGGAGCAGGGCGTCAACATCCTCTTCCTCGCGCTCGGCGCGCTCAGATGGGTCGACCCTCAAAACGCGGCGAACATCCGCCACGCGCCGCTCGTCCTCGTTCCCGTCTCGCTCGAGCGCGGAAACGCGGGCGAGAAGTTCAAGCTGCGCGCGCGGCAGGAGGAGTTCGCCTCGAACCTGTCGCTCGAGGCCTACCTCGACCGCGTCCACGGTATCCGTCTGCCCGCCTTCGAGGCGTCCGATCAGTTCGACCTCGTCGCCTACGCGGCCGGGGTCGCCGATGCGGTCGCGTCAAAGCCAGGCTGGGCCGTCCTGCCCGACGACATAACGCTCGGCTTCTTCTCGTTCGCGAAGTTCCTGATGTATCGCGACCTCGACCCGGCGACATGGCCGGCGGGCGGCAGGATCAGCGAGCGACCGCTGATCCGGGGGCTTCTGTCGGAGGGCTTCGAGGCGGGCGAGGGCATGATCCCCGAAGACGCTGCCATCGACCCTTTCATCCCACCTGCCGAGATGCTGCACATCGTCGACAGCGATAGCAGCCAGGCGCTCGTCGTCCACGAGGTCAGGCGAGGGCGGGACATGGTCGTCCAAGGGCCTCCGGGCACGGGCAAGAGCCAGACGATTGCGAACATCATCGCTTCCGCGGTGGCCGATGGCCGGAGTGTTCTGTTCGTCGCCGAGAAGATGGCGGCGCTCGAGGTCGTGAAGCGCCGGCTTGACGCGAACGGCGTCGGTGACGCCTGCCTCGAACTTCACAGCAACAAGGCCAACAAGCGGGCGCTGCTGGACGAGCTCCGGCGCACCTGGGAACTGGGCGCGCCGCGAGGACAGGATTCGGGCACACTTGCGACCCGCCTCACCGAAGCGCGCGACCGGCTCAACGGCCATGCCCAGCGAATGCACGCGGCCCGGAGCTCGTCGGGTCTGACGCCGTTCCAGGCGATCGGACAGCTCGTCCGGCTTCGCCTTGACGGGCAGCAGCCGAACGACATCCGGCTGGAGGGGCCGGCCAGCTGGTCGCGAGACGGCTTCCTCGATCGGCGCGAGGTGCTGTCCGAGTTGGTCGAGCGCATCGAGGCGATCGGCACCCCGGTGGAGCATCCGTGGCGCGGCGTCGGCGTCTCGGCGATACTGCCGAACGACGTTGAGCGCCTGGTCTCGCGCGTGGGCACTTTGCGCGAGGAGGTCTCGAAGGCGCAGGAAGCCTCGGCGGATCTCGCCACGACGATCGCCGCCGAGCCGCCGGCGCGGCTGCCCGACGTGGACGCCACCGTTGCCCGCGCCCGCCGGATCGCGAGCGCACCGGACCTGCCGCCCGAGGCGCTCGCCGCCGAGGTCTGGACTAAGGACTCCGATGCGATCGACGCTCTTCTGGCCACGGGCGCCGCGCACGCGGCAATCCGTGCGGAGCTCGGCAGCTCGCTCGCCGAGGAGGCGTGGTCCGCAGATCTCGGCGAGTCCCGCAGCGCCCTCGCGGAGCTGCCGGCGAGTTTCGGCCCGGATGACTTCGACTGCGCGGCGGAGCTCGCCGTCCGCCTCCCGCGAGTGCTCGCGGCCTCCACCGCGCTCGCCCGTAGCCTGGGACGCGACGCGCCGGCCGATCTCGTCGGAATCGGTCGCATGACGGACGTGGCCGATCGCGTCGCCGTCGCCCCGCCGGCCAGCCCGGAGGTGTTCGCGGCCGAGATGTGGGACACCGGCGTCGAGCGCGCAGGCGACCTCGTGACAACGGTCGCCCGGCTCGAAGCAGCCCGGGCTCGCGTCGGTGGGGCGCTGACCGAGGCGGCGTGGGACGTCGACCTCGCCGCTGCACGCTCAGCCCTGGCATCGCACGGAACGGGGTTCCTGCGGCTCCTCAGCGGCGAGTGGCGTCGCGCCAACCGCTTGGTGAAATCCTTCCTCGTCGCGCCGGACCAGCCACTGGACGAGACGCTGTCGCTGCTCGACGCGCTCGCCGACCGACAGGCGGCACGGCGCGAGATCGAGCGCGACGACGCACTCGGGCGCACCGCGTTCGGCGAGCACTGGCGCGGGCCGCGTAGCGTCTCCGAGCCGCTCGGCGCCGTAGTCGAGTGGATGCGCTCGCTCCGGGACCTCGGCGCGGAACCGCGCCTCATCGTGTCGCGTCGCCCCGACCAGCGGCTGGTCCGCGAGCAGGCGGCCGCGTTGCGGGAGCTCACCGTTGCGGTTTCGGAGCTGGCGCGGCGGTTCTGGGACGGTCTCGGCGATTGTCGGCAAACCGCGTTCGGCGACGCGCCCGGTCCCGACCGCGCCGATGTCACAGCCCTCCTGGCGGCGACCGTCCGCGTCCACGAGGCGGACCGGAGCACCGCCGCCCTGTTGACGGACGCTACCGTCGACCTACGCGCCCGGCTCGGACTGCTCGCCAAACTGGAGGAGGGCCAGCGGGCGGCTCACGCGCTCATGGACGGGGATGCACTCGGGCGGGCTGCGTTCGGGAGCGCCTGGCAGGGCGCTCGGTCCGATTGGGCGGCACTTGGCACCGCCGCTGCTTGGATCGGTGCGAACGAGGACATCCGTCTGCTCGCGAGCCGGATCGCGGACCGAGCCCAGCTCGGGCGCGACGCCGATGCGTCGGAGAAGCTATGGGACAAGGCGTCGGCCGACCTCGCGGCTCTCTCGGACCAGCTGCAGTTGGACGCCGGCGAGGCGTTCGGCACGGCAGCCCTCTCGGCGACGCCGACTTCGGCGCTCCTTGATCGGCTCGCGACCTGGGAAGCGACGGGGGAGCAACTCTCTCGCTGGACGGCCTACCGCGACCGTGCGGCGCGCGCCCGCGAGCTGGGCTGCGGAGACGTCGTCGATCGACTCCGTGACGGCAGGCTCTCCGGTACGGACGCCGTTTCCGCCTTTGAAATGGCCTACCACGAGGCCGTCTACGCCGACATGGTTCGCGTAGAGCCTGAACTCGGACGCTTCGACGGAACCATGCATGGACGGCTCGCACGCGAGTTCGCCGACATGGACCGACAGCGCATTGCGGCGGCCGCGGTCGAGGTCGTCCGCGCCCATCACCGGCGGATGCCGGCGCGCGACGGCGTCGGCTTCGGGCCGCTCGGCACGCTCAAGGCCGAAATGCAGAAGCGGCGCGGCCATATGCCGATCCGGCGCCTGATGGAGAAGGCGGGGCCGGCGGTGCAGGCGCTGAAGCCCGTGTTCATGATGAGCCCGCTCTCGGTCGCGCAGTTCCTCGCCCCGGGCGTGTTCGAGTTCGACCTGCTGGTCATGGACGAGGCGAGCCAGATCCAGCCGGTCGACGCGCTCGGCGCGGTCGCTCGCGCCAAGCAGGTCGTGGTCGTGGGCGATCCCAAGCAGCTGCCGCCCACTGCCTTCTTCGCCAAGATGACGGGCGGAGGGTCGGACGACGAGGACGACGAAGGCGGCCGCGTCGCCGACATCGAGAGCGTGCTCGGCCTCTTCACCGCGCGCGGCCTGCCCACCCGGATGCTGCGCTGGCATTACCGGAGCAAGCACCAGTCGCTGATCGCGGTGAGCAACCGGCAGTTCTACGAGAGCAAGCTGTTCATCGTCCCCAGCCCTTACACTGCCGAGGCGGGCATGGGGCTGCGCTTCCACCGCATCCCGCAGGGGATCTTCGACGCTGGCGGCACGCGTACCAACCAGGTCGAGGCGCGCATCGTTGCGGAGGCGATCATCGCCCACGCCCGCGAGCACCCGAACCTTTCGCTCGGCGTAGCGGCGTTCTCGGCCGCGCAGCGTCGCGCCATTCTCGACCAGCTGGAGCTGCTCCGCCGGGCGCTGCCCCCTGAGGTCGAGGCCTTCTTCCAGTCGCACCAGTCCGAGCCGTTCTTCGTCAAGAATCTCGAGAACGTGCAGGGCGACGAGCGGGACGTCATCTTCATCTCGGTCGGCTACGGCCCGACGGTGCCGGGCGGCCGGGTGCCGATGCGCTTTGGACCATTGGGAACCGAAGGCGGCGAGCGCCGGCTCAACGTTCTCATCAGCCGCGCCAAGCAGCGCTGCGAGGTGTTCGCGTCGATGTCGGACGAGGACATCGAGCCGGACTTCGCGGCAAGCCGCAAGGGCGTGTTCGCCTTCCGCATGTTCCTGCATTACGCGCGCACCGGCCGCCTCACGATCGCGGAGAGCACGGGGCGCGATTCCGACAGCGTCTTCGAGGAGCTGGTCGCCCGCGCGCTGCAGGCGCGCGGCTACCAGGTGCATCGGCAGGTGGGCCTCGCCGGCTTTTACATCGATCTCGCCGTTGCCGACGAGGAACGGCCGGGCCGCTACCTGCTCGGCATCGAGTGCGACGGAGCAGCCTATCACGACGCCCGCTCGGCACGCGACCGCGACCGGCTCAGGCAGTCGGTGCTGGAGAGCCACGGCTGGACGATCCACCGCATCTGGAGCACCGACTGGTTCCAGCGGCCGACGGAACAGCTCGAACTCGTCGTAGCGAGGATCGAGGCCGCCAAGGCCGAGCACGACGCCGCCGAGTCCGGCCGCGCCCGCACCGCCGTCCCAGTCGAGATCGTCGCGATCGAGCGCGAGGATGTCACCGAAATTGGGCTGGCCAGGCCGGTGGAAGCCGGAACCGAGGCACCGAAGGGCCACTTCTACGTCGAAGCGACGGTGACGAAGCCAGCGCACCGGCAGGAGGAGCTGCACGACACCCCCACCGGCGTGCTCTCGATGCTCGCGGACGAGGTGGTCGCGATGGAGGGGCCCGTGCACCTGGACGAGGTGGTCGCCCGCATCCGTGAGGGATGGGGGCTGAAGCGCGCAGGCGGGCGGATCCAGTCGGCGATTGAGCGGGCGGTGGACGTCTCCGTCAGGACAGGCCGACTGTCACGCGAGGGCGATTTCCTCTCCGTCCCCGGCCGCGAGCCGGAGGTCCGCGACCGCACGTCCGTCCGGTCCCCGGCGCTGCGTCGCGCCGAGATGTTGCCGCCCGCCGAGATCAGAGCCGCCGCGCTCGCGACAGTGCGCTACAACTTCGGGGCGACGCGGGACCAGATCGTCCAGGCGGTGTCACGGGCGCTCGGGATCAAGTCGACCAGCGCACAAGTCCGAGCTGTCATCGTAGACGTCGTCGACGCGGCGGTCGCGCGCGGCGAGCTTGTCAACCAGGGCGAGATGCTCGCGCTGCTGGCATGACGGCGTAGGCCGCGATTGTCAGCTTGGCATCGGCGGCGGCGGCAGCCGATCGACGAACCGGAGCGTGGCGAGGACGCTGTCGAAGATCAGTCGCGCCTCATCCGCGCCGACGATCTCGTTGTCGTGCGCGAACGAGGTGTTGATTTTCACTGAGAGTTGACCCGGCGTTTTCATCGAGAAGTGACCCGGGTCGTGGGGGTAATGTCAGGCCCGCGGGGTTGCGGGTCAAG
>NZ_JAVDUC010000027.1:0-27439 GCF_031456125.1 Sphingomonas sp. BE138
TCCGGTTCCGCTTCGCTCCACCTACGCCCGGCAATGGCGGCGAAGACCACAATGCACTAACTGACAACCCGGACCACCCGGTGGGGGCTGCTCACTGGTGGCGGACGATCATCCGCTGACCCGCGAAGGTCTTGCAATGGCCGCGCGGGTTGCGCTGCCGGGGGCATCGATCGTCGCAGCGGGCTCGATCGACGAAGCTCGTGCGGCCGCGGAGCGCATGTCGCTGCGGATGATCCTGCTCGATTTCCAGCTTCCCGATGCGCATGGTTTCTCGGGCCTGCTCACCCTGCAGATGCAGGCGCCGAAGACCCCGATCGTCGTCGTCACCGCCAGCGAGGAGCCGCGACTCATCGAAGCCGCGCGGGCGATCGGCGCCGCAGGGTTCCTCTTCAAAAGCCTGCCGCTTGACGACATTGCCGACCGGCTGCGGCGGATCGACGCCGGTCAGACAGTCTTTCCCCCCGCGTCCACGGACGTCCGATGTCGCCGACCTGCGCGCGCGCTTGGCGAGCCTGTCCACTGCGCAGCGTGCGGTCTTGCTGGCACTGGCCGATGGGCGCGCAAACAAGGAGATCGCGGGCGACCTTGGCGTAACCGAGGCTACCATTAAGGCCCATATGACCGCCATCTTCCGCAAACTTGGCGTCCACAACCGCGCGCAGGCATTGCTGGCAGCACAGCCGTTGATCGGACGCGCGGGTCGGTGAATCCGCCGACGCGGCCAGCCCCGCAATCGCGATGGCGGCTGATCGTCATCGCCTTGCTGACCCCCATGGTCGTGTCGCTGCTGATCGGCTGGATCGGTGTGGAACATTCCCGCTCGCTGTCGGCCCAGGCGGCGGCAACGGATTCGTTCCAGCGCGAGCGGGCGTTGCTGATCCTTGCGTCAGCGGTCAAGGATGCCGACAGTCGTGCGGCCGTCGAACGTCTGCTGGCCGGTGTGGACGATGAGATCGCTGCGGTCGCGCGGGCGGGTGACCAGGCCGCATTGCGCCGCGCGGTGGCGCATGCCGTAACGGCCGAGCGCGCGCGCGCCGCCGATCGCTTCACCGCTTTCGCCGAGCACCGCAACGATGGCTACGAGCTGCTGGTCATTACCGGCGTGCTCGTCACCCTGATCACGCTCGGCATCATCCTCGCGCTCTCGCAGGCGCAGAACGATCATCATCGAGCGGCGATCGCCGCCTTCGAGGGCGCGGAACGCCACGCCGCGATTCTGGCCAGCACCACGGACACACTGCTGATCGTCGCGCCTGACGGCATGATCGAGATGACCAACCCCGCAAGCAGCACTCTGCTCGGATATGCCGTCGATGAACTGGAAGGTAGTGATATTTCCACCGTCCTCTCGCTTGACCTTGATCTGGTCGGGAGCGGGACGGATCGCATGTTCCTTTCCGATCAGCCGGTTCGTCACCGCGATGGTCGCGACGTCATCGTCGACATCGCCGTTGGCATTATGCGCGCATGCGACGGCGACCATCTGGTGCTGTCGCTGCGCGATGCGTCCGAGCGGATCCGGGCCGAGCGGGCCAAGGACGAACTGATCTCGACCGTCAGTCATGAATTGCGTACCCCGCTGACGTCGCTGGTCGGTTCGCTGGCATTGCTGCGCGCGGGTACGGAGGATGATTGCTCGCCGTCAGCACGACGGTTGATCGAAATCGCGGACAACAATGCACGACGGTTGATCCGGCTCGTCAACGACATCCTCGACATCGACCGGATCGGTACCGGACAGTTGGCGATGACGCGCGAGCCGCTCGAACTTCGCGACATCGTGGCGCAGGCGGCACTCGATAGCGAGGGGCTGGCACGGCGTCACGAGGTGCGCCTGCATCAGGCCCACACCGCCGGACCACTGGTGGTGCGAGGAGACGCCGGTCGCTTGTTGCAGGTCGTCACCAACTTGATCTCGAATGCCATTCAGGCGTCGCCTGCCGGCAGCGAGGTCACGTTGCGCGCCTATACGCGCGAACGGCGCGCGATTGTCACGGTCGCAGATCGCGGTCCTGGCGTTCCGGCAAACATTCGCTCCCGACTGTTCGACCGCTTCCAGTCGCAGCGCGACACCGGAGGAACCGGTCTCGGCCTTGCGATCTCGCGTGAGATCGTGCGGCGGCTGGACGGCAGCATCTGGTTCGAAGATCGAAAGGATGGCGGAACACGCTTCCTGTTCGCCCTGCCGCTGCTCGGCGCCACCGCGCCGCTGCCGGTACAGGACACGGCGCTCCCCGTGATCCTGCATCTCGAGGACGATGCAGACCTGCGCGCGACAGTCGCCACCGCGCTCCGCGACGTAGCGCACGTGATGCCCGCCAGCGGCTTGGCGGAGGCACGCAGGATCTTGGGGGAACGATGCCTCCGCCTGGCACTGCTCGACATGGATGTCGTGGACGGCCACGGGCCGGAACTCATCCCCGACCTCCTCGACGATCAGGGTCAGCCGCTGCCGATCGTCATCCTGTCGGGGCAGGAGGTCTCCGCGACGCTCGCCGTTCGCGCTGCCGCGGTGCTTCGGAAGGGGTGCGACGACATGGAAACCGTGGCGGCCACGGTGCGCCGACTGCTCGATCAACGGAGGGACATGGCATGACCGGCCCGCTGCGCTTGCTGTTCGTCGATGACGACCCCGACATACGCGCGATCGTCGCGCTGGCGCTCGGACTCGACCCGACGATCACGTTGACCGTCGTCGGCTCAGGCACGGAGGCGTTGGCGTCGCTTCGGGCGGGCGGAGGAGAGGTAGACGCCGCCCTGCTCGACGTGACGATGCCCGACATCGACGGCCCGTCGCTGCTCACCCTTCTCCGGCACGTCATGCCCGACCTCCCGGTGATCTTCATGACGGCGCATAGCCGCGACCGCGAACTCTCGATGTTGCGCGCCGCCGGTGCACAGGGCGTGATCGTCAAGCCATTCGCGCCGCTGACGCTCGTCGAGCAGGTTCGCACGCTGCTGTCCGGTCGGGTCTCCTCCGTAGGGTCGTAATCGGCTTCTCGGCTGTCGTCATGACAGGAGTAGCAATCGACCACTGCGCCAGACGCCGATCACCCCGCGGGCGCAACGGTCACTATTGGATGCGGCTGGGCTGGTGCTTCGCCCGATTGAACGCCTCGTGCCTCATTGCACCATTGGAACGACCGGGAGAACCTTGAGTTTTCCGGTCGATCGGAGACACATTCATGAACGCCAACGGCCGACTGACACTCCTGACGCGAGTGGGATTTGCCACGCGTGGCCTGCTCTACCTCGTCATCGCCACGCTGATTCTGCGAACCGGACGCGCAGAAGACCCCAGCGGCGCCTTGGAGTTACTCGGTCAGGGCGGCGGCCAGGTCCTGCTCGGCATCCTGACCGTTGGTTTGGTGGCCTATGGCATCTGGCGGCTGGCCGATGCTGCATGGGACATCGAGCGGCACGGCTCGGATCGCAAAGGGTGGGCAGAACGCGTCGGAGCGGGCGTCAGCGGCATCGTCCACCTCACGCTCGCGTGGCAGGCGGTCAAGCTGATGCGCGGCGCGGCTCTTTCCGGCGACAGTACGCGGGAAGGCACGCAGATGGCGCTCCGGCTGCCCGGCGGCTGGGCGCTCGTCATGGTCGGCGCGGCAATGCTGTTCGCGCTCGGCGCCGTGCAGATCGTGAAGGCGGCGAAGGGCTCGTTCCTCCGCTATCTCGATCCGCAGATCGGTCGGCGTCCATGGGTGCGGTGGAGTGGGCGGGCGGGCTATGCCGCGCGCGGCATCGTATTCCTGATCGCCGGCTGGCTGCTGCTCAACGCGGGCATCGAAGAGCAGGCGAGCGGCACCGGCGGCATGGCGCGCGTGCTGGGATGGCTGAACCACCCCTTTGATCTGATCGTTGGCGCCGGATTGCTGGGCTTCGGGATGTTCAGCTTGGTCGAGGCGCGCTTCCGCCGGTTGCACGACGTGCCGATCGACGCGGTGGCGCGGCGCTTCGGGTAAGCGCGCGACCATCACCATCGTTGCGTGAACCCTGGCATCTCCTCCCTTCCCTCTCTCAGGCGCCTGGGCCTACGCCGTGCGCATCGTCATGGGTTGTCACGCCTTTGCGCCGATCGGCCATACCATCTCCTATGCCTCCCGCTGCTGACGGGATCCGGTGGAAGCACTGCAGGTCGCAACCGTTTCTAAAGAAGCGGGACGTGACATGGTTCACGTGAACGCCGACCGGCTGGGCGCCGACGATCCGGTGCCCGAATCCGATCTCAGAATTGCGTACCGACGTTGAAGGTGACAAGCTTCGTGTCGTCGCCGGGCTGCTTCAGCAGCGCCTTCGCCAAATCGATGCGCAGTGGTCCGAACGGCGACGTCCAGTTGATGCCGACACCGACCGACAAACGCGGCGACGCGCTGTTGCCCTGATACGTTTCCCGATAGGCACCCAGCGTGTAGGTGTAGGGCGTCCCGGTGTTCACCGTCGTCGAGAGGCCGTCCGCGTCGAGATACAGCGGGTTACCGCTGCTGTCGCGGTATTGCCGCGTCGGGACGGTACAGGCGGTCCCGGCAGCGATCGATGCGGCGCAGGTATCGGTCAACGTCGGCGTACGACCGCCGAAGATGGCGCCGGCATCGAGATAGATCGACGGCCGCAGTCCCATTTCGCGCGCGCCCGCACCCAGCGGCAGTTCAAGCTCGAATCGTGCATGATAGTAGCTGGTGCCGCCGAGCGCATCCTGCGTCGTCGTGTCGGTGCCGGTGGAGAGCGTGGCCGGGACGACCGACGTGTCATAGGATTGCCGCGTGACCCGCGGGCCGATGCCGCGAATGTCGAAGCCGCGGAGTTGCGGATCGCCGAGGAAGAACCGGTCGGTCAGCAGCACGTCCTGTCCCAGCCCCTCGATGTGACCGCCATCCGCCTGCGCGCTCAGCACGAAGTTCTTGCCCAAGCCCCAGTATTTCGCCGCCTCGATCCGCGTGCGGATGTAGCGCACGTCTCCGCCCAGGCCGGCTATATCCTGGCTGAAGGTGAAGCGGTCGCCCGCGGTCGGGCGCAGCCGGCTGTTGAGGCTGTCGTGGATCAGCGAATAGCCGATCGACGACGTCCAACGATTGCCCAGCGCGTCGCACAGATACTGCCCGGCGAGCACCGGGTCGCAGCGCCCGTCGGTGTAGTAGGTGCCCTCGTCGAGCGACACTTGATCGTAGCTGAGCGTGTAGCGCCCCGACAACTGCCAGAATTCGTCCAGCGGAATACCGGTGCGTAGCTGCAAGCCGGTCGACACCTGTTGATAGGTGGTGCTGTCAGTGTCGCCCAGCGTGCTGTACGAGCGATAGTCGCGCCGGAAGAGGTCGCCGCCGAACGCGATGTTCCGGTCGAGAAGATAGGGTTCGGTGAAGCCCAGGTTCACGGATTTGGAATAGCTCGACAGCGTCCCGCTCAGCCGCAGTTCCTGCCCCTGCCCACGGAAGTTGCGCTGTGTCAGGCTTGCCTGCAACAGCAGGTTTTCGAGGCTTGAGTAGCCCGCGGACAATTGCAGCTCCCCGCTGGATCGCTCCTCGACGTTCGCCTCCAGCACGACGCGGTCGGCGGCCGATCCGGGCGTCTGCTTGATCTCGAACTTGTCCTGGAAGAAGCCCAGCGAGTTGATGCGGTCCTGCGAACGCTTCACCTGGAAGCTGTTGAACGCATCGCCCTCGCCCAGCCGCACCTCGCGCCGGATCACCTTGTCCTGCGTCTGCGTGTTGCCGGTGATGTCGACCCGCTCGACATAGGTGCGCTGCGCCTGGCCGATGTGGAAGTTGATCGACATGGTCAGCGCGTCGCGGTCGCGCTGGAATTCCGGCGACACGTCGCTGAACGCATAGCCGAACAGCCCGGCCGTCTCGCTCAGATTGTCGACCGTGTCCTCGACCAGCTTGGCGTTGTACCAGTCGCCCTTCTTGATCGGCAGCCCGGCGGCCAGCTTCTTGCCGTCGAAGTCGCGGATGTCGCTGTCGACCGTCACGTCGCCGAACTTGTAGCGCGGGCCTTCCTCGACCACGTAGGTGATGATGAAGTCCTTGCGGTCCGGCGTCAGCTCGGCCACCGCCGAGGTCACGCGGAAGTCGGCATAGCCCTCCGTCAGGTAGAATTGCCGCAGCTTCTGCTGGTCGTAGGCCAGCCGGTCCTGGTCGTACGACGTCCCCGACGACAGCAGGCGATAGAAGCGCGCTTCCTTCGTCGCCATCTGCGCGCGCAGCTTGCCGGCGTCGAACACCTTGTTGCCGATGATGTTGATCTGGCGGACCTTGGACTTCGGCCCCTCGCTGACCTCGAAGATCACGTCGACGCGGTTCTGGTCGAGGCTGACCATCTTCGGCTGCACCGTCGCGGCGAAACGGCCCTGGCGGCGGTACAGCTCGATGATCCGCGCCACGTCGGCGCGCACCGCCGAGCGGGTGAAGATCTGCCGCGGCTTCAGGCGGACCTCCTTGCCGATCTTGTCTTCCTTCAGGCGCTTGTTGCCCTCGAAGATGACGCGGTTGATGATCGGGTTCTCGCGCACCCGGATCACGATGTTGCCGGTCGCGGCGCCGTCGATCTGCACGTCGGCGAACAGGTCGCTGGCGTACAGGTCCTTGATCGCCTGATCCAGCGTCTCGTTGGTGTACGTGTCGCCCTGCCGCAGCTTGGTATAGCTCAGCGCCGTCTCCGGCTCGATCCGCTGCGTACCCTCGACGCGCAGCGAGGTGATCCTCCGGGTCGGCGCCGTAGGAAGCGGGGCGCCGCTTGCCTTCGGCTGACCGATCGCACCGGCTGGAAACAGCGTACCTGTCACCAGTAGCAATGCACCGCCCAGCGACCAGCGCGACGGCCGTCGCCACACGACGGGCACGGGGCCCTTGATGGCGAGGCTCACTGGAAGGTGGCGTCCGCGGCCATCGCCTTGGAGGGGCTATGCCCTTGCGCCTCGAGATAGTGGTTGAGCGCCGTGACCAGCATCTGTGCGGTCGGGATCGACATCAACAGGCGCGCCACCACCATGCGCTCGGGACGCGGCTGCGGATGGCTATGATCGGCGCGCGCGCTCTCGAGCGTGATGCCCACCACGCCGCCCAGGTTTGCGAAGCCGCTGACCCCGGTCATGAACAATTCAGGTGCGAACGGATTGTCGACCACCGGCACCGCGTCGGTTGCGGAAGCCGCCTTGGTCGCCGGACGGTCCAATGTGGGAGCGGTAAGGACACGCGAGGTGAGATGCATGACAGGTCTCGTGTTGCACGCGGCTCCGAGCGCCGCCTGCTTTGACTGGCACGGCGAACCAGCATGCGAATGTCGCGGTTGTTGCTGAACGTATCCGATGTGGCGCCGGCATGTCGGTACCTGCGTGGCTCTGCTGACGACGCCGGAGAGCTTGCATCCGCTACCAAGCGTTGCCGTGCCGCCGAGAGGTCGACGGCCACAGGTGTGCCGCTATCGCTGGCGATCGAACGGCATGGTCCGCAGGGCAGCGCCGAGCGCTTCGATCGCGGCGCGGGTCCGTGAGAGCTGCGCTTCCAGGTCGCGCTCATAGGCAGTGAGATCAGCGGTCGAACTCTGATCATGCAGCATGGTCGCGACCCGGCGAACCCGGCGAAGCTCGCGATCAAGCAGCGCCTGCGCCGCCAGCGGGTCGCAGGATGACACGGATGAAGCGGTGGCGTGCACGATCGTCTCTCGTTCAGGATGATCGCGTCCATGTAGCCGGCTGAGGTTTCCAGCGGATTTCGCTATGTTGCCCGGCCTTCCGGTTTCGTGGCGGGTCACGCCTGGTTCGCCGTCATGAGCGACGAAATATGGCGGCCGATTCCTGAAACATCGCAGTTACGTACCGATCCTACGCTGCTTCCTTCTCAGGAACAGGAGCTCCCGCTTGCCCGACAGTGACAACGAGCATGAATCTGATCACGGCCACGGATTGAACGAAGATCTGGCCGCGATGGGGAAACTGGTCGGCCGGCGGCGGATGCTGCAATGGTTCGCCGGGACGGGAGTGGCCGCGCTTGCAACAGGCTGCGGAGGCGCCGAAAGCGCCGGGTTGTCCGATGCCGGGTCGGTGACCACCGTCGCCACGCCGACTCCGTCACCTACACCTACGCCGACCTCGACCCCAACTCCTGCGTCCTCTGCCGGGTGCGTCGCGGACGCGACGGAGACCAACGGTCCCTACCCGGCTGACGGGACCAACACGTCGAGCGGCTCGACGTCGAACGCGCTCACGTCAGTCGGCATCGTCAGGTCGGACATCCGCTCGTCGTTCCTGGGAACGCCCACCGCGACCGCATCGGGTGTGCAGATGACCTTGACGCTGACGATCGTCAACGTGAACGCCACTTGCGCGCCTTTGTCAGGGTACGCCATCTACATTTGGTGCTGCGATCGGCAGGGTAACTACTCTCTTTATACGCTGCCAGCCGAAAGTTACCTGCGCGGCGTGCAGGTCACCGATGCTAATGGACGGGTGACGTTCACGCTGATCGTGCCCGGCTGCTATCCGGGACGTTGGCCGCACATCCATTTCGAGGTCTTCTCCTCACTCGCCTCGGCCACCAGCGGCCGCTACGCCAGCCTAATTTCGCAGCTCGCCATACCAACGAACGTGTGCAACGAGGTATTCGCAGATACCGCGAGCTATCCGTCCAGCGCGACCAATCTGGCTCGCATCGGCACCTCGCCGGCTAGCGACAGCCTCTTCGGCGACAACACGGCGGCGCAGATCGTGCAGCAGACGCTCACCATGTCGGGCAGCGCGAGCACCGGCTACACCGCCGCAGCGATCATCGGCCTCGCGCGATAGCCACAACGTGGGCGGCGAGCGCGACCGCGCCGCCGCTTCCCGTCAGTTCACTCCATCAGACCGGCAGGACGACCCTGGCGACCGCTCCGCCGCCGGCGCGATTGGCGAGCGAGGCATCACCGCCATGCGCGCGCGCCACCCCGCGTACGCTTGCGAGCCCCAATCCGATGCCGCCGGTGTCACGATTGCGCGAACGTTCGCCGCGATAGAACGGCTCGAACACACGCGCGAGTTCCTCCTCCGGCACGCCTGGGCCGCGATCGACGACCTCAAGCACCGCGTGCGGACCATCAGATCGAAGATGCACCTCCGCTGCGCCAGCGTAACGGAGCGCGTTCTCGATCAGATTGTCCAGCACTGAACGCAACGCCGCGGCATCTCCTTCGACGATCACGCCGTCGCCGCCCTGGAAGGTGACCGGCTCGCCCCGGTCGGCGTAATCATCGACCACGCTTTCCGCCAGGGTGTGCAGATCGAGACGACGCCGCGCGCCCACCCTTGTCACGTCCTGTACGTAATCGGCGGTAGCGCGGATCATCGCCTGCATATCGGCGATGTCGCGCTCGCACCCGTCGCGGACCGTGAGCGGCGCGTTTTCCAGCCGGAGCGAAAGGCGCATCAGCGGCGTGCGCAGGTCGTGCGCGATCGCACCGATCATCAGCGTACGATCCTCGACGTACTGGTTCAGCCGCCGCTGCATCTCGTTGAACGCGGCCGCGGCATGCGCGATCTCTGCGGGCCCTTCTATCGGCAGCGGGGCTGCCCGCGGGTCCCTGCCGATCCTCTCCGCCGCGGCGGCGAAGACGCCGATAGGGCGTGCGACCCATCGCGCCAGCACCCAGGCGAACGGGATGGCCGTCAGGAGCGCGGCGAGCAGCCACACGGTCGAGCGTCCCAGCCAGGCATTCGTGCGGCTGTTCGCAGGCTGCGCCGTCAGCCACCGCCCATCTGCCTGCCGCACCGCCGCGACAAAATCCCCAACCAGCACGCCGTCACGAACGTCGGGAGCGGCATCTTCGCGCCGGGCCGGACCGGGTTCGCCCGGCGGTCCCCCGACGATGCGGGGAGGCGAAGACTGGCCGACCCGCACGTCGGCCAGCGACCGCCCAAGCTGAATGGCCAGTGCCCGCGTCAGCGCACGCGCCATCGGATCGCGCGTTTCCGGCGGCTCCGCATCGATCGAAACCTTGACCTCACCGGTCGTGTCCGGGGCGCCGCGCAGCACGGCAGCCACCTCGCCCAGGCTGTATAGCCGAGGCGGCGGTGGTCCGAGCGCGAGGTGCAGCGCGAAACTGACAAGCTGCACCGCCGCTGCGCATCCAAGCATGACGCCCAACACACGGACGAAGACCGTGCCGGTCGCGAACGGCTGCCAAGTCACCGTCGGGTCACAGCGGGAACGAACAGATAGCCTTCGTGCCTTACGGTCCGGATCATCTCGTCACCCGTCGTGCGAAGCTTGCGCCGCAGCCGGCTGATCTGAACATCCACGGCGCGGTCGAAGGCGTCCGTGTCCGGGCCGCGCGCTGCCTCCAGCAACTGCTCACGTGACAGCACGCGTCGCGGCCGCTCCACCAACGCCCGCAGCAACGCGAACTCACCGTCTGTGAGACCGATCAGCACGCCGTCTGGATCGGTCAATTCATGCGCCGCGACGTCCATCACCCATCCGTTGAAGAGAAACGTCATGCCACCCGTTTCGGTGGATTGCTCCCGCGTGCGCAGCGCCGCGCGGACGGTCGCGATCACTTCACGCGCGCTGCACGGTTTCGGCAGGTAGTGGCTGGCGCCCAATTCGAGACCCAGGACCCGGTCGCTCTCCTCGCCCAACGCACTGAGGAATACGATCGGCGGCCCGCCCTGCGCAGCGAGGCGGCGGCAAGCGGAGACGCCGTCTTCCCCAGGCATCATGACGTCGAGCACGATCAGATCGACCGGATCGCGCAGCATCACCTGGTCCATCTCGCGCGTGTTCGCGGCGGTGCTGGCACGGAAGCCGCGCATGTCGAACGCGTCCGCCAGCAAGCGACGGATCTCGCCATCGTCATCGACGACGAGGATGTGCGGCCTCGTTGCCTCATCCTCCACCTGTCCTCCCATCGCCGGCTCCCGCTCGATCAGATCGATGCTCAGCATAGCGTGAACTCGGGTCCTGGCGTAGCCGCAGCGTGCGGAGAGAGGATCGCGCGGTCGCCACCATGCAAAGCCGACATCGCTCGTGTGGCGTACAGGCGCGCCAATTCATGGTGCACGGCGGCGGCGGCCGCTCCGCGCGCATTGATGGCGGCGATCTCCTCCTGCCGCGCACGCCGGCTGGCGAAGGCAAATTCCCTCTGACGATCGAACATCACGATCTCCCTTGTGAAGGATCGCGTGATGGCGGCCGATCGTTTCTCGCATGTGTCCTGGCGTGACGATCTGTATTCTCGTTGGGTCCGGCCAGGCCAGTTGACCCGAGTCGCGACATTGCCGAGCCGCTTTCGCCACCGCGACTTCGGCCGATCAGTCGGGCCGGCGGGGATACGCGAAGTCGACCCTGATCGTTGCCGGTCACAAGCTTCCACGACAGTGCCGCCCGGGGGGCGCTCATACATGCGATGCTTTCTCATCGCGCCGATGAGTATGACGCTGATGGCGACCGCGCCGGCCATCGATCCTGACGGAACGGCGGCCATCGCGTAGCTGAAGCAACACGGCCACCCCCTTACGGCGAGCGAGCCGAACGGTGTCGAGCTCGCACCGTTGGTCGGAACGTTCACCGGCGCGCGCGTAATCGGCGAGGTGACCCACGGCACGCACGAGGATCAGGCGTTCAAGGTCGCCCTACTCTGAGTCCACACCTCCGCCATGCGGGGCGCGCCATATCCACCGCTCGCCGCTAAACGGCCCGGGGGTCATCGTGCTGCGCCGTCGACCCGGACGTCGGTCGTCGACAGCGGATCGATCCACACGCCGTCGCCGCTCGCCAGATAAGCCGTTTTGGCGGGCATGCGTCGCAACCCGGCCGCCGCGTCGCTCCGCTCCACCATCAACTGCCCGCGATCGAGCGCCTGGTTGACCGC
Organism: Sphingomonas sp. BE138; assembly: GCF_031456125.1. Lineage (NCBI taxonomy): Bacteria > Pseudomonadati > Pseudomonadota > Alphaproteobacteria > Sphingomonadales > Sphingomonadaceae > Sphingomonas > Sphingomonas sp. BE138. The sequence continues at coordinate 11,842 of NZ_JAVDUC010000027.1, forward strand.
GGCGCAGCGATTGCCGGACAGCCGCACATCCGCGCTGCTCGCGATCGAGATGCACCCTTGCGCGACCTGCGCGATGTCGTTGTCGCGGATCAGCAATCCGCCGTTGAGCGGCTGTCGCGCGACCGGCGGCTGATTCTGCCCGCCACCGTCGCCCAGTTCGCCATAAGCGGTGATCGCCGCCCACACGACCCCGCGCCGCCCGTCGTCGCCGGTGTCGCGCACCTGGTTGCGCTCGACCACGACGTTCTGCGCGCCCGACCCTTCGTGCCACCACGCGCTCACCACCAGCCGGATCGCGTTGGCGCGCAGGCCCGCGAAGCGGTTCTCGCGCACCAACCCGTTCGGCCCCTGCACCAGCAGCCCGTGGCACTGGCATCGCGACACGTCGTTACCGACCACCGCATAGCGACTGGCGAGCAACGCCATGTTGCGGGCATAGCGAGTGCCCGCCGGCAACGGCGCGTCCAGCGACACCTTCATGCGATTGGCGGCGTCGCGCGGCCCCCGCTCGCTGATCCGCGCATTGCCGAGCCAGCGCAGGCCGGAATCGAAGAACGCCAGCTCCGCCCCCGGATAGACGCCGCCCGTCTTGGTCGCGAGGGTCGTCGCGCCGCCGCCGGTCGCCACGTCGAAGATCGGGCTGCCGAGATTGATCGCATCGTCGCCGCTGGCCGTAAACACGTTGTCGCGCAACAGGATGTCGCCGGTCATCGCCGTGACGTGCAGCGCGTCATACGCGATCGTCACGATCGACGACCGGCCCGTGCGTACGCCGATCCGCGAGTTCAGCACCGCCAGCCCGCGTCCCATCAAATCGACCGCGATCGCCGCACCGGCCGAGTCGCTCACCGTCACGCCGTCGATCGTCACATCGTGCGTCACCGGCTTGTCGGTATCCGCGATCCGGATCGCGGCGCCCTTGTAATATGCTAGCTTGATCTCCACCGCGTCACCATCCGCGAACTGGTCGAGGGTCGCCGATGCGAGCGTCAGGCGACCGCCGGCCGCCGGGTTGAGCGCCGCCCCGCCCCGCCCCAGCAACAATCGCCGTCCGCCCGGCAGCGCGGTGCCGCTTGCCCGGTCGTAGCCGGTGACCTGGTAGGCGATCGCGCGCCCCGGAAGATCGCGCTGGCCGGGGTCGAGCTCTAACTGGTTGCCGGATCCTGTACGGCGCACCGTCGCCGCGATCACGGCCGGCTGCGCATAGCCGAGCGATAGTCCCTTGATCGCGATACGCGCCGCGTTGCGGATCATGAAGCCGTCGCCCCACGTCGCAAAGACGATCCGTGCGCCGCGCCCGTCGATCAGCACGTCGTTCAGCCCTTCGAGCATTACCGCAGGCGAGCTGGCCGCGACCCGGTAGGTGCCCGGCGCCAGCCGCAACGTCCCGCCGCCGCTCGCGGGTAGTTTTTCCAGCGCCGCACGGATCGCCGGACCGTTGTCCCCCGCGGCTGGTGCAATCGCTTCGACCGGCCGGCCGGCCAGTCGCGGTGCGACGACCGCGACGGATACCGGTTGTCCATCCGCGCCGTTCCAGCCCAGCGTCACGCCGGCGCCCACGGCATCGCTGTGCCGGTTCGCGGTCGCCATCTCGGCCCAGCTGCCGCCCCGCTCGTTCTGCGCCTTGGAGGGCGCCGGGGAGCAGCAACTCGCAACGGCCGCCGCGGCGACGATCAGCGTGCGCAACGCTGCGATCCACGTCATTCCCCTGTACCTCGCATGATCGGGAACGCTACGCTGGAACGATCTGTCGGCATCGATCAACACCTTCGCTCTTGATCCGGCCCGACGGGGCAGCTTACCCCGCGCACGCTCACGCGCCAAGCGATTGGCGACCGCTTCGGTCGCGTCCCACGCTCGTATCGGCTAATTTCCCGACGAGAACGGGATGCGGAACTCCTCGTTCGCGCCGAGCTGGCCGCGCTTCGCATGGCGGATCGCAAGGTTCAGCGTCCGCATCGCGCGTGCCGCCTTGGATGGGCTGCGATGCCGCGCCAGCGCCTCGGCATAGAGCCGCGCCTTCAACGCGAGCCGGTTCATCCGCAGCGCCGCCTTGCCGCCGGCCTCCGACAGCTCGAGAAAATGCTGGTTTCGTGCGGCATAATAGATCCGCCACTGCGGCGCGCTCACGTCGATCCAGCGCGAGCCGCGATCATTGACCTCGTTCCACGACTGGTCGACGTCGACGACATGCGCATGGTCGGTCAGGTAGATCGTCACGCCCGCCCGGGTCAGCCGCCGCGTATATTCGTGGTCGTCGCCGTAGAGCACGAAGTCGAGGCGTGGCGGGTCGATCCGCCGCGCCGCTGCGAGCGTCAGGAACAGGCCGCCGTACGGCGCGCGGTCGATCGCGCGCAGCCGTGACGGCGACGCTGGCCGAGCCGTCTTCATTATCCGGCCGGCAAGGCGTTTCGCAATCGCAGCAACGTCAAAGCCAAGGAACGAGCCGTGCAAGTACGAGGGATGCTGCGGTTGCGAAAGAAGTCGCTTGTACTGCTCGCGATCCGTACGGATTGCCGAGAAGGCGATCTCGTCCCCGCCCCCAAGTTCTTCATGCAGCCTTGCCAGTTCGTCGTAATAGCCGTCACCGACCACGTTATCGTCATCCAGCAAGGACAGGTAGCGCACGCCTTCCAACGCCAACGCGCGCTCGATCCCCAGTCGAAATCCCGCAGCGGATCCTAGATTCGTCTCGGACCTGAGCACTTCCACTTTCTCGGGTTCGTCGAAGTCCGATGCCGCCACCGGACGCTTGCTGCCGTTATCGACGATGATGATCTTGACGACCGATACAAAACGCAAGGCGCCGGCCACGACTTGCCTGACGAGATGAAGTCGATCGCCATAGGTGACCGCCACGACTACGGCCGACACGGCGTTGTTGCGACTCTGCTGCTGCTGCATTATACGCTCCGGCGCCAATATTTCCCCGTATATGCGATCGTTACGGGATTGGTTGCATATTTACGAGACGACGCCACCCATGTACAGCCGCATCCCGGCACAGGGTTTAACCGGGATAGTGGGACGATATGGCATCCGACAATGCGCTTCCATCGCCGGTGCAGCTGATCCGGCCACGGCGCTTCGGCGATGCCCGCGGGTGGTTTACCGAGGTGTATTCGGTGCCGGCCTTTGCGGCATCGGGTATCGAGTGCACCTTCGTGCAGGACAATCACTCGCTGTCGGCCCCGGCGTTCACCTTGCGCGGGTTGCATTTCCAGACGCCGCCGCGCGGCCAGGACAAGTTGGTGCGCTGCATCCGCGGCCGCATTTACGACGTTGCGGTCGACGTCCGCCGCGGCTCGCCGACGTACGGCCAGTGGGTCGGTGCCGAGCTGTCCGCCGAGAACGGCCACCAGCTGTTCATCCCGATCGGTTTCGCGCACGGCTTCGTCACGCTCGAGCCGGATTGCGAGGTGACCTACAAATGCTCGGACACCTATGCGCCTTCGTCGGACGGCGGGATCCGCTGGGACTCGGTCGGGATCGACTGGCCGATCCCCGCCGGCGCCACGCCCGAGCTGAGCGACAAGGACAAGGTGCAACTGACGCTGGCCGAGTTCGACAGCCCCTTCGACTATGACGGGCGTCCGCTGACGCCGCTCGCGTAAGGACCGACACGATATGCGCATCTTCGTCACCGGCGGCGCCGGCTTCATCGGCTCGGCGCTGGTCCGCCACCTGATCGAGAACACCGAGCACGAGGTGCTCAACTTCGACAAGCTGACCTATGCCGGTACGCTGTCGACGGTCGAGCGGGTCGCGGGCTCCAACCGTTACCGCTTCGTGCAGGGCGACATCTGCGATGCCGACGCCGTGCGCGCCGCGATCGCCGAGTTCCGCCCCGACGTCGTCACGCATCTGGCCGCCGAGAGCCATGTCGACCGCTCGATCGACGGGCCGGGTGCGTTCGTGCAGACCAATGTCGTCGGCACCTATGTGATGCTGGCCGAGGCGCGCGGCTACTGGCTGGGCCTCGACGACGCGGCGAAGGCGGCGTTCCGCTTCCACCATATTTCGACGGACGAGGTCTACGGATCGCTCGGCGACACCGGGCTGTTCACCGAGGAGACGCCCTACGATCCGCGCTCGCCCTATTCGGCGTCGAAGGCGGGGTCGGACCATCTCGTCAGCGCATGGGGCCACACCTACGGGCTGCCGGTGCTCATCACCAATTGCTCGAACAATTACGGGCCGTACCACTTTCCCGAAAAGCTCATCCCGCTGATGATCGTCAAGGCGCTCGCCGGCGACGCGCTGCCGGTCTATGGCGCCGGCGACCAGATCCGCGACTGGCTGTTCGTCGAGGATCACGTCCGCGCGCTCCAGGCGGTGTTCGAGCGCGGTGAAGTCGGGCGGACCTACAATGTCGGCGGGCACAACGAGAAGCAGAACATCGAGGTCGTTCGCACCGTCTGCGCGATCCTCGATCGCCTGCGCCCGCGCGCTGACGGCCAGAGCTATGCCGGGCAGATCACCTCGGTCGCCGATCGCCCCGGCCATGACAAGCGCTACGCGATCGACGCGACCCGCATCGGCGACGAGCTCGGCTGGCGCCCGCAGGAGACGTTCGAGACCGGGATCGAGAAGACGGTGCGCTGGTACCTCGACAACGAGGCGTGGTGGCGCCCGCTGGTCGACGCCAAGGCGTCCGAGCGTCGCGGGATCGCGTGATGCGCGACCTGCTGGTCACCGGTGCGAACGGCCAGGTCGGCGACGCGCTGCAACGCGCAGGCCTGCCCGAGGGCTGGCAGGTGGTGGCGCTCGACCGTGCCGCGCTCGACCTGACCGACGCGCGCGCGATCGCGGCGAAGGTCGCCGAGCGCCCGTGGGCGGCGGTCATCAACGCGGCCGCCTATACCGCGGTCGACAAGGCCGAGAGCGATCAGGTGACCGCGTGGCAGGTCAATGCGCTCGCCCCCGCCGCCTTTGCCGCGGCCTGCGCGACCGCGGGTGTCCCGCTGGTGCAGGTGTCGACCGACTATGTCTTTCCCGGCGACAAGCAAGGCGCATGGGGCGTCGACGATCCGGTCGCGCCGCTCGGCGTCTACGGCGCCTCGAAGCTCGGCGGCGAGCTGGCGGTGCGTACCAGCGGCGCACGCCACGCGATCGTGCGCACCGCCTGGGTCGTCTCCGCGCACGGCAGCAATTTCGTGAAGACGATGCTGCGCGTCGGCGCGGAGCGTGGGGCGTTGCGCGTCGTCGCCGACCAGCACGGCAGCCCGACCAGCGCCGCCGATCTGGCGGACACGCTGGCACGGATCGCGATCCGGCTGGCCGGGGATGGCGAAGCGCCCACCGGCACCTTCCATTTCAGCAACGCGGGCGCGACGACCTGGGCGGGGTTCGCCGAGGAGATCTTCCGCCAGTCGCGCGCGCGCGGCGGCGCGACCGCGAGCGTCGAGGGGATCGCGACCAGCGAGTATCCCACTCCCGCGCGTCGTCCCGCCAATTCGCTGCTCGCGCATGACGCGATCGAGCGCGCCTATGGCATCACCCCGCGCGCGTGGCCTGACGCGCTCGGCGACATCCTCGACGACCTGATCGGGCCTGCGCGCAAGGAGAACGGCAAGTGAAGGGCATCATCCTGGCGGGCGGATCGGGCACGCGGCTCCACCCGGCGACGCTGGCGGTCAACAAGCAGTTGCTGCCCGTCTACGACAAGCCGATGATCTATTACCCGCTGTCGGTGCTGATGCTGGCCGGCATCCGCGACGTGCTGATCATCTCCAGCCCCGAGTATCTCGACAACTACCGCCGGCTGTTCGACGACGGCAGCGCGTTCGGCCTGTCGATCTCCTACGCCGAGCAGCCGCGCCCCGAGGGGCTGGCGCAGGCGTTCACGATCGGCGCCGACTTCATCGGCGACGACAACGTCGCGCTGGTGCTCGGCGACAACATCTTCTTCGGCGCGCATCTGACCGACCTGCTCGCCAGCGCGGTCGCGCGCCCGCGCGGCGCCACCGTCTTCAGCTACCGCGTCGAGGACCCGGAACGCTACGGCGTGGTCGAACTGGGCGCCGACGGCAAGGCGCTGAGCCTGGAGGAAAAGCCCGCGCAGCCGAAGTCGAACCACGCGGTGACCGGCCTGTATTTCTACGACAATCGCGTCGTGCAGATGGCGCGCGACCTGAAGCCGTCGGCGCGCGGCGAGCTGGAGATCACCGACCTCAACCGCCTCTACATGGAGGCCGGCGACCTCTACGTCGAGCAGATGGGGCGCGGCTATGCCTGGCTCGACACCGGCACCCACGACAGCCTGCTGGAGGCCGGCGAGTTCGTCCGCACGCTCCAGCACCGCCAGGGCGTGCAGGTCGCCTGCCTCGAGGAAATCGCCTTCGAAATGGGCTTCATCACCGCCGACCAGGCGCGTGCCCGCGGCGAGAAGTTCGCCAAGACCGCCTACGGCCGCGCCATCCTGCGCGCCGTCGAGGAGCGGGAGAAGCGCTGAGGTCGCGTGGAAACCGACGCTTCGTCGCCTATCTAGACACGATAGCGACGACGAAGCGGAGGACGAAAGCATGACCGAATACACCAAGACCGACGAGGCGCTCGCCAAGCTGACGCCCGAGCAATTCTACGTGACGCAACAAAGCGGCACCGAGCGGCCCGGCACCGGCGAATATCTCGGCAACAAGCGGGCGGGCATCTACGTCGACATCGTCTCGGGCGAGCCGCTGTTCGCCTCGGCCGATAAATACGAGTCGCATTGCGGCTGGCCGAGCTTCACGCGCCCGATCGAATCGGCGCGCGTCAACGAGTTGAACGACGTCAGCCACGGCATGATCCGCACCGAGGTCCGCTCGGCCGGTGCGGACAGCCATCTCGGCCACGTCTTCGAGGACGGGCCGCGCGACCGCGGGGGCTTGCGCTATTGCATCAACTCCGCGGCGCTGCGCTTCGTGCCGCGCGAGGAGATGGAGGCGCAAGGCTACGGCGCCTACCTCGATCAGGTCGAGGACGTCCGCTGACTTGACCCGGAGCAGGCGCGGCGCTTTGGAACCCCGATGAACGACTGGGACGAACGCGCCGCGCGCCGCGCCGAGGATCGTGAGCGCCGCGCGCAGGAGCGCGTCGCCGCTGCGGTCGCCCGCACCGAGCAGCGCGCCGTCGAGCGCGAGGCCGGCGCGCGGCGCCGCGAGGAAGCGCGCACCGCCCGCCGTGTCGAGGAGGAGCAGCGTCGCGCGACGCTCGCCGAGGAACGCGACGCCCGCCCGCGCCGCCGCCAGAGCACCGGCGGGCTCGCCCGGACCGGCGAGAGGACCGTCGAGCGCGACACCCGCCATTACGCCACCGACAAGGACCCCGCGCGCATCCGCATGCTTGCCGCACGCGGCGCGACGCCAGCGGCGCTCGCCGCCGTCTTCGGCATCAGCGTCGCGGAGGTCGAGGCGGTGCTGGCGGCCGATTGACCCGGCCGCTATGCCCGCGCGCATGACCGACGCCACGATTGATGGGCGCGACGCCCGCCACAACGAGAAGATGCGCCGCGTGCAGGCCGCGCGTCGCACGATGATGGAAGGCAAGACCGTCGAGAAGGGGCTGCTGATCGTTCATACCGGCGCCGGCAAGGGCAAGTCGACCGCCGCCTTCGGCATGGCGGTACGGGCGATGGGACACGGGATGAAGGTCGGGGTCGTGCAGTTCGTGAAGGGCGCGATGACCACCGGCGAAAAGGCGATTTTTGATGCCTTTCCCGAGCTGATCGAGTTCCGCGCCATGGGCGAGGGCTTCACATGGGACACGCAGGACCGTGCGCGCGACGTCGCGGTCGCGCGCACCGCGTGGGAGGAGGTGCAGCGGATGCTCGCCGACCCCGACATCGCGATGGTGATCGCCGACGAGCTGAACATCGTGCTGCGCTACGATTATCTTCCTACCGACGAGGTCGTGGCGGTAGCGACCGCGCGCGCGCCGATGAAGCATCTGGTCGTTACCGGTCGCAACGCCCCGGATGCGCTGATCGCCGCAGCCGATCTCGTGACCGAGATGACGCAGGTGAAGCATCCCTTCCGTTCGGGGGTCAAGGCGCAGGCCGGCGTGGAGTTCTGACCCCCGCCCCACCCGCCATCCCGCGCATTGACCCGCGCCCGCCGCCCCGCTAGTGCGCGCGCCGCGACAGGTTCCCCCTGACCGGGGATCAAAAGGGAACGGGTGAACCCCGGCTGCCCCTGCAACTGTAAGCGGCGAGCCCGCGTGCCACACGCCATTGGTCCCTCACCGGGCCGAGAAGGCGGCACGCATCGGCGATGACCCGTGAGCCAGGAGACCTGCCTGTTCGCCTGTCGTCCTTCGCTCGGTCAGGGTGTGCCGAACGGACGGGAAGACCGCACAGGGGCAATCCCGGCGGACGGACCAGCGTGACGATAACCACCGCCGCAGGCGGTCGGCGTCGCGGGTCCGTGCCCGTCGGCGGCGATGCGCGTGGCTCGTCCGTCGAAAGGGTTTTCATGTCGTTCCGCCTAGCCGTCCTGCCGTTCCTCCTGTGCTCCTCCCTGTGCTCCACTGCCGCGCTAGCGCAGGAAGCGCCGCGTCCCGACGCCGCCGCTGCCACCGACGGCAGCGACATCGTCGTGGCCGCGAACCGTGCGCCGACCGATGCCGATCGCGTCGTGGCTTCGGTCACCGTGCTCGACAAGGCCGCGATCGACCGCACGCAGGATACGTCGGTCGCCGACCTGCTGGTGCGCACGCCCGGTGTCTCGCTGTCGCGCAACGGCGGCTATGGCACCACCACCTCGCTGCGCATCCGCGGCGCCGAGCCCGACCAGACCGTGGTCGTGATCGACGGGGTGAAGATCAACGATCCGTCTTCGCCCGGCGGCGGCTATAATTTCGGCGACCTGCTGATCGGCGACGCGTCGCGGATCGAGGTGCTGCGCGGGCCGCAGTCGATCCTGTGGGGCAGCCAGGCGATCGGCGGCGTGGTCAACATCGTCACGCCGTTGCCTGCCAAGGATCTCGAAGGCAGCATCGACCTGGAGGGCGGATCGCGCGACACCGTGAACGCCCGCGCGGCACTGGGCGGCATCAATGGTCCGCTGGCATGGCGTATCGGTGCACAGGCGTTCACAACGGCTGGTATTTCGGCACTGGCACTGGGCACCGAGCGTGACGGATACACCAACCAGAACGTCCAGGCGCGCGCGGTCGTGACGCTCGCACCGGGCATCAGCGCCGACCTGCGCGGCGCATATACCAATGCGAACAACGACTTCGACGGCTTCAGCGGCGACTCCGCCGAATATGGCCTGACCCGCACCTTCGTCGGCTACGCCGGCTTGAACGTCGACCTCTTCGACTCGCGGCTGCGCAACCGCTTCGGCTATGGCTATACCGACACCGACCGCGACAATTATGATCCCGAACAGGTGACGCAGCCGCAAACTTTTGCCGCGACCGGACGCAACCACCGTCTCGAATATCAGGGCACGCTGGCGGTAGCACAGGGCGTCGATGCGGTCTTCGGCGTCGAGAACGAGGTCAGCCGCTTCAGCACCGCCTCTTCCGATTTCGCCCCGCCGTTCGCGCTGGGCACGCCGGCGCGTGGCCGTGCGGAGCTGACCAGCGTCTACGGTCAGCTGAACCTGTCGCCGATCGATGGCCTGACGCTGAACGGCGGCGTCCGCCACGACGACCACAGCCGCTTCGGTGCGCAGACCCTGTTTGCGGGCGGCGCCAGCTGGGTGCTTCCGACCGGTACCGTCCTGCGCGGCAGCTACAGCGAGGGATTCAAGGCGCCAACGCTCTACCAGTTGTTCTCCGAGTACGGAAATCGCGCGTTGTCGCCCGAACAGGCGAAGGGTTGGGAGGCCGGCGCCGAGCAGCGCTTCATGGACGGGCGTTTCGCGATCGGCGGCACGTACTTCGAGCGTCGCAGCCGCGACCAGATCGTCTACACCGGATGCAGCGCCACGACCACCGAGCCGTTGTGCTTCGTGCCGGGTTCGACCACCGAGCGGCGCTTCGGCTACTATCAGAACGTCGCCCGTGCCTTCGCGCGTGGTGTCGAGGCGGTAGGCCGGGCGCAGATCGGCGAGCATCTGAGCATCGACGGCAATTACAGCTGGATCCTGTCGGAGGATCGCTCGGCGGGCCGCACGTTCGGCAACTGGCTGCCGCGCCGCCCGCGCGATACCGCCAATCTGTCGGCGACCTATGCCTTTGCCGACGCCGGCTCGCTGGGTGTCGCAGCGCGCTGGGCGGGCAAGTCGTTCGACAATGCCGCCAACACCACCCGGCTCGACGGCTACACGCTGGTCGACCTGCGCGGCGAGCTGCCGGTGTCGTCCACCGTTCGGCTGTTCGCGCGCGTCGAAAACCTGTTCGACGAACGCTACCAGACGATCGCGCGCTACGGCACGCTCGGGCGCAGCGTGTACGCCGGGCTGCGCGGACGGTTCTGAGATGCAGCTCGTTCCCGTCGCCGATGGGCCGGCGGTGGTGGCGTGCAGCAGCTGTCGTCACTCCGCCGCCGCGCGTGAGGATGCCGAGGGGCGGCGTGGCGGCGCGCTGCTCGCCGCGGCGCTGCGCGCGGTGCAGGCGCGCGATCCCGCGCTAGAGGACATTTCGGTGCAGGAGATGCCATGCCTGTTCGCCTGCGATCGCCATTGCACGATCCACCTGCGCGCACCGGGCAAAGTCGGCTATGTGCTCGGCGGCTTCGTGCCCGACGAGGAAGCGGCGACGGGAATCATGACCTTCATGCGCCACTATGTCGACAGCGCCACCGGACAGGTCCCCTATGGCCTGTGGCCGGCGGCGGTGAAGGGGCATTTCATCGTCCGCGTGCCCCCCGCCGGTGCGGTGGTCGCATGACGCGCTTCACCTCGGTCGCCGACTTCGATGCCGCGCTGGCGGCGCTGCCGCCCGCCGACGACGCCGCGCGCGCGGCGGCAGCGGGGCGGCAGGCGCGGCTGACCAAACCCGCCGGATCGCTCGGACGCCTGGAGGAGATCGCGCTGTTCATGGCCGGGTGGCGCGGCGATCCCCGCCCGCGGCTAGACGACGCGCGGGTGGTGGTCTTCGCTGGCAATCACGGCGTCGCGGCGCGAGGTGTCAGCGCGTTTCCGCCCTCCGTGACCGCGCAGATGGTCGCCAATTTCGCTGCGGGCGGGGCCGCGATCAACGCGCTGGCCGACGCGGCGGGCCTGTCGCTGACGGTGGTGCCGCTGACGCTGGAGCTGCCGACCGGCGACATCACCCACGAGGCGGCGATGAGCGAGGCCGAATGCCTCGACGCGCTCGACGCCGGCGCGACCGCCGTGACCGCCGGCATCGACCTGCTGGTGCCCGGCGAGATGGGGATCGGCAACACCACGCCTGCCGCGGCGCTGTGCGCGGCGAGCTTCGACGGCGGCGCGGCGGCCTGGGTCGGGCCGGGAACGGGCGTTGCGGGCGCCGCGCTGGTCGCCAAGCGTGAGGCGATCGATGCGGCGCTGGCTTGCCATGCGGACGCGACGTCCGCGTTCGAGCGGCTGCGGCGGCTGGGCGGGCGTGAGATCGCGGCGATCGCGGGGATGGTGCTCGCGGCGCGGCATGCGCGCGTGCCGGTGCTGCTCGACGGGTTCATCACCGGCGCGGCGCTTGCCCCGCTCGCCGCCGCGCAGCCGCGGATCGTCGATCATTGTCTGGCCGGGCATGTCTCTGGCGAGCCGGGGCATGCGCGTCTGCTCGACCGGCTGGGACTGCGTCCCTTGCTCGCGCTCGACATGCGATTGGGCGAGGCGAGCGGTGCGGCGGTTGCCGCCGGCGTGGTGCGCGCGGCGCTGGCGGCGCACGACCGCATGGCGACCTTCGACCAAGCGGGGGTCAGCGAGGCGTGAGCGGCGCGCGCACCGTCCACCTGCTGCGGCACGGCGCGACGGTGCGGCCCGGATGCTTGCTGGGGCACGGCGATGTTCCGGCGACAAAGGCGGGAATCGCTGATTGCGTCCGCGCGGCCGCCGCGCTTTCCTTCGATCATGTCGTCAGCTCCGACCTGCGCCGCGCCGCTGCCTGCGCGGCGGCGATCGGCTCGGCCGTGCGCCATGACGCGCGCTGGCGCGAGCTCGACTTCGGCGACTGGGACGGGCGTGCGCCGGCGGAGCTCGACGCGGCCGCGTTGGCAGCTTTCTGGGACGATCCAGACACTTGCCCGCCGCCGGGTGGGGAATGCTGGTCGGGACTGGTGGCACGGGTCGATGCCGCGCTTGCGGAGCTGGCGGACGCGACGCTGGTCGTGACGCATGGCGGGGCGATCCGGGCGGCATTGGCGGGCGCGTGCGGGTTCGATGCGCGACAGGTATGGGCGTTCGACCTGCCGTGCGCGGCGGTGGTGACGGTGCGGTTGTGGGACGATGCCGCGCAGATCGTGCGGCTGAGCGCATGACGCGCCTGTGGCTCGCCTTCGCGTTCCTGACGCGGCTGCCGGTTCCGCAAACCGCTGGAACCGCGAAGGATTTTGCCGCCGCGCTCCGCTTTTACCCGCTGGTGGGCGCGGTGATCGGGGTGATCGTTGCGGCCGCGACCTGGGTCGGTGCGCGGCACGATCCGTGGACCGGCGCGCTGGCCGGACTGGTGGCGTGGGTGGCGGTGACCGGGGCCTTACATATTGATGGACTTGGAGATCTTGCCGATGGCCTCGGAGCGGCGCACGGAGACCGCGAGCGGCTGCTGGCGGTCATGCGCGATCCGCATGTGGGCAGTTTCGGGACGGTCGCGATCGCGGTGCAGCTGATCGCGAAAGTCGTTCTGCTTCATGGACTTGGCGGAGACCTGCGGGTGGCTTTGGTGCCGTTTGCGGCGCGGATCGCGCCCCTGTGCTGGGCGCGGTGGATCGCGCCGATCGGGAGCGGGCTGGGCGCGCAGATCGCCGGTGCGGTGCGCATTCGGGACATCGCGGGATGGGGCGCAGTGCTCGCCGGTGCCGCGGTCGTCGCGCCTGCGTTGCTCGCGGTGCCGCCACTGGTCCTAATATACCAACGTTGGTCCGCAAAACGCCTCGGCGGGATCAACGGCGACGCGCACGGGGCCGGAATCGAGCTGCTGGAAAGCGCGTTGCTGGTCGCGCTGCTCGCCGGCTGACGCTCAGCCCCGCGCGAGCGCCAGCAGCGCGTCGATGTCGAGGTGCTGCTCCAGCGCGGCCGCGATCGCGTCGAGCGCCTCGTCGACCGCGGCGGCATGGTCCGGCCCCTCCCCCGCCGCCGCGAGCCAGGCGCGGCGCTGCCCGGCCAGCCCGAACAGGCCGTGGACATAGGTGCCCGCGACCAGACCGTCGGCGCTGATCGCGCCGTCGCGGCGGCCGTCGGCGAAGTTCGCGACGGGACGCGCGCGGTCGGGTCCCTCGGTCTGGCCGAGGTGCATCTCATAGCCCTCGAACGCCGCGCCGCGCGCGTGGCCGCGGACGTGCCGCAGGGCCTTGTCGCCGCCGAGCACCGTGTCGACGTCAAGCAGACCCAGCCCCGCGACGCTGCCCGCCGGTCCCTCCAGCCCCAGCGGGTCGGCGACGCGGCGCCCGAGCATCTGATAGCCGCCGCACAACCCCAGGATCGTGCCGCCGCGCCGCCGGTGCGCCGCGAGATCGATATCCCAGCCCTGTTCGCGCACGAACGCCAGATCGGCGATCGTCGCCTTCGACCCGGGCAGCACCACCAGCGCGGCCTCGGCAGGCAGCGGCGCGCCGGGCGGGATCATCGCCACTTCGATTGCGGGATCGAGCCGCAGCGGGTCGAGGTCGTCGAAATTGGCGATGTGGCGCGTCACCGGGCACGCGACCAGCACGCGCCCGCCCTGCGCCGTGCCGCCGCCGCGTTCGAGCACGACCGCATCCTCGCTCGGCAACCGCGCCGCCGCGCCCAGCCACGGCACCACGCCGAACCCGCGCCAGCCGGTCCGCCCGGCGATCGCGCGATAGCCGTCGTCGAACAGCGCTGGATCGCCACGGAAGCGGTTGACGATGAAGCCGTGGATCATCGCGGCGTCCTCCGGCGAGAGGACCGCGCGCGTGCCGACCAGCGACGCGATCACCCCGCCGCGGTCGATATCGCCGACCAGCACCACCGGCACGTTCGCGGCGCGCGCGAAGCCCATGTTGGCGATGTCGCCGGCGCGCAGGTTGATCTCGGCCGGCGAGCCGGCGCCTTCGACCAGCACCACGTCGGCCTGTGCGCGCAGCGTCCCGAAGCTGGCGAGCACCTCGTCCAGCAACCCCGCGCGCCCCTCGCGCCAGCGCGCCGCCGCCAGCGTACCGCGCATCCGCCCGCGGACGATCAGCTGCGAGGTGCGATCGCCCTGCGGCTTGAGCAGCACCGGGTTCATGTCGACGTGCGGGGCGACGCGTGCGGCGAGCGCCTGCGTCGCCTGCGCGCGCCCGATCTCGCCGCCCTCGGCGGTGACCGCGGCGTTGGTCGACATGTTCTGCGGCTTGAACGGGCGCACGGCGAGGCCGCGGTTGGCGAGCGCGCGGCACAGCCCGGCGACCAGCACCGACTTGCCGACGTCGGAGCCGGTCCCCTGAAGCATCAGCGCGCCCATGCGATTACCCCCGCCACGATCCACAGCAAGGCACAGGCGCGCACGTAGACCCGCAGCGCGCGGCGGATGTCCCTTGCGTCGAGCGCGGCGGTGCCGGCGCCGATCCACGGCTTGTCCACGGTGATACCGTCGTAGCTGACCGGCCCGGCCAGCCGCACGCCGAGCACGCCCGCCATCGCCGCCTCGGTCCAGCCGGCGTTGGGCGAGGCGTGGCGGCGTGCGTCGCGCCACATCACACGCCACCCGCCGCCGCCGGCCAGGCAGATGACGACACCGCCGAGGCGCGCCGGCAGGAGGTTGGCGAGGTCGTCGACGCGCGCCGCCGCCCAGCCGAACAACCGCCAGCGTTCCTCGCGATGCCCGATCAGGCTGTCGGCGGTGTTGATCGCCTTATAGGCCCACACGCCGGGCAGTCCGGCGACCAGCAGCCAGAAGAGCGGCGCGGCGACGCCGTCGCAGAAGCTCTCCGACAGGCTTTCGACCGCGGCGCGCGCGACCCCGGCGTCATCCAGCGCTGCGGTATCGCGCCCGACGATCATCGCGACCGCGGTGCGAGCGGCGTCGAGGTCGCCGCGTTCCAGCGCGGTGGCGACGGGGCGGACGTGGTCGTACAGGCTGCGTTGCGCCAGCGCCGGCCAGGCGAGCAGCGCGGTGCCGATCCAGCCGAGGTGGAGCGCGCGCGCCGCGGCCTCGGCGGCGGCGGCGACCAGCGCGGTGCCGCCGACGACGATCGCGACGGTGACGACGCCGGCGAGGCGGCGCGGGCGGCCGGGACGGTTCCAGCGCGCCTCGCACGCGGCGATCGCGCGCGCGACGCCGCCGACCGGGTGGCCGACGCGGGCGTAGAGCGCGGCGGGCCAGCCGATCGCGGCGTCGAGCGCGAGCGCGGCGAGGGGGACGGGGTCAGGCATTGGGGTTGGGGGCGGCGGGCGGGCCGCCACGCTCGTCGTCGTCCCGGCGAGGGGGGTATAGATGCGCAGGGCTGACGATAGAGGCGCTGGCGTCGGCGTGTCTGGATTCCCGCCTGCGCGGGAATGACGAGGGAGAAGCGATGCTGGCGTCGTCCTCGCGCGTGTTCTCG
>NZ_JAVDUC010000028.1:0-22194 GCF_031456125.1 Sphingomonas sp. BE138
ACACCCGCCAAGGTCAATGCGACGCTGGCTTCCTGGCCAGCGAAGGAGTAAACTCGGCCAGCGTCTCGGATGGCAGTCATGAGAGCGTACGTTTTTGACCAGCCTCTCACCGGACCCCGGTATCGCGGAGCGGGTCGAAACCCGATTACACGACTGCATGAGCATGACCCTGCCCGATGCGATCATTGATGTCTGGAACGTCGAAACATTCGACGCCGAGCTACGCGGTAAACTCGACGCCTATGCCGACCTGATCCGGGATTATATGTCGACCGACAGGCGACAATGGCTTGAGCGTGAGGCTTCCGACCACACCGGAGCTTACCCCGAGAACGCCTTCGCGAGCATGTTCATTCGGGTAAAAGAGTATATCGTCATGCCGCTCATGGAGCTGCGCACGATCCGCGCTTGGCACTACACCCGCATGACTGATCGGGAAGTCGAGATTATACGCAGCGACGGCATCTATCCGTCCAGCCTTGCCAACTTTCGCGCGCGGCTAGACGCAGAGGTCGAGGCCGGTAGCTTCAGCGCGGAGATCGCTGATAAGCTGTTTGCCGACAGTCCCTATCAAAGCGATCAGCGGGCTTCCCGCTCGGGCAAGTTTTGGGCGGTATCGTACCCTCATAGTGTCGACGATGGCGGCGTGGAGCTACTGGTAGAAAGTTGGGGCGGAGAAGCCGCCTATTTCTGGCAGCAAGACGAGAGCTTGCAGACGATATTGAAGCGTATCGGACGCGCACGCGTGTTGGAGGTTGCCATACCTCTTTCGTATTCCCGCCACGCCTACGATGCCGCCCAAGCGGTTGTCGCAGCATATGGCAGGATGCTTGGCTGCGTCCCGGACAGTGGAGGCTTCGACCTTTACACCACTCAGCCGTTGCCCGCGCAGAACGTGCTTGCGGTCCATAGCGAAGGCGATCCGAGCTTTGCCATGATGGCGCGAGGCTACCCCCCATCCTTCGTCGAACACGACGATTGATGGCCTGTCCATCAAACGATCGTGGCTGTTGAAAAAGCCGTTGATCGCTAACTTCGCTTTGACTGCTGGCGCCCAAGCAGGCCTTCAACGGCACCTAAGATGCGCGATGCTGCTCACGCCCGTGTGTCACGCGCTTCAAAAAATTGAATTAGCCTGGAGCAGAATTGCCTGCGGAGAGTTACGTCGCAAACGCACACCATTGTCTCGTTTTAGAGGGGCCATGGGGAGCCGGGCTGGCAGAGGGGGCATGGTTGAGTGAAGATCACAGCGCGACCAGCGATCGCGAACAGAAACAGCCGAGTGAGTCCGGTTCGGAAGTCCAGGAGGATGCCGATGGAAAGCGCAACGCGTCGGATGATGACACCTCGGGTGACTCCGAAGCGGATCGCGACGACGACGCCGACAAGAAAAAGGATGGCGAGAACGACGACGCCGAGGATGGCGACGGCGATCAGGACGACGACGAAGACGATCGATCGGCCAAGGAAAAGGCCAGCGCCTGGCTGGATGAGCCGAAGCACAAGCTGATCGCGATTGCCGTACTTGTCCTGCTGGTGTTGGCCATCATCGGCGCTGTGTTGTGGTGGCTGGAAGCGCGCAAGTGGCAGTCGACTGACAACGCCTATATTCGCGGCCCCATCGCACGACTGTCCCCCGGTGTGTCCGGCAACGTGACCCGCGTGTTCGTCGTCGACAACCAGCTTGTCAGGGCGGGACAGCCGCTCGCCGCGATCAGCGTCGGCAGCTATGAGGTCGCGCTGCGGCAGGCGGAGGCGGAGGTCGAAAGCGCGCGTGCCGCGGTGCTTCAGGCGCAGGCGGCGCTTGTGTCCGCCCGTGCGCAGGTCCGCCAGGCAGGTGCCACCGCCCGCGCGCGCGACGCGGAAGCGGTTGCGGCCGACCGCGAATACCGTCGCTACGCTTCGCTGTCTCAGGGTGCCGTCGCCGAGCAGCAACGCGACCGCGCGCTCGCATCATCCCGATCAGCGCTCGAGACCGCGCGCGCCGCCGACGAGACGGTCCGCGCGCAAGCGGCAGGCATCGGTCAGGCGGAGGCGAATATCGTCGCCGCCCGGGCGCGTGTCCGGCAGGCGGAGGCCAACCTGGCCAACGCGCGGCTGCGTCGCGGCGACGCGACGGTGGTCGCTCCGATCGCCGGCCGGGTGACACAGTTCGACATCGAGCCGGGCGATTACCTGTCGCCCGGCCAGCCGCTCGCCGCGATCGTCGGCCCGGCGCGCTGGGTGGAGGCGAACTTCAAGGAGGATCAGCTGCGCCTGATGCGTCGCGGTCAGGCGGTGGAGCTGACGATATCGGCCTTCTCGGGTTTCAAACTGGCGGGCTACGTCGACAGCTTCCAGGCCGGTTCCGGCGCTCAGTTCTCCGCGCTGCCGCCGCAGAACGCGACCGGCAACTGGGTGAAGACGGTGCAGCGGGTGCCGGTCAAGATCCGCTTCCGCGACGATGCGTTCCGCGACTTCCCCGCCAACGCCGACATCGTTCCCGGCCTGTCGGTGACGGCGAGCGTCAAGGTGATGCCGTGAGCGCCACGCCCCGTTCGGCGGCCAAGCCCGGCGTCCCGCCGCTGCTGATCGCCGGGATCGTCAGTTTCGGCACCCTCTTCGAGACGATGAACTCGACCGGGCTCGCGGTCGCGCTGAACACCATCTCGGGCAACCTCGCCTCCTCGCCCGAGTCCAGCGACACCATCCTGACCGGCTATCTGGTGGCGCAGGCCGCGATCCTGCCGCTGTCAGGCTGGGCGTCGCTCTATTTCGGGCGCAAGCCGTTCTACATCTGCTGCGTCGCGGCGTTCACGATCGCCTCGGCGCTGTGCGCCATGGCGTGGAGCATCGAGAGCCTGATCTTCTTCCGCATCCTCCAAGGCATGGCGGCGGCCGGAAACGCGGCGAGCGAGAGTTCGATCATCGCCGACACGCTGCCGGCCGAACAGCGCGGACTGGGGTTCGCGCTCTACGGCATGGCGGTGGTACTCGGGCCGGCGATCGGCCCCGTCTATGGCGGCTGGGTGGCCGAGAACGCGTCGTGGCACTGGATCTTCTGGCTCAACGTACCCACCGGGATCGCTGCCGTGACCGGCTGCATCCTGCTGCTCAACGATCCTCCCGCCGTTCGCAACGCGACCAGGAAGCGTCGCGCCAAGGGCCTGCGTCTCGACTGGTTCGGCTTCCTTCTCGGCGCGGTGGGGCTCGCCTCGATCTCCTACGTGCTCGACCGGGGTCAGACGAACGACTGGTTCGCCACGTCCTCCATCCTCTGGGCGACGGTGATCGGCATAACCTGCCTGCTGCTCTGGCCGATCTGGGAGATGCTGGCGCGCGATCCGGTGGTGAAGTTCCGATTGTTCAAGAACCGCAATCCCGCGATCGCCGTGGTCCTGATCTTCGTGACCGGTGCCACCCTGTTCGGTACGCCGGCGATCGTGCCGCTGCTCTTGCAACAGCAGCTCGGCTACAACTCCACCACCGCCGGGCTGGTGCTCGGCCTGGGCGCGTTGCCCGTGCTGTTCCTGCTGCCGGTCACCGGCTTCCTGACCGGCAAGGTCGCCACCCGTCATCTCGTCGGCGTCGGCTTCGTTTCGGTCGGCATCGGCATGTATCTGTCGAGCCACATCTATCCCGACCTCAGCTTCTCGCAGATCGTCTGCTTCAGCATCGCGCAGCAGCTGGGTGTGGGGCTGATCTACACACCGCTCCAGAGCCAGAGCTATATCGGCGTGCCGGGCAAGCTGCGCGAACAGGCCGGGACGTTCATGGCCATCGCCGTGAACATGGGGGGATCGGTTGGGACCGCGCTCGCCGTCACGATGCTGGAGCGGGGGCAGCAGAGCTATCGCGAGCAGCTGGTCCCCTACGCCTCGCCTTGGCGCGACGAATACCAGCAGGCACTGCGGCAGTACGGTTCCGCGGAATCGTTCAGCCAGGCGATCGACACGCAGGCCGCGGTGCTGTCCTTCCAGGGCGTGTTCTTCATCATCGCGTGCGCCATCGCCGCCTGCCTGCCCCTGCTCTTCTTCCTGAAGGGCAAGCCGAGCCCGGAGGATCAGGAAGCATGAACCGTACGATCATGCTGCTGCCGCTGCTAACGCTGGCGGCCTGCGCCACCGGCCCGCGCTATGCCGAGCCCACCCCTATCACGGCGCTGGCGCGCCCCTACGCCAACGCGCCGCTGCCCGCCGCGATCGCGGAAGGGGCGCTGGAGCGTTGGTGGATCCAGCTCGGCGATCCGACGCTCGACGCGCTTGTCGCTGACACGCTGGCGCGCAACCTCGACCTCGACGCCGCCCGGGCCCGGTTGCGCCGCGCGCGCGCGCAGCGCGGCGTGACCCGCGCAGCGGGCTTGCCTACGCTCGACGGCACCGGCGCGGCGCAGCGGCAGCAGACCGGCAGCGGCAGCGCCAAACTGAATCTCGGCGAGGCCGGGGGCGGCGGTGCGGGCGGATCGACGGACACCCTGGGCATCGACGATATCCCGGGCTCCGCCTTCGAACTCTACCAGGCGAGCTTCGACGCGAGTTGGGAGGTAGATCTGTTCGGCGCAAATCGCGCCCGCACCCGGGCGGAAGATGCACGGGTCGCCGCGGCAGGCTTCGACATCGAGGACGTCCGCACCAGCCTCGCCGCCGAGGTCGCGCGCGACTATCTGGTCGTTCGCGAGGTCCAGGCGCGGCTCGCGGTGCTGGACCGCAACCTGGCGATCGCCCGCCGCACGCAGGCGCTGGCCCGCGAGCAGGAGCGCGCCGGGCTTGTGACGGAGGCGGACACCGCGCGGACCGACGCGCAAGTGCTCGGCATCGAGGCGCAGATTCCACAGCTCCGGATGCAGGAAACACAGGCGGCGCAGCGGCTGGCAGTGTTGGCCGCGCGCGAGCCGGCGGCGCTGCGCGACACCCTCTCCCCGGTCAGGCCCATTCCCGCCAGCGCCACTGTAGCGACGGGCATGCCGTCCGAGCTGCTGCTGCGCCGCCCCGACATCCGCCGGGCCGAGCGCGAGCTGGCCGCCGCCACCCATTCGGAAGCGGGCGCGGTGCGCGACCTTTATCCCAGCCTGTCGCTCAATGCTTCCTATGGCGGCATACGCACCGGCGGGCTGCTGGAATGGGCGAGCACGCTGTTCTCGCTGGGCGCGAACCTCACCGCGCCGATCTTCGACGGCGGGCGGCGTCGCGCCGAGGTCGAGCGCCAGCGCGCCAATGTCGACGAGGCGCTGGCGCGCTACCGCTCGGCGGTGCTGGGCGCGTTCCGCGAAGTCGAGGACGGACTCGTCGCATCGACGCGTAACCGCGAACGGCTGGTACTGGCGGAACGCACCGTGGAGCGACGTCGACGTGCGCGAACGGTGCTGGAGGAACAATATCGCGCCGGACTGGTCGGCCTGCTCGACCTGCTGACGGCCGAGCGCGATCTCGCCGAAGCCGAGACGCTCACCGCCAATGCGCGGGCACAGGTGACGGTGGACTGGATCGGGTTGCAAAAGGCGCTCGGCGGAGGCTGGCGCGTCGTGCCGGCCGTTGAACGGGAGAAAGGCGCATGACCGGACGAACGTGGATGCTTTCGGGCGGGTCGGTGCTGGCGCTGTTGCTCGCCAGCGGGTGCTCGGATCCCCTGGACGATGAACCCAAGGGGCAGACCATCCCGACCCATGCCGAACTGGCAACGACCTACGCAGCGGGCAGCGGGCCGGGCGGCACGGGCTCCGGCGGCGGGTCGGCGATGTCTTCCTCCGCGAACGGCGCGGTCGGCGGGGCGGCTGGTGCTGCGGGCGCTGGCAGTGAGGCAGCGCCACAGCAGGGCGGAACGTCCGGGGGTGGCCTCGTATCGGGGGCGCAAGGCGGCGGTGGGGCCGCGACGTCGGGCAGCGTCCCGCCAGCAGGATTGCAGTCCGCCCCCTCGGGCGGTGCGATGGGCGGGCAAGGCGGCATGAGCGGACAGGGCGGCACCTCCGGTGCGGGTGCCGGCACGGGCGGCGGATCGGGCGGCGGTTGATCCGCGAACCGCACCGGGGACCAGAACGCCATGAGACGTGATGCCGAGACGAACTATCTGCGCCTGCTGCACGCTGGTCGCTTGGCCATGCAGGAAGCGGGGGGCACGGCATCGATCGAGGCAATCTGTGCCACGGCCGGCGTGACGCGCGCGACCTTCTACCGGCATTTTCCCGATCGCGCGAAGCTGCACATCGCGGTGCTCGACCTCGAGCTCGAGGAGATGGCGAAAGCGCTGGCGGTGCCGGACATCGCCCCACTCGCCTTTCTGCGTATGCTGACCGACATGACGACCATCTACGATCGCTATCTGCTCGCCATGCCGGAACTGCCTGAATACGCCGAAGCGGAAAGCAATGGCGACAAGATCATCGCGGTCATCGCCCCGTCACTCGAGCGCGCTCAAGCGCTTGGCCTGATCCGTCAAGACGTCACTGGCTACGATGTGATGGTGGCTTGCCGGATGGCGGGATCGGACTGGCGGCTGGATCGACAGGCGTCGCAGAAGGACGCGCTTGAACACCGACTGTCACTAATTCTGAAGGGGCTGGCTGGAACCTGATGAGAGGCTAATGCAACGTACAGCAGGCTCCTCGTCGTCCCGGTCGGAGATGGGGATGTTGGAGAATGGCGCGCCAGTGGACGGTACGGGCAGGGGCGGAATGACACCCCAAGGCTCTGCGGTCCTATCCCATTAGGATGGTATTTCGGGATTATGGAAGTAGATCGGTTAGCCGGTTCCACCTGAGACATCAGGAGCCACTTTGGGGTCCGGGTCCTGCGCCTTGCCGGTCGCGGGTGCCACCTTCTGGCTCGGCATAGCGGTGAGATAAGCAACGATCGCATCGACGTCCTTCTCGGCCACTGGCGCCTTATACACCTCACGCATCTTGGTGACGGTCGCCTTCCACTGATCCGCCGATAGCGCAGGCTGGGTCAGCGCCATGCTGGCTGAGTGGCACGAGGTGCAATTGGCATTGATGACGTCGGCGTGCGGACCGTCGGGGTAGGTCGCGTCGTCGGCCGGCAGGTCGACGCTGGTCGAGGCAAGCGAGAAGCCGCGCGCTGACACGCTGGCGGCCGGTGCCGGCTCAGACATCTCGGAGATCGGAACGGGCGCCTTGCGGCTGCTCGGCGCGCCGATCGAGACGAGGATGATGCCGGTCAGGCCGATCAGGCCAGCAGCCATCATGCCGGGAGACGGAGTCTTCATGATTTGCTCGCTCCTCAGGCCGCGATGATGGTGGTGGTTTCAATGTTGCCGCGCATGAACCCGCCGGGATTCCAGATCGGCTTCATCGGCTGAGCGACACCGTTGGTGTTCCAGCAGCGCACCATGATGGGGTTAGGCCCGCGTCTCAGCGGCACCCGCCCGTCCCAGCGCCGGAAGCTGTACCTGCCCTCGTCCGCTCCGAGCGTCGTCCTGTACCAGGTGCGGCCACCGTCCGACGACACATCGACCTTGGCGACGCCGCAATCGCCGCCCATTGCGATGCCGCCGACCGGGATCGACGCTTCATAGGCGATCGCCTGACCATCGGGCAGGCTGGTCATCCAGCTACGCGGGATCATGCGATTGATCGGTACGGTCGGGAAGTCCTTGGCACCGGGCGCGACATTCGCGCCGGGTGTCGCGGGGATCTTGTAGGCCTTGGCCATCCAATACTGGTCGTCAGGGCCGGGCAGTACCTCGATCGCGTTCAGCATCTTGACCCAATAGGTCGAGTACCAGCCCGGCACGATCAGCCGGCAGGGAAAGCCGTTGAGGAGCGGCAGTTGCTCGCCGTTCATGCCGAAGGCGATCATGACCTCGCCGTCGCGGGCATGGTCGATGTCGAGTGCCTTCTCGAAGTCAGGAGCGCCCGCCACGACCGGCTGATCGAGAGCGCCGAAGCGCACCTGCACCGCGCCTGCCTTGACCCCGGCGAGGTCGAGCACGTCGCGCAGGCGAACGCCGAGCCACTTGGCGTTGCCCATCGCGCCATTGCCCCATTGCGCGCCGGCGACGCGCGGCTGGAACAGCCCGCGGCTGTTGCCCGAGCACTGGTTCACCGCCGCCATCTCGACCCGTGGAAGGCGCAGCAGCTGAGCGAGGCTGATCGACAGCGGCCGATTGACGTGGCCGAAGACGTTGAGGCGGAAAGTCTCGACATCGATCGAGGTCGGGATGTCGGCCCAGTGCCAGCGGACGAAGAACTGGTCGTTGGGCGTGAACACCGACTTGTCGAACACGTCCATCGGCGTTTCCAGCAAGGGCGGATGGACACGCTGGAGGATCATGCTGCCCTTGCCGGGAAAGGCGCTGGTCATCGGCCGTTCGGCATTGCCGCCAGGCAGCTTCAGGTCGACGAGCTGCTGCGCCAGTGCCGGCGCGGCGGCAAGGCCGGCGGTACCGAGCGCGGCATGCCTGAGAAAGCGGCGACGGCTGGTCTCACTCGCCAGTCCGGCGTCGAAATTGTCCATGACAAGGCTCTCCTGTGGCCAGCCACGCTGGCGGATCGAAGGGGCGTTTCGCAAGTGATCGGACCGACTGATCCGATCATCATGGCGGATCAGTTCGGGGTGGCGATGCAGGGTGAGACGAACAGGTTGCCGCGCCATGCGCCGGCCAGCGTCTTGGCGCCGACGAGCAGCCACATCGCCGCAAGCGCGACTGTCAGCACCGTGCCGACGAAACCGAAGAAACCGAGGTTCAGCGTCGTGCCTAGGCGGAAGGTGGCGACGGTGTAGACGCCGAGCGGAAAGGTATAGCCCCACCAGCCCAGGTTGAACGGGACGCCGGCGCGCCAGTAGCGGATGGTGATGAGCGTCGCGAGCGCCAGCCACCACAGGCCGAAGCCCCACAGGCAGAGTCCGGCCACAACGCCGATCCCTTCCGCGACGGTACCGACACCGGCCAGCCCGTGCGCCGCGAGGATCGCCGGCGCGTCCGCCCCGAGCACCAGCATGCCCAGAGCACCCGTGCCGATCGGTCCCAGCGCCAGCCAGGAAGATGCCGCCATGCTCTCATGCGGCAGCTTGTGGAGCGCCATGCGCAGGATGAGGATGGCGAGGATGCCGAACGCGACCGGCACCGAATAGGCCCACAGCACATAGGAGGTTGCAAGCGTGACTAGCTGCGCGTGAGGATCGGTCAGATGCGGCGCGAGCAGCCCGCCGTTGGCGCCCGCCACTTCGGCAGCGACGACCGGCAGCAGCCATACCGCGGTCATGCCGTCCAGGCTGTGCTCGTGACGGGTGAACATCATGTACGGGATCAGGACGCCACAGGCGAGCGACATGGCGACGTCGATCCACCACAGGACGTGTGCGACCGGTACGATGCCATTCCCGAACCGTGCGATGCCGAAGGCGAGGCAGCCGTTGATGATCGTCGCGAGGCCCATCGGGATGGTGCCGATGAACATCGACACGGTGTTATGCCCGAAGATGCGCCGCGCCTCGTGCCCGAACATCGCCCAGCGCGCACCATAAAGGCCGGCGAACAGCGCGAAGAGTGCGATATTGAAGAACCACAACACCTCGCCGACGGGTTTAAGCGAAGGCCCGATGCCGGGCACCTGCGGCAGCGCGAGGGCAAGGATGCCCGTGCCCATCGTCGCGGCGAACCAGTTGGGCGTGAACTGACGGATCATCTCGCGGGGATGATCGAGCCGGCTGAGCGGCTTGAGGCCGCTCAGAACGGAGTGCGTGTCGGCAGTCATGCGACCTGCTCCTTGATGAGGTCCGTCAGCGCGTCGGCCGCGCGGGTGCGATAGCGTTCCTTGTGGCGCAGCGCGTGAAAGGCGCGGTCGGGCAGCCCGAGCGGCAGCTCGACAAGGTCACCGGCCTTGAGCGCACGAGCTACGACCAATCGCGACAAGACGGCAACGCCGGCACCGGCCTCGACCGCGGTACGCACCGCCTCGTTGGACGGCAGCGTCATCGCTATCGTCAGCTGGGCCGGATCAAACCCGCGCGTTCGCAGCACGTCCTCGAAGGTCGAGCGCGTACCGGATCCCAGCTCACGGACGATCCAGCGTTCAGTGCGCAGCCAGGCCTCGTCGACACGTTCGGCGTCCTCGCGGCCGACCAGCACCATCGGATCACGCCCGACAGTCCAGTGGGCGAGTGCCGGTTCGTCCACCTCGCCCTCGACAAAGCCGAGTTCCGCCGCGCCGCTCAGGACCTGCGCTGCCGCACCTTCGGTGTTGTCGATCGCGAGCTCAACCGCGATCTGCGGGTGGCGTTCGTGGAAGGCGGCGAGCTTTGCCGGCAACCAGTAGCTCGCGATCGTCTGGCTGGCGACGATCCGCAATGAACCACGGGCAAGCCCGGCATAGTCCGCCAGCATCGTCTCGGCATGCGCTGCCCGCCCCAGCACCGCGCGCGCTTCCTCCAGAAAGCCGCGGCCTGCTTCGGTCAGCTGGATGCCACGCCCGACGCGGTGAAACAGAGGAACCCCGTAGCGCGCTTCGAGGGCAGCAATCGCGCCGGAGGCAGCAGACTGCGTGACGTTCAGCACCTCCGCTGCCTTTGTAACGTGTTCGCGCTCGGCGACACCGACGAAGATTCTGAGCTGCTCCAGGGTCATGCAGCTTATATCGCGCAATCTGATCGATACGACCAACCGTTTGATCTGCTCATTCCAATCTGGATATCGGAACGATCGGCAGCCTTTCGTCTGTGATGGTCTTGAAGACTTGAAGCGATCCGCGCGCTTGCGGCGTTTGTTCGTCCATGACCGATATGATCGAGCGCAAATCCGATCCCTACAACGCCGAGCCGACGCCCAGTGCGTTGATCGAGCGGTTCCTGACGCCGCAGGCGCTGTTCTACGTGCGCAGCCACGGGCCAGTGCCGGATCTGCCCGCCAATCATCGGATCGAGGTGAGCGGGACGGGCATGGCGAGCCGCTCTTTCTCGGTAGAGGAACTGAAAGCTACGTTCCCCACGCGGACGGTGACGGCAGTTCTCCAGTGCGCCGGCAACCGGCGCACTGACCTCCAGCAGGTCGGAAAAACGTCGGGTGATCCTTGGGATGTCGGCGCGATCGGCAATGCAGAGTGGACCGGCGTACGCCTGGCCGATGTGCTCGATGCGGTCGGCGCACCTGATGCGTCCGACCTGTTCGTGGCGTTCACCGGCGCGGACGAGGTGGACGTGGAGGGCGAGGAAGCCTTGTTCGGGGTATCGATCGCCATGAGCAAGGCGCGGCAGCCCGACGTCCTCCTCGTCTGGGCGATGAACGGCGAGCCGCTGACGCCCGAACACGGCGCACCGCTCCGCATGGTGGTGCCGGGCTATGCCGGCGTGCGCAGCGCCAAATGGCTGACACGGATCGAGGTGCGAGACATGCCTTCCGACGCACCGATCCAGGCGCACGACTACAAGCTGTTTCCCGCCGATGTGACGAGCGACACCGTCGACTGGAGCCGGGGTCTGACCATCAATGCCATGCCGCTCAACGCCGCGATCTGCGTGCCCGGCTCTGGCGAAAGCCTGCCGGCCGGGGAGGTGCGGATCGAGGGCTATGCCATCGCCTATGATCGCCGCGTCTCTCGGGTCGAAGTGTCGGTAAACGGTGGTCGCGAGTGGCAACAGGCGACGTTCGCCGATGATCCGGAGACGCACTGGGGTTGGCGGCGCTGGACCCTCGACGCCACGCTTGCCAAAGGTCGCCAGCACCTTGTCGTGCGCGCCTTCGACGGGGCTGGACAGGGACAGCCCGAACGGCCGGACACGATGTGGAACTTCGCCGGATATCTGTGCACCGCCTGGCATCACGTCCACGTGCTGGTCGAATGATCGAAGCGTCAGCGGCATCGGACATCGGCTTCTGGATCGATGCGATCGGGCGGCTGGTGGTGGCGACCGCGGCCGGGATGGTGCTCGGCTGGGAACGCTCGCGCGAGAACCGGCAGATCATGGGCTTGCGAACGCTGGGTCTGGTCGGTCTGGCGAGCTGCATCGCCGTGCAGGCGGTCGTGCATAGTGGCCTGCCAAATGTAAACGCCGACGCCGCAGGGCGGGCGATGCAGGGCATTCTGACAGGCGTCGGTTTCATCGGTGCCGGCGCGGTGCTGCGGGTCGGCCAGGGTCAGGAAGTGCATGGATTGGCGACCGCCGCGTGCATCTGGGTGACGGCCACGATCGGCGCGGCAGCGGGGTTGGCAGTGTGGCCGCTCATCATCGGCGGGGTGAGCCTTGCAATGCTCGTCCTGTTCGTCGGTGCGCCGCTGGAACGCCGCATCCGCGAGCGGGCTCGCCGGACGCCGGCCGAGGCCGACAGGAAGGACGTCGAGCGCAAGCCGTGATCCCGCTGGATCGCCCGGTGCCTGTCGGCGTCGGGAAGCGGCAAGGTGCAATCAGGACACCAGCGCCGCATCGGCCTGGCGCCGGACCTCGTCGGCGATCGGATGCAACTCGGCCGCGGGTCGCTCGCCCACCACACTATAGCCGATCCCATCAACCGCCCATGTGACCCGGCCCATGGTCCCGCTGGACGTGCTGGTCATGCTCGCGGTCTTGTCGATCTGCATAGGCCTCGTCAGCACCGCGAGTTTCGACGCTTGCGGTCCGTCGTAGAGGAGCAGTGCCGCAGGGCCGTGAGGCGTCGCGACCAATCGCCCCCCGCCATAGCGATAGCCGGCTGTGCTGAGGTCCGGGATGGTGACGCGCTCACCCAGTCGGGCGGAGGTCCACCGGATCAGCATGGCGCGCTGGTCGGGGCCGATTTCCGCCGGTCGTATCCGGTCGGCGGCATAGACACGGAAATTGTCACTCGCCTCGTTGGCCAGCGCCGCGATGCCCGCGCGGGGTTCACCGCTCCACCGCGCGCTCGACCAGCCCCCGCCAAACCCCAACGCCAGCAGAAGTGACGCGGCAATGGCGAGTTGCCAACGCGGTTGCCTTTGCCGTCCCCTGATCGCTGCCACGCGCATCGTCGCCGGAATGGGTTCGTCCGCGATCGTGGTGAACAGGGATGCGAGGGCTCGCGCCTGCTCCGCCTGCTCCCGCAAACGGGCATGCAGATCCGGCTGGCCTTTAAGGTAGGCGTCAACCAGGCGCTGCCGCTCGGGCGACAACCTGCCATCGATCCATGCGGCCAGATCGTCCTCGCCGATCGGGCTGGTCATTGCACGCTCCTCAATCGCGGCCGTTCACCCTCCCGGAGGAGTGTCGCCAGACGGTCGCGCCCCCGCGATATGCGCGACATCACCGTGCCCAGCGGCACGCCGACGACGGCAGCGACCTCCGCATAGGGCAGACCCTCGACCGATACGAGGAGCAGCACCGTTCGCTGCTCTTCAGGCAACGCATCAAGCGCG
The DNA here is from genome assembly GCF_031456125.1 of Sphingomonas sp. BE138. Classification (NCBI taxonomy): domain Bacteria; kingdom Pseudomonadati; phylum Pseudomonadota; class Alphaproteobacteria; order Sphingomonadales; family Sphingomonadaceae; genus Sphingomonas; species Sphingomonas sp. BE138. The sequence continues at coordinate 13,295 of NZ_JAVDUC010000028.1, forward strand.
CGCAGCAGGTCGCGGTGGTGCAGGCCTGTGTCCTGATCGGCCGGACGGCCGAGCGCGGTGTCGTCCACGAGGTGGAGCGGAACCGCTGTGCCTCGCCGGCTACGCTGCCGCTGATGGTCGACCAACAGATTGTGCAGGATCGCGTAGACCCATGGGCGAACCTCCACCCCGCGCCGCTGTCGCCATCGCCCGACCGCGCGCTCGAGGCAATCCTGCACCACGTCGTCCGCCATCGCCCGATCGCGCAGCCACGACCGGGCATAGCGGCGCAGGCCGGGGATCAGGGGTTCGATCGCGGCGGCAAGAGGGTCCATTTCAGTCGCGCTGCACCTGCACGATGCGTCCAGGCGCGCCGTTCACCACCTCCGCCACCGCCAGAAAGCGGCGGGGCGTCGCGGTGCTGCCCTGAACGATCTGCCGGATCGGACCCGATGCGTTGACGATCGCCGCACCTGCCGGGTTGCTCATGAAGTTCGCAAGCGGCTCTACCGCACCACTGCCGTCCGCATTGGCGGTCAGCACGAGCATGTAAGGCTTTTTGGGCTGCAAACCGGTAACGGCACTTTGCACGACCTGAATGATGCCCTGGTCGAAGAGGGTGATGCTGCTTGCTGTACCTTTGCCGCCGATCGGCCCCATGGTCAGATGCAACGCCTTGCCGGCCGTGCCGAGCGGCTGGAGATTGTCGGTGCCGGGGCCTGTCGGAACTGCGTTCGACACATAGGCGATCGCCTGCGGTGCCTGTCCGACCGGCACGGTGGCAACGACCGTGTTGCCAGCGGTGTCGATCGCGGCGAGCTCATCGGCATTCTCCAGCCCGACGTAGATGCGCCGGCCGTCGCCCGATGGCCAGACACCGTGCGGCATCTTGCCGACCGGGATGGTGGCGACGGGCGCGAAGTCGGATGTGCGGAACACCTTCACCGCATTCTCTCCGCCGACCGTCACATAGGCGAACTGCCCCTTGGCCGTGCGGGCGAAGTTGACATGGTTGGTGATCGGCCCGGTATCCAGCACCTTCAGGATCGCGAAGGGTGGTCTCGCATCGAATGCGACCGTCTTGCCGATGTCCTTCAGCGTGAACCACACCTGCTTGCCGTCCGGCGTCGCGGCAATATTGGGACAGAACGGGCTTGGCTGTGCCACCTGTCCGACCTGCGCGTGGGTCGCGACATCGAACACGGCCAGCACCGGATTGAACGACGAACAGACATAGCCGTACCGGCCATCGGGAGAGAAGATCGTCATGCCCGGACCACCGGGCGTCTTGATGCGCCCCGTCTCCTTGTACGTCGTGGGGTCGAGCACGGCGATATAATCCTCGCCGCGGACCGTGACCCACACCTCCTTGCCGTTTGGCGTGAAGAACGCCTCGTGCGGACTGCGCCCGACATAGGTCGTGTGTTTGACCGTGTTGGTGGCGGTGTCGATCCACGACACGGCGTTCGATCCGATCGACACGACCGCCAAGGTCTTCCCGTCCGGCGAGAAGCCGAGGCCGTGGACCAGCACCTGTCCCTTGTAGAGCGGCGAAAAGTTCATCGGCTGCGGATCGCCGAGCTTGATGGCGCCGAGCAGCCGGTTGTCGGCCGGGTCCGTCACCGACACCGTGTTGGAGAATTGTTCAGACGCATAGACGCGGTCGCGGTGGCTGACGGGCATGTCCTTAGCGTTCCACGGCGCCTGCTGGGCCATGGCGAGGCCCGGTGCGGCGCTCATCAGCAAGGCGGCCGAGCGCAGGATGGTCCGGATCATGTCAGTGCTCCATAGGGCTATGGTGGTCGCCGCCCTGCGTCGGGGCTGGCGTCGAAGGGGGTAGCGGCTGACCGATCGCCAGCTTCATGGCGGCGATCTCCTGCTGCTGGTCGATGATGATCTCCTGCGCGATGCGCTTGAGCTGCTCGTTATGGCCATAGCGCAGCTCCGCCACCGCCATATCGATGGCGCCCTGATGATGCGGGAGCATCATCGCCACGAAGTCGCGGTCGACGTCGCCGGACGGCTTGACCATCATGCCCGCCATCATCCGGTCCATCGCGGCAGACACTATGCTGGCGTAGCCATCGGCAGGGGAGGCCGCGGCTGCGCCTGTAAGTAGGGCCGGAGCAGTCAGACCCAGCATCCAGTTTCGTCTATGCATAAGCCTCCGGCGCATCAGTCCTGAAAGCATAGACGACGCTCGTCCGGGTTTATTCCATGGGTGAGCCGGTTATCAGCCTTCCCGATTGGGAAGGTTGATCGAGAACGACGGTGCATCCCGTGAGGTCGGATCAGGGCCACCGGGGCGAGCGTTCCCGAATGCTGTTCCCGATTGCTTTTTCCCGAAATAGTGCCGGATCAACGGGGAAACGGGACGCTTGAACCTGTCGGAAAACATCTGATTGCCGTCGTTCGAGGGTGCCACCAAAGCAACCGCTCGTATCCCCCTCGCGACATAGGCGATAATCCCTGTCGGATAGCCAGCATGTGGGGAAATGGGCCGGCATGGGTTTTCCGACAGGCTAAGCGTAGTTTCGTGCCCGTTCTATGTCATGACCCCTTCTAGGCTGCGCCGGGACGCTGCACCAGATCAGTGCGCGACGCCCAGCACCATCCAGATAGCCATGGCGACCATCATCACGTTCTCGGTGAGCGACAGGAAGCCCAGCGGCACATTGCTGTCACCGCCCACGCACGCGCATTTCAGCTCGCGCTTGTCGACATACACGGCCTTGATGACCGAGACCGCCCCGATCGTCCCGATCACCAGCGCGATCGGCACCGACAACCAGGTCAACACGCCGGCCGCCATCAGCACGCCCGCCGCGCCTTCCGCGTAGGGGTAGATATAGGAGTATGGCACCCAGCGCTTCGCGAGCAAGTCGTAGTTGAGGAACATGGTCGCGAACTTCTCGACGTTCTGGAGCTTCAACAGCGCCAGCACACACATGGAGAAGGCGATGAACCACTCACCGGCGCGTACCGTGAAGGGTGTGCCGAGCACGGCATAGCTGGCCGCCAGCGCCATTAATGCCGTCATCGCAAACACAACCGCGACCGGCCGGTAGGTCACCGCCTTGGGGTCGGCCACGGTCTTGCCGAAAAACCGGCGCAGATCGTCGTAGCCGCCTACCCGCTCGCCACCGATGAAGGTCTGGGGTGTCGTTTTGACCCCGTGCTCGGCTTTGAATGCGTCGGTTTCCTCGCGCGTCGTCAGCCAATGGTCCTCGACCTCGTAGCCGCGTCGGTGCAGCAGGTCCTTTGCCTTCAAGCCGTAGGGGCAGGTGTGCGTCGGCATCACCATGCGGTAGATCGTTGCCTTCTTGGGCGCCGCGGTCGCCATGTTCTTCTCCACCATGTTCGCGACACCTATATAGGGGCCGTACCATGGTACGGAGTCAAGGCATGGCCGACGTGACAATTGCGGGGCTCGCGCGCGAGGGCGGCGTCGGTGTAGAAACGGTCCGCTATTATCAGCGCAGAGGGTTGCTCGAGACGCCGGAGAGGCCTGAAGGATCGGGCTCGAATGGCGGTATTCGCCGCTACACAGCAGACGATGTTCGCCGGCTCCGGTTCATCCGATCGGCGCAGGCCGCTGGCTTCACGTTGGAGCAGATCGGAGAACTGGTGGCGCTGGACGCGACCGACGATCGCGCTCGGGCACGCCAGCTTGCCAACGAGCGGATCGCGGCGCTGGATGCAAAGATCCAGGAGCTGAAGCGCGTCCGCGCATCACTCCAGCGGCTTGCTCATGAATGTGGGTCGGGCTCGGAAGGCCCCTGCCCCATTCTAACCGCGTTCGACGCCGACTGATCCGGTCGGTGCTATACCCCTTCCGCGCTGATCGCCTCTTGTTCCGGCGCGGGAAGGTGGCGGTAGAGCGTCGGGACCGAGACGCCGATCGCCGGCGCGATCTCGCGCATCGGCATTCCGGAGGCCAGGAGCTTACGGGCCGCCTCGAGCCGCTTGGGCGTCATCACTGTCTTGCGGCCGCCTACCCTGCCCTCGCGCTTCGCCACCATCAGTGCGGCCGTCGTGCGCTCGCGGTTCAGGTCCCGCTCCATCTCCGCCATCGCCGCCATGATGTGGAAGACGAGCTTGCCGGCGGTGCCGGCGGTATCGATCCCGTCCGTCAGCGAGCGGAAGCCGATACCCCGCTCCGCCAGCTCGGCCGCAAGATCGACCAGGCCTTTCATCGTCCGGCCGAGCCGGTCGAGCTTCCAGACCACCAGCACGTCGCCGGCGCGAGCGTGTGACAGGGCATCGGCCAAGCCGATCCGGTTCGCCTTCGCACCGCTCGCCTTGTCGCTGAAGGTCCGCTCACACCCCGCTTCGCGTAGTGCGTCGAGTTGCGGCGTCAGATCCTGTTCGGGGGTCGACACCCGCGCATAGCCGATCAGCATGGCACCTTCTCAAAACTCATCTCACGTGCCTAGCACGACCAACCGCAATCGAGAATGTGTTTTGATACACGCTCCGCGCCTGCTAGACTGTGGATGTCGGCGCTGATTGGCATGTCATGTCAGCGAAAAATGGCACGTTGAAACAGCTGAATGCGCTGGGAAGCAGTCGGGCTGCGCAGTAGCATCCCAGCTTCAGAGCAATCATTCACCTCCGGCGGCGAACACCAATAAGTACGACCGGGGTGATGTAGAACCATGCTGCTAAGATTGCCCAAATGGCTATGCCTTCAAGTGTGCTCTCCACCGAAAAAGACGGCCAAAGCGGCAGTTCCAGGGTCAATAGGCTGAAAAGACCGATCGGGATCGCGATTGCCAGCCAAGCAATGAGCGCGAGCCAAAACAGCCAATTGCGGAGGGCGGGTAACCTATCAGCCATAGCGTCAGAATGACTGCTTCGGGAGCGGACATCAAGGTTATCGAACGTCTGCAAGTGAACGGCATCGGAATGGCAGCTACGGGTCACGTGACGCCAATCACGAGCGTGCTACGTGCTGCCTCGACCACCTCCTCCGTGATGGCATTCATGCCGTTGATCCGTAGGATGCGCTCGATCTGGACGAACAGGCGGTGCAGCAGCCGGAAATTGCCCCCAGTCATGCGTACGATCGCGGCGACCGCCTGCGCATCTGTGAAGTCCGCGTCGTCCATGGCGAGCCCAAGGTCGCGCCAACGGCGCGTCAGCACGAACGTCAGCTCCTGGTCCTGCAACGGCCGGTACTGGTGAGCGAAGCCGACCCGGCTGAAAAGCTGCGGGTAGCGGGCCATGCGCTTCTCGATGCCGGGCATCCCGATCAGGATCAGCCCGACCCCATGCCGGTCGAACAGGTCGCGCACATATTCCAGCCCGGTCGTAGACAGACGCTCCACTTCGTCCACGATCAGCAGTTCGACGGAGCGCTTGCGACGGGTGTCGGGCAAGCCGCCTGACTTGGGGCGGACGTGCTGATCGATGCAGATGTCGACCCGGCTCATGAGGTGCGGCAGATCGTGGCGCAGCTCTCGAAAGGCGCAGCCGACCGTGGGGGTGTAAAACACGGCGCGCGAGCGATCGAGGTCGGCATAGACTTTGAGATCGGATGGATCGCGCGCACCCCATGTGGTGAGTAGCGAGATCGCGCCATCCCACCGGGCATAGCGACGGGCGGACAGCGTTTTGCCGACGCCGGCGGGCCCATGGCACAGACCAATGTAACGGTGCTTGCGGACGGCATCCGCAAACTCGGTAAAGCGACGATGCTCCTGGGTGGAGATGAAGCTAGTATGGCGCGCGCCCGCGTCGGTCATCACTCGCCTTCGATGTAGGTGCGAAGGCGGGGTTTGCTGCGTACCGGAGCAGGTGCTGCGACGGAGGCAGCTTCCAGCACCGGTTCTCGGACCGGTCCGGCTCGCGCGGGAAGAAGGATGGATGGCAGATGATCCTCAACTTGCGCCTTCCGCGCCCTGATCTCGTTCCGCAGCTGACGGCGGTGTGCGATGCGGGCGGCCTGTACATCCTTGAGGGTTATGCTGTGGCCCGCATGATCGGCACTGACGGCCCGGCATAGGAAGGCGTTGCGGTGAAAAACGCGGACCTCGCCCATGTCGCGAGGATCGTACCGGATCGTCACCGGTTCACCGACATATGCCGCGAGCGTCGGATCGAAGTACCGCAAGCCCTCGAAGCGGATGCCATCGCGGTGCACCGTGCGAGGCTTCGCCACCATGACCAGCAGCGCATCCAGCTCGGCTAGGCTCTCCGGCATCCGGGGCAGCCATCCCTTGCCACGCCAAGCGTCCACGGGCGCCATGCCGATCCCGCGATGACGGCGGGCATTGTAGGTCGAAACGATGTAGGCGCCGATGGCTGCATCGAGTGTGGGTAGCGACAGACGGGGCGACGACACCGGCTTGCCGGCGTGCAGATTGCCCGGCAGCTCGGGCAATAGCTCGGTGTTGATGGTGCGGAACAGCCGCTCGATTTTGCCGCGTCCCTGTGGACGCGCAACGGCGGAGTAGATCAGGCGGATGCGGAGGTCGGCCGCAGCCTGTTCGAGGTGGAGGCTGGTGAAGTTCGACCCGTGATCGACGTGCAGCACGTCGGGAATGCCGCACACCGGCCAAGCTGGCTCGACCTTGCGCCAGATCGCCTGCCTCAGCGCGAGCGACGTGTTGAGCGCCGATGGCGCGCCAAGGAAGACCATATAGCCCGCGATCACGCGCGAATGGTCGTCCAGCACCGTCGTCAGCCACGGCCGTACGGGCTTACCACCGGCATCGAGAGTCAGGATGTCGAGCTGGGTATGGTCGGCCTGCCATGTAGCGTTTGGGCGGTCAGCCCGATGCCGGTGCACCAGTTCATACCTGTCCCGGAAAACGGCAGCGCCTTCATGCGCCAGTGTCAGCATGGCCGGATCGATCCGACGGACAATGTCGCGCACGCTGCCGTAAGATGGGGTGCGCCAGCCCCGTTCACCTGCCAGGCCGGCGAGCCGGCGATGGATGGTCGCGATCGAAGGTGGAGGCTTCATCAGCGCCATGCCCTCGATCAGCTCGACTAATGCCTTGGGGAACGTACGCCCGCCCGTCCCTGGTCGCGGAGGGCGCGCGAGCCCGGCCGGACCATCGGCGCGGTAGCGCGCCAGCCAGCGTCGGGCGGTACGGATCGGAACGCCGGCCTGACCGGCCGCATCTACCAGCGGCACCGCGTCATGCAGATGCGGTCGCAGCACGGCCATGCGTTTCGCGACCTCGGCGCTTTCAATCTGCCGCCCTCGATCATCCGCCATGGTAATCGCCTCTGTCCGATAGAGGATCGTTCTGCGGACCCGCGTCAGGTCATGAAACGGTTACGGAAAACAGCCAAACGCCGAGTCTCACATAGATGGTACCATATGTTTTGCGATGATGGGGCGTTATGCGTTACAGTCTGACCGATGACGCACACCTTGATCGGCTATGCCCGCTGCTCGACCGACAAACAGGATCTCGCCACTCAGCATGACGTGCTGCTGAAGCTCGGGGTGGCGGCCGATCGCATCTATACCGACAAGGGGTTCACCGGCACGAACCGGGAGCGGCCCGGCCTCGACCAAGCGCTTGCAGCCGTACGAAGCGGCGACACGCTGGTGGTCCCCAAGCTCGACAGGCTCGCACGGTCAGTGCCGGATGCGCGCGCGATTGGGGACGGTCTCGCCGCCCGTGGGATCAAACTCCAGCTTGGCGCGAGCGTCCACGACCCTAGCGACCCGATGGGCAAGTTGTTTTTCAACATCCTCGCAACCTTCGCCGAGTTCGAGGCCGACCTGATCCGGATGCGGACTCGCGAAGGTATGGCTGTCGCGCGTGCCAAGGGGAAGCTGCGCGGAAAGAAGCCCAAGCTGTCCGATCGGCAGCAGAAGGAGTTGCGCCGTATGTACGACACCGGCGACTACTCAATCAGTGACCTTGCCGAGCTGTTCTCTATCTCGCGCCCCACTGTGTATCGAACACTCGGGCGGCAGCCGGTAACACCGGCAAAGGCAGCTTGATGGTATAAACGCCCACATGCCGACATTAGTCGGCCGCAACAGAAGCAATTATGAACAATCCATTCTGCTGCTTACTATACATCGTTGGCGGTACCGGATTTCTTCGTGTAACCCGAAAGTGATTTCTTTACAAGAAAATACAATAATCCAGTAACTGCCCATGCGGAACCCCAGTACATGCCAATAAGAATTAGGATAGCGGAGTTGCCAAGAGCATTACTGGCGTTGCTTCGGAAGATTGCAGATGCGATTACAGAAATCGTGATACAGACGAGAGGCGGTGATATCACGGATAGGATCAAGGACTTACGGCGTAGTGCAATTTCAACCGGGTAAACCGTACATACAGTAAAAGTAAACCCAACCGGTATGATGATCACAAACGCGAAAAGTGCCCCCATAGTACTAGACGGCATGCCGTCCTTCACGATCATGTAAATATAAAATGCTAGAGACGCTAGTAGCGTAATCATTCTTACAAAAAATTCGATAACCATCATCGCTATATACTATATAAATCCATTTATCTTAGGTTATTATAGCAATTTACTAGCGTCTAGTAACCAAGACATTAAGTCCGTCCCTGGCACAATGGAGACAGAAGGGCACGTAGCCGATCGAACATCAGCGACAGCGTGCTATTGCGTCCGAATAGCGCAACAGGTGACGTTCGAATAGCAACGGTGCCAGTCCCCCAGCGTGACCGGACGATCGTCGATCGGGGCATCCGGCAACATGCCGATTGTGGCATCGACCGGATTGCCGACGCAATTGTTGGCGGCGCTGACCATTAGGCGCTCGGCTACCGCCCGTCGCGTCGGCCATTGCCGGACATGCGGCGTCAGACGTACGCTCCGTGTCAACGGCGGAGCAAAATCCGGCCACGGTGGCGGTGTAAAAGTAGGCCAGCGGTCGAGGCGTGATGACGACATGGAAAGGGCCCCGATCGGGG
>NZ_JAVDUC010000029.1:0-21174 GCF_031456125.1 Sphingomonas sp. BE138
AAGGAACTGTAATTATCTGGAGTGAATTCATGGAAAACCGAAGGAAACCTGCGCCTCCCGCCGCCACGCTCGACATAAACTGCGACTGCAAAGAATATGTGTAATGTTGAGCTCAACATTAGATCGCTTCGCGTGGCGACAGATCGATCTCGAGCTCGGCGCGCTCGTCGGGACTCAGCGCGTCGAGACGACGATCCAAGATCGACTCAGCTGTGGTCACAAGCTGCAACACGACGGATTGGCCGTTCGCAAGATGCTGGCGGACCGCCGCGATCACGGTTGGAAGCTTCATGGATAGCAGGACTTGGCCAAAGAAGCGCTGCTTGGTCGATTCGAAGCGCGAGCGGGCTGACGCCTTGGCGCCGCTGTTCAGCGTGGCGTTCTCCAGCCCGTCGACGACGCCGGTGAGTTCGAGAGCCCGCTCCATGTTCTGGTGGATGATCGACCAGCCGTCGGCATATGTGTCATAGATTTCGATCTGGGCCGGGGTCAGCTCGTGCCGCAGAATCTCGTACTCGACGCCCGCGAAACTCAACGCTCGCGCCATGTAGAGACCGGTCGCCTTGAGATCGCGAGCAACGAGCTCCATCGCCGCGATGCCGCCCTTGCGGATGCCGCTGATGAATTGCTCGCGATCGGCAAAGGCGGTTTCCGGTCCCCAGAGACCGAGGCGCACCGCATATGCGAGATTGTTGACGTCGGACGCGCCCGTCGCCGAGGCATAGAGCACGCGCGCACCGGGAAGCTGGTTCTGGAGGAGCACGCCGCAGATGCCCTGCTGCGATCCTTCCTTGGCGCCAAGGGCGCCCTCCCCGCCCGCGACCCCGCCCATTTCATGGGCTTCATCGAACGCCAGCACGCCTTGGAAGTCGGCCCCCGCCCAATCGACGATCTGCTTCAGCCGGCTGTGATCGCCGCGCATCGAGCGGAGCGTCGGGTAGGTGACGAGAAGAACTCCTTGCTCGAGCCTGATCGGCTCGTCGATCTTCCAGTTGGAGATCGGCTGGATGTCGCCGCTGAGGCCGCCAAGCGCAGTCCAATCCCGACGCGCATCTTCGAGCAACGGCGCATTCTTGGTGACCCATATGTTGCGACGGCGGCCCTGGAGCCAATTGTCGAGGATGCAGGCGGCAATCTGGCGTCCCTTGCCTGCACCCGTCCCGTCCCCGAGGAAGAAGCCCTTGCGATAGGCTTCGCCGTCCTCGGCAAGGGTCAAGCCGACGCCTTCCTTGTTCGGCTTGAAGCGGCCGGGGATCGTCTGCGCCCAGGCATGTCCCGCATAGACGACCGTTTCGAGCTGGGAGGCGGAAAGCAGGCGCTCGGAAACGGTGCGCTCGGGGAGCGAGGGGACATAGTCGGGGATCGGCGCCGGGATCGATCCCATCGCCACGGATTCGACCAGCGCGGTCGGATGCTCGCCGGCGGTGGCGAAGCTGATCCGGCTTGGCCGGTAGGGAAGATAGACGCCGGTCTGCTCGAGGAGCGGTGCGGGTGTCGCGAGCTTCTCATATTCGACGGGGAGCACATCGTTACGAACGGGCGCGTGAAAGGTGCGCGGTTCTGGGCGGCTGCTCTTGACCGCGCGAAAAAGCGAGATGCCGCCCGACCGCTTTGGCGCCGGCACGGGCTCGTCTCGACGGGGCCTCGATCTTTCGGGAACGCGTAGCGCATCGAGAAGCTCGGTCACGGAGGAGCGCTGGATCACGGACGGCGGTGCCTTGCCGGGGACCTTGTCGATCACGAACAGTCGGATGGCGATCGACGTCCCGTGCTTCAAATAGCACTTTTCGAGCCGCACCGAGGTCTGGACGGTGACATTGCGCAGCACCGTTTCGTACTGGTCGCGCATCCTGGCGCTGGGCCCGAACCAATCAGGCATGATCGCAACCAGACGTCCCCCCGCCTGCAGCCGGCGAAGCGCAGCCTGTAGATGGCGGACCGCAGCATAGTCGTCGGCGCCGCGCCCGAGGGAGCGCGAGAACGGCGGGTTCATGAGGATGAGCGAGGGTCGCTCGGCAGCAGCTAAGGTCGAGTTGATCGTTGCGCCGTCCTCGCCGGAGATCGTGGCCTCCGGGAAGACGTGGTGCAGCCGCCTGCGGCGGAGGGGATCGAGTTCGTTGAGGTGGAGAGCTTTGTGTGGCCTGATTTGAGCGACAAGCAATCCGTTGCCGGCGCTCGGCTCGAGGATGACGTCATCGGGCTGGACGTCCGCAAGCAGGACCGCGACGGCGGCGATGTCGACTGGCGTTGAAAATTGCTGCCAGTCGAGTTGCTCCTCGCTCCGCACCGTCTGGGTCGGGAGCCGCTCCGAAAGTGCGACCAGGCCGCTGACTTGAGCAAAGGAATTCAAGCCCTGGCCGCTTGAGCGAAGGTGTAGGGCGAGCGCATGTTCGAGAACCTCGAAGCTCGTGCGCTGAGTCCAGCGGCCGTCGGCATCGGACCCGCCGAAAGCGGTGACCATGATATCATTGATCAGGCGGCGGCTGATAGCGCCGTCCGCTGCGAGGTGCGGTAGGAGCAGACGCGCGGCATGATGGTCGGCGCGATCGGCCGCGTGGAAGAGGTCGGTCATTTTGGGATCTCCTGCGTGGCTGCACCTTCAGCAGCATCACGCTCTCGATCCCCCTCCCCTCTTCCACCCCGGAGCGCCTAGACGCTGATGTCCTGGACGACCGCGTCGAGGACTTTCGCCCAATCCTTGAACTTTGCCGGGGGTGGTGCCCGGCGGATGGTCAGACCCGGCCGTCGGTAATGGATCTCGGCCTTGTCGGCCGCGCGTCGGCCTTCGGCGTCATTGTCCTGGGCGATGAGCAGCGTATCGATTGCTGACGGGATGATCAGTTGATTGAGACGCCGTGCGCCGAGAGAAGCCCAGCAGGGGATGGCGTTGAGGCGAGCGAACGCGTCAGCGGTTTCGAAGCCCTCGGCAATCGCAAGGATGGTGCCCCCCTCCCCGCCCCGCCACGAGCCGTTCCCAGGCATGCCGAGCATTACCTTGCGCGTATAGTCGGCGGTCGCTTTGTTGAGAAAAATCCGCTGAATGGCGACGAGTCGACGGGTCTCGCGTACGGCGATCAGCAGGGCCGGCTCGAATACCGTCTTCGGCTTCGGCATGTACGGGCACCTCGGATGAAAGCGCACCTCGCGTGGCGGCGGAAGGAGGTTGCGGCGAGCGAGATAGCGCTCGGCCAGGGTGCCTCGAACATCGACAGCCTGCTCCCAGAGCCGCTCGATATTGGCCGGGCGCTGCGGACCGGTTGCGTCGGGCGCCGAATAATGGCGACCTGGTCGGACTCGGCGGAGTTCCCTCAGGACGTCCTCTCGCGAGCATCCGGCAAAGCACGTGACGAGGATCCCGCGATCACCTTGGCGAATCGATAGGCTTGGATCGCTGTCGCTGTGGGCCGGGCACCGGCACATTGCGGTATTGCCGCTCCAGGTGCCGCCGAGCGTACCGACAATATCGATCAGTTCCTGGGTTGGTCTCTTGGCTGTAAGCGGCATAGCTGCACCTCCTGCTTACAAGCTCGGCCCCCCTTCCCTCTTTCCCTCGGTCAAATTCGCGAAGACAGAGTCGTCCGGCGCTCGCAAAAAGCGAACGGCTCGGAGATCATCGGTCAGTCGTCACTCCGATTCGCGCGGCGTTCGGCATAGGCGACGACGAACTTCTCCCAGATGCGCAGCCACTCGGTATCCGGCCGCGGCCGGCTGAAATCGGGGCATCCCTTGCGAAAGGCAGCCGCCATATCGTCGACCGACCAAGGATGACCCTTCGTCAGCGCAATCTGACGGAAGACAGTCTCCCGTGTGCCGTAGGAAAGCGAACCTGCGGGGAAAGCGAGCAGCGGTGCGTCATCCTTTCCCGATCCCGCCTTAGTCTCGCGGCGCGGCTTGACCGATGATCTCGGTGCCGTTTTTGCAGCGTCACTGCCGACGAGTCGCAGGTGCGGGCCGACCAGCTTGCGCTCAAGCGGCGCTGGCGACGGATGAAGAACCACCCTGCGGCCTGACAGGTCGACATTGGCGTTAGGATAGACCGCAGACACGATCTGCATCGTCTCACGCACAGTCTGACGGAAGCGCTTGCTATCGGCTTCGTTGCCGAGATGCTTCGCCAGCTGGTCCCACGAGATGACCTGGCCCTTGTCCGATGCGATCCGCGGTAGCCGATAAGCGAGATAGGTATAGAGATCGAGTGCCGTTGGCGTGCCCTTGAGTTCGCGGATGGCGATCTCGTTGAGCGGTACCGCATGATCGATCAGATGCGAGTAGAACGCCTCCGACATGCGAATCTCGCGCGCAAACGAGCCGTTCTTATCCAGCGAGCCGGCATATTCATTCGAGATTTTGACGTCCCGGACGGCGAAAGCATTGTCCTCCGTGTCGGTGCCGTCCCAGCGGATTTGCCACTCGCAGGCGAGAAGCCGATCAACCTGCTCCCGCATGAGATTGGCGGTGCCGCGTGGTCCGTAGGAGACGGTCTGATAGCCCAAGCGACGCATCCACTCGGTGAAATTGCGGCCCAGATAGACGTCTCGTGACTGCTTCATCACGGCCTGTGAAAGAAGGTAGATCAGGGCAACGCGCGGATAGGCGCCATAGGGCACGCCCAAGCTCCGCATGATCGATTTGCCATCGACATTCTGGAGAACGGGCCGCGGATTGATGGCGAGTGCGTATTTGCCGTCTTCGCGAACGATCGGCTGCGTATCGTCTTTGGGCCGCTTCGTCGGCAGCGACATCGCGCAGAGCGCGGAGTGGAGGAAGGCAGGGACCGGTTCTTCGTCCTGCACGCGCAGGAATGCGTCCAAGGTTAGCTGGGTGCCGGCGGTGGTGGCGAGCTTGCGAACGCCTTCCTCCCCGCCGGTAAGCATGGCCAGTGCGTATTGGTGCCCTAGCGGCTTATGCTGATCCCCATTCATGGTCTGCCCTTCCCCCCGAATCTGTCGGGGGTTTCGATGGGCATGTCTCAACAGGTTTGGAGATCGAAATCAACCCCGTTGGCAGTTTGGAGGGGAAACTTCCCTTCAGAGTTGCAAATCGACCGATGATGTCGGTGCCCTTTTACCCCTCCCCTGCCCCAACTTTTCTTGAAATCCTGAAAATCAAAACGATTCGCGAATCGGTTTTCTATAGGGTGATTCCAGTAATAGGTATGCGCTCCGAGATCATCGGTCGGGTCGCACCGAGATCATCGCTTGTTCGCACCGACATCATCGGAAAGTACCGAGATCATCGGTGGTTATCCACAAAGCGGCTTTTTGTGCGCCAGTTGGATATCTCGACTCGGCACACATCACAACGGCTCTGAAATCATCGGTCGGGACCGGCGAGCGATGGGGACGCCATCATTCGAATCGCAAACGGCTCGGAGATCATCGGTGATCTTGTAAGTCTGATGGCCATTTTCTTGCTCGAAACTGCCAACGCAGCTATTGTGGTGCATCAAACCCACAGAAGCGGATTTAGATGGCTACGGACTCTACCCTCGCTCAGCCGGACGACCTTATCGAAGGCGGCCTCGACGTTCTTCACCGCAAGGCGCTGACCATCCTCAAACGAATTCGCGACAGCGCCGTCGATCCGGAGACCGGGCGCAAGCATGGACCGACCTTTCCGATCTCGAAGGCGGCCGCACTTGCTGGTCGGACGGCCTCGGCGGTTCGCGAGGCCGAGCGCGACGGCCGACTTCCGCCACGTGAAAGAACCGGGTCGGGCCATCGGCTTCAATACACGCTCGAAGAGATCGACCATATGCGCGAGGTGTTCGGAACGCGACCCTGGCGCGGACCGACCGACACGCCGGCGATCATCTCGGTCTGCAATTTCAAAGGCGGCGTCGGCAAGTCTACGATTGCGCTGCACCTCGCCCAGCATTTCGCGATCAACGGCTATCGTGTCCTCTTCATCGACTGTGACAGCCAGGCTTCTTCGACGATGATGTTCGGCTATCGTCCAGACGTCGATCTCGACGAGGAAGACACGCTCTATGGTCATTTCCATAATCCCGAGCTGCTCGGGGTGCGCAAGATCATCCGCAAGACGCACTTCCATAATCTCGATCTGATCCCGTCGAACCTGCGGCTCTATAACCTGGAGTACGAAATCGCCGGCTATATGGCGAAGAACCAGAACATGGAGATCATCGACCTGATCGCCGAAGCGATCGATACGGTGGTCGACGACTATGACGTGGTGATTATGGACCCGCCGCCAGCACTCGGCATGGTATCGATGGCCGTGCTGCAGGCCGCTAACTGCATGGTCATCCCGGTTCCGCCGAGCTTGGTTGATTTCGCCTCGACCGTCTCGTTCATCGACATGACGCGCACGACAATGAAGCAGTTGGAGAAGATCGCGGGGCGGGGGCGGCCAGCCTATAATTTCATCAGGCTTGTCGGCAGCCGGGTCGACGAGAGCAAGTCGATGCACCGAGAGGTGCTATCGATGATGCGGCAGGTGTTCGGCGGTTCGATGACCCAGTCGGTGATGGTAACCAGCGCCGAGATTGACAACGCCAGCTCGCGTATGAAGACCGTCTTCGAACTCGAAAAGCCGGTCACGTCGCACGAAGTTTACAACCGCTGCATGCGTCATCTGAACGAGGTGTGTCGGGACATCGAACAGGACGTTCTACGAACCTGGGCGAGCAGGGCAGGGGAGCGTGTCTGATGGCGAGTTGCCACGTGGCAACAGGCAGGTTTTGCGAGGTGATAGCGGCGGAGAATCAGGCGCGTTTTGGGCCTCGCTGTCACCGCTGTTGCCACGTGGCAACTTCTAAACAAGTGAAGCAAAATCAGCGGATTGAGTTGTAGTGATATGTATCTCCGTCGCGTGAACATAGGTCTGAAACTACGCCGCGAAACGGCCGAGTTGCCACGTGGCAACTCCTCCACTTTGAGCGGGCCGAAGGCGGCGATAAACGAAGAAGGAACGGGCCGATGAGCAAGGGCAACAAGGGCTTCGGCTCAATGTTCACAGAGGGTCTCGATGACGAGGAGAACCTCGATAAATCCACTCCCGCCGAAGGCATCATGGCGAGCCGCAGCCAGACGCTCGCGCGGATAGCGACGGGCAAGTCCGTCGCTGATCGGACGGAGTGGGTCGACCCTGCGAAGTGCCGCCCCTGGCGTATGCACAATCGCGATCTCGACCATCTCACGGAGGAAAGCTGCCGTGACCTAATCGACTCGTTCTTGTCCGCAAAGAAGCAGCGGATCCCGGCCATCGTTCGGCGCCTGAAGGACGATCCCGAGTACGACTTCGAGATCATCGCCGGTGTTCGCCGCTGGTGGACGGTGCAATGGCTCCGCGCGCACCATCATCCAGAGTTCGAGTATCTGGTCACGATCCAGAGCGTGACAGACGAAGAGGCGTTCCGTGTCTCGGATGTCGAAAACCGCTCGCGCAAGGACATTTCGGACTGGGAGCGCGCCAAGGAATACACCGTTGCACTTGCCGAGTTTTACGAGGGCTCCCAGTCACAGATGGCCGAGCATCTGAACCTTTCCAAGTCCTGGCTTAGCCGGCTGCTGGACGTGGCACGCCTGCCCACCGAAATCGTCTCGGCCTTCTCCGACACGCACGACATCACTGTTCGCGTCGCGCGCGATATCAAACCGCTTACGGGCGACGCGAAGGCGCTGGCGAAGATGCGCGACGAGTCAGAGCGGATAGAGGAGGAGCGCACCAAAAACGGCGTGAAGCTAAGCGGGCCCGAGGTCGCCAAGCGCCTCGTCAAGGCGACTGTCGCCCCCAGCCCCAAAGGTGCCGCCGAGAAGGAAATCACCGGCAGGGGTGGCAAGGTTATCCTGCGCTACACGAGGGCGAGGGGAGGGGGGCTTACCATCAAGGTGCCGCCGAAGACGGAAGCCTCGCCTCCGGAACTGCTGAAGGCAATCGAAGGACTGCTGACTTAGTGGTTCGTCTCTGCCAGAGGACAGATCGATCGCGGCTTATATGGCGGGCCCCTTATATTTGTCGGCGATGCCCTGTGTCACGGAGTAGCGCGTACGGCCACCAAAGTGAGCGCTAATGAACGCGGCAGCTTGGGCGCTCCGTGCGCTCACAAAGCTCTGCGCATGGCCGACGGTCGATCGGTTCTGGCGCATGATAAGTTCGCGCTCGGGTAGAGTTGCGATGCGGTCGGCGAGCGAGCGTGATCCGGCTGCAACGAAGAGGGCGTTGGGACCGATCGGCAGGCTCACATAGGACGAGTTGCTGCCGAGCCATGCAAAGCTCACCGGCACGTCGAGCGGCCAGTCGGACACGAAGAACTCTCGCGGATTGGTGGTCTTGATCACCAGCCATTCCATGTTGATGAGCGCTCGTCCGCGCTCTGCGTCATCGATGACGGTTCGTAGGATTTCCATCTGGAGCGCGCTCAGCGCCGCAGGCGGAAGAGCGACGTGCTCGCCATCGACAATTGCGCGACCGCTTTCCGGACCGGCGAGCGCACCAACGGCGTCCTTCAAACCGCGCATGTCCAATGGCGTCCGAAACCAGAGCGAGAATACAAAGCGGCCCCAGTCCGAGCATTGCGCATCACTGAGCGAGCGAACGTCCCCGTCGAGGATCTGCGCATGAACCTTCGCTGCGGCATCATCCACCACCTGCATGAACAGGGTTTCCATCTGCTGCGCGTGCTCGGGCGGGAAGCCGACGGTCTTATACAGGTCCCGTTCGAAGCAGACGCTCTTCGGCGAGGCGGGTGCGCTCTCGATCTCGCCGCGCCAGTCGCAATGGTACCGGAGCAGCACGCCGCCCGTCGTCCATTGTTCGAGCAGGAACTGCGGGATGAAAATGATGCCGAGAGGGCGGGTTCTGAGGTTTGGATTGCACGGGTATCGATCTTTCAGGTGTGACTCTGGAGAGAGGCGAGGAGCTTGCGGGCGCCTTGGGGCGTGATTTTCAGCAGGCGTGCCACCGCGGCGGGCTGAAGCCCCGGATAGGAGAGCTGAAGCCGAGCGAGCAGGGGAGCCTTGCTTCGCTTCGTGACCTGAAGATCAGACCGGATTCGCGCCGCCGCACGTTCGATTGAATCAAGCTCCCGTAGCCCCGCCTGAGCCGTTCTACCAATTGCCTGAGCTACCGTCTTGGCGAGCTCGGCAGGGGAGGGGGGCAGGTATTTTGGCAGCAGGATACAGGAAGGAATGACCCGAGTGGTGAAGCCGGCGCGATAGAGCATTTGCGGCACGGCGACCGCGATCAACCAGTTCCGGTCGCGATCGCGCGGTGGAAGGTTAAGCGTTCGCCCATCGAGGCTGACGACGTCCCATCCGCTTGAGGGCGCTGGCTCGGTGAGGGCGGCCAGCTCGAAGACGCGGTTGGCAAGGCTGAGAAGGTCGCGTGTAGGGAAGGGGGCGTCTGCCGCCGCCTGCACCTGCCGCCATAGTGGACCGAAATGGGCGAGGTCCGACGTCGCATAGGTTTCCGCTTCCGCGCGATCGTCCAGGACGGAACGCAGCGCATTCAGCGTCGCGCGGGCGAGCGGGTCGCTGAGGTCCTGATCGCGGCTGAGGGCGATATGGAAGATGGCCGCCACCGAGATCGGATCGTTGAGGCCCTCGGACGAGCGGGGAGGGGGTGTGCGGCCCGCGATCCAGTCCTGCAGGTCTTTCACTGCGATCGGCACGCTGGCGAGCCCGGCAAGGGCGGAGGCGCCCTCAAGACGCGAACGCGCGAGAAAGATGTCCGCGCATGCGCTACCCTGCAGCCGGCCGTCGAGGCGTCCGAGCAGGAGCAATGCGTCATCGGCACGAGGGTTGTCGTCGCGGTTCATGAGTGACAACGATGCCACGCAAGGAAACCAAAGTCAGCAGTTGGTTTGCACCCCTGATAGTCTCTGTTCATACACATTCGATAATTGCAGTTATCACATAACCATATTTGGCGCCGCATTATAAGTTGTGCTACAGCACCCCGAGGACGGGCAGGGGCGATCGCGCGTGGAAAGGACGGTTTTCTGGTCATGGCAGAGCGATCTCGACGGCCGCGTCACCCGCGAGCTGGTCCGCTCCGCGCTTGATCAGGCGATCGGCATGATCTCGGCCGAGCTCGACGAAGCGGATCGTCCGAGCCTCACCTCTGACACGCAAGGAGTCGCCGGTTCGCCGGACATCGTCGCGACGATCCTCCGAAAAATCGATGAGGCGGCGGTTTTTGTTGGCGACGTGACGCCGATCGCGGTGTCGGCCGACGGCAAGGCATGCGCCAATCCGAACGTGCTGATCGAGCTTGGCTATGCTCATCGGGCGCTCGGTGATAATCGCGTGCTGCAGGTCTGGAACACCGCGTTCGACGGGGCGACTATCGACAAGCTGCCGTTCGACATGCGCGGGCGGCGCGGTCCTATCGCCTTCCATCTGCCGGACGGCGCCGATCGCGAAGAGTTGCGTCGGGTGCGGGCGGATCTCGCCAAGCGGCTCGCCGAATATCTGCGCCTCGCTCTCGACCAACTGCCCGCACCGCCCCCTGAGGCCGTCCACTGGCAGCCGCATTTCGCCGGTGATCCGGACCTCTGGTTCGATCGCACGCAGCCCATTCTGGTGACCCACCCCAGCCACGGAACGAGCCGGGTGCGCTGGATGGACAAGTTCCCGGGCTATGCCCGCCTCATCCCGTCGCGATGGGTACCCAAGCCAGGCGCGAAAGAGGCGCTTGCGAGCAACAGCGGCCACCCGGCGCTGATCGCGAGAGCGAACGCGCTCGGCTACGGTATCAGCCGCGGCGGCACGATGATCTATTGGCCGGGCACGGAGGAGGACGGCGCATATCCGACGCTGGCGATAACCCAGTGGTTCGAGAAGACCGGGGAATTCTGGGGCGTCGGCGGCGGCTTCCTGTTCGATCGCGAGGGGCGGATCACGCTCGCGACGGGATATTTCTTCAAGCACTGGTTGCATTTCCTCGAGCGCAACAGCCGGCTCGCGCTCGACCATGGCGGCTCGCTGCCGATCCATGTCCGTCTCGGCGTAAATGGCCTCGCGAATAGCTGGTGGCCGCTCGGTCGCTATTCGTTCAGCGACGAAGGCTTCGGCGCGGTTGAGGACACCTATGAGTATGTCGCCACGCTCACGTCGATCGATCCGGATCATCTCAAGGGCATCGTAGCCGATGCCTTCAACGGCTTGGCTGCCATCTACGGGATGGAGCCGCAGACGTTCGAACAGATCGCGGCAGCGGCCCGGTAGCCGTGGCTGGCGACGCGAAAACGCTGGTGGATCTCACGGTCACTCCCGAAGGCGGCGCACGCGACCTCGCTTGGGAGGTGACCAAGTTGCGCTGTCAAACGCAGATCACGGTCAATGCCGAATTGATCGCCGCCTATCAGGCGGCGTCCTCGCCACATTCGATCAGGGCGCTGGCCAGCGACCTTGAAGCGTTCGATCGGTGGTGCCGGCGCAACGGGCGGATGACGCTCCCGGCCACGCCGGAATCGGTAGCAGATTATCTCGATGCAAGGGCAGGGCAGGGGGCGAAACCAGCATCGCTCGGCCGCTACAAGGCGTCGATCGCAAAGGTCCATCAGCTGCTCGATCTCAAGGATCCCACCCAAGCCGAATTGGTCAGGCTGCGACTGCGGGCGATCCGACGCGAGAAGGGCACTGCACAGGCCCAGGCGAGGCCGCTGCGCTTCAAGGGCCCCGTGCGCGACGTCGAGCGGGACAAACCCCGCGGGCTCAACGTGAGGGCGCTCCTGGAGGCTTGTGGAGGCGATTTGCCGGGGTTGCGCGACCGGGCGCTGCTATCGCTGGCGTACGATACCGGACTGAGGGCGTCAGAGCTCGTCGCTGTGGAAGTGAAACATATCCTCGAAGCGCTTGATCCCGAGGCTAGGCTGCTTGCGATCCATCGAAGCAAGGGTGACCAGGAAGGGGAGGGGGCTACCGCCTATCTCTCGCCCCGCTCGATGCGTGCGATTGTCGCGTGGACCGAAGCGGCGGGGATTACGGCCGGGCCGCTGTTCCGGCGGGTGCAGGTGCGTCGCTATAAGGCGCGGCCGGCAGTGAAAGGGCGGCGGATCGATAGCATTTCCAGCCGCGAGAAGTGGGATCTGCGTAAGACGCTTCCTAAGCCAGCCGTGCCGGCAAGGGTGGAATACGACATCGGCGATGCGGCTCTCCATCCGGGCTCCATCGGGCCGATCTGGCAGGCAATCATTCGGCGCGCGTTCGATCGTGGCGCGCTTGGCGACCTGACGGCGGATGACCTAGCGCGCTTGCTTAAGGGGATCAGCGCGCACTCCACGCGGGTCGGGCTCAACCAGGACCTGTTCGCCAGCGGAGAGGATCTGGCCGGGATCATGGACGCATTGCGCTGGAAGAGCCCGCGGATGCCACTTGCCTACAATCGAAACCTGGCGGCTGAGCAAGGTGCAGCCGGCCGGCTGCTCGCGAAGATAGGATAAATGGCGGAATCGGCGCCCAAGCCCGTCAGGGTTCCAACACCCGAGGAGTTCGCGGCTTATAAGGGCGCGCACTGCCATCAGCTATGGGCTCGGGTGGGTCCGGACTGGACCTGCCCCAGTTGTCGGCGATCGAAATTTCAAATTCTTCGCTGGACCATGCGTTTTCCACGGACCGTGAACAGGTTCGAGGATTGGATGGCTGGCCTGCACGAGCACCATGATCACGCTCGCAGTTGGACCGGCGTCGGCACGGCTCGGTTTTTGCCAACGGTGCTTTGCGACCAGTGCAACGCAGCGGACGGCGCGGCCAAGCGACGCCTTAAGCTACCCGAGAACTTTTCATTTTCGCCCGCTGAGATAGCCAAGTTCGTCGTGTCGACCCCACATGGAAAGCACGTGATCGACTACGACTTAGCCGCGAGAATCTATTCGGCTCTGTGAAGAGCCCACGACGTTTTCTCGTGATACAAGGCGACCATAAGGACCCATTGCATGGTAGATCAGTGGGGCATGCCGATCCTTGATCCCATCCGCTTCCACGGCACCTTGTCCAACGGCGACGCCGACGTCTCGGTAGGCTTTGCCGCCGGCATAGACGACGATGGCAATCTTACACTCGCGCTCGATCCCATTACCCCGGGCAGCGCAGCGACACCGTTTGTGCCACGAGATCGCCCACTGGACGATCAATCGACGCTGGGCCTGACAGGCATTTCAGAGGATGGCAGTTGGCGCTTCGCGAGCGAGACGTTTCATCTTTATCGCTGGTCGTATCCAGAGGATCGCGTCGAGATCGAAGGAAGCTGCGGGCACGCCGAGCTTAGTCGAGACGTCCGTAGCGACCACAATGACATGCGCGCCTGGTTCTTCCGCAAGCTTGCGACCATCCACGGCATCGAGCGCAAGACCCCGCTCGGTCGGTTGGTCTTCACGGGATACCGAGAGAACGCCGACCAGGAGCCTCGAGCGGTGTTGGCCATCCATGCTGATGGCTCAGAAAGTCAAGGCTGGTGGGACCAGAGCGAACGGTTCCTCATCCATCTCGAGCGCGTCCTATCACTTGCGTGCGACGTTTACCTCGTGCCGATCTACGAGCAGCGCGTCAGGGCAGGCGTAATGACTCTTCGTGTCGTCCAGCGGGGTAGGACATCCTCTCCCTATATGGCGCCGTTTGATCTCCTCTACATGTGGCAGATCTTCGATTGCGCGGTGCGCTCCTTCAAGGAGCGACCTGAGGCGATAGAGCGCTTGGATCCTGCCATCCGCTGGATGACGGCCCCTGTGGCCTATCGAGAATCGCGGCTCATCAATGCCATGAGCGCTCTTGAGAGCATCATCGCACGGTCTGGCCTCCCTGGATTGTTCGTCGACGATCCCGCCGCCTTCCACGAGCTAAAGAAGCGCGTCCGTAAATTCCTCAAGGCAGATCCAGACGCCCCCTCTGCTATGGGCGGGAAAGTCGACGAGCTGAACCGCCGCTCTCTGCGGGACAAGCTGGACATCCTTTTGGAAAGCCGCGGCATCCGCACGGCCGACCTGCCGGCTGGTTGGCTCGCGGCGATCACGAATGCGCGGAATGTGATTGTCCACACCGGCGTGGCGCCAGATCAAGGGCCAGCGGACGCGCGCTTGCTCGACCACATTGTCTGGGCGCGCGAAATCGTAACCCGCATCATCCTCGATGCGATCGGCTTCGAAGGCCAGTATCAAAGCTGGCTGCATCGAAGCGAATACCTGAGCTATCCCGGCTGTCGACCGATGAGCGAAATCGCTGCTGAACAGGCATCGGCGAGCGCCAAACGCTCGGACGCCGACCAATGATGAGCACCGGGCGAGGAGCCGAGCTATCGATGCGACTTTACAAATACATGAGTTTGGCGAGCCTGGAGGCGGTGCTCGAGCATAACACGGTCGGGTTTTCCCTGCCGAAGGATCTGAACGATCCGTTTGATTTCCCCACAGCGCCAGATGTCCGGGATTATGGTTTGTTTGGTTCGCTGACAGCTAGCCTGAAGGGCAGCATATGGGCGAGGTACATGGGCGTTTGCTCAATGACCCGCACGGCGACCAACTCGCTGATGTGGGCGCACTATGCTGACAAGCATCGTGGCGCTGTCGTTGAAATCGATATGGGCACAGCGGGTTTTTTGAAGACAGAAGCGAACGCAATTCCGGCGCATTTCGGAAGCGTCATCTATCTGAACAATCCCAACATGAGCCAGTATGCCGGCGCTCCAACGTCTGGGCCGGGGGTTGTCGTCGGCGAACTATATGATTTCCGGGTAGACTATTATCAGCAGCTGCAGCGGCTGTTTCTCTCCAAGCCGCTTTGCTGGGCCTATGAAGAGGAAGTTCGGGTGGTGAAGTGTCTGCGCGGCGTTGACGAAGAAAACCCGGAAAACGCCAGTGGCACTTTCACGGTCGTGCGGCGAGACGACGGCTCCTCGATGCACGCCTTTCACCTTCCCGAGGGAAGCGTGTGTCAGATCCGCTTCGGCATCGCGGCGAACCCTTACGAGGTTCAGCGGATCGTCAATGACTTTGCACTGGAAGGCTGCCTGGTCGGACGCAAGCGGCGCGGATCATACGATGTCCAGTTCGAGCCTTTCCAGAATGCGCAGGAGATGATCGCCGGCGCACAAGATCAAGGCTGAGCGCTCTATTGTGCGCCCGAAAACGCCCGGATCTCCTCTTCCTTCGAAGTGAACTCGCACGATTTGACTGCCACGATCGGCGTACCTGTCGCAGCGCGCTCTTCAGCTTGAGCGACCGCGACATAGCGACGCTTACGATTAATCGCGTCGTTCTTCGAGAACCCTCAGTACCGATGCCCGCCGATGCAACCGCGCCGTGCGCCGCGCCGTCCAGAGTATCAGGGCCAGATTGAGCACCGAGAGAACGAAGGTGATGTGACACATCATATGCGTTCTCGCTCTTCAGTTTCGTCATTGGGCTGAATCGGGGGACGCCGCTCGCCGGGCAGCAACAGGCGCGCTGCAGTTAGCAGCACGATAAGGAAGATCAGGAGTAAACAGCCGCCTGACATGACGGATCAGCGGTCACGCGACCGGAACGGTAGCGAACTCACGCCGCCGCCTTTGTGGACCGCGTGCCGCTGCGGTCGCTGTTGCGAACGCGGCGGACCGGTAGGTGACGGCAGTTTTTCTTGAAATATACGATTTCAAGCAATGTCGGCCAAATCTCGAGCGCAGACTTGATCAGGCCAACTTCGTCATCAACCAGCCGGCTGACGTTCTGCTGGAAGAAGTCAGGCTCGAAGTCATAGAACGTGCGGGAAAGGTTGACGGCAAAATGGCCAAGCGCCTGTCGGCGCTGTTCGGTACGCGCACTTTGCACGGCATTCAGCACCCGGGCATGGATAGCGCGGGCGACATCGAGCATCTCTTCAGTGTCTTGAAGAGATACGGCGCCATCGTAGTCGAAGGCGATGCTTAGATCGTCGGTCTTCCGCAGGCTCTCGCGGAACTTGCGCTTGAGAAGGTGGCAGATTGCCTCGTTGAAAACCTCCGAAGGCAGAGGGTTGCGCATGTAGTTGTTCTTGATGTGCGTTTGCGCGGAGTCGACATGAGCTGCGGCAATGTTGGGCTGCTGTATCCACAGACGGTAGATATAATCCTCGAACCGCAATCGGGTCGGGAAGAATGGCGGCAGTCCAGTCCGATTATCATAGCCGGCAACGCCGCAGTCCATGCGCCAATTCTTGTTAGTCACGCAGGGGCGGAAGTTCACCAGCACGTAGGTCTCGTTGAGCGTCTCGGCATTGAGTTCATCAGGATCGTCGAGGAACATGTCGACATAGTCGACAGCGTCGATGTCGTTGGTGCCGGTGCGGAACGTCTGCGCCATCTTGACCACAGCCGAACGGGAGATGCGCCCGGCCTCGATCGACAGGGAGTTTTCGCGCGCTAGGCCCAGCGAGTTGTTCGTTTCGAGATCCATGGCGCTGTCGCGTACGAGGTCGCCGCGCGCGTAGTTGGCCGGCGCCTCGCCGACGGTGCGACCCAGGATATCGCGGAAGGACTCGAGAATGTCGTATGACTTGCGGGTATGCCCATTTGCGCCGCGTGGAATGAGCTTGCCACGGCTGATCTCCTGCTCGCCGAGTGACTCCGGACTGTCCTCGATCAGCGCATAGGGCCGCATATCATCGTCGGCACTGACCATGAGGTTGCCGAGCGTGTACATCAGCGAAAAATTGCGGTTGCCGCCGTAGCTCGGGCGGAAGAGATTGCGCACGAGAACATCGAGCTTCCGGTCGCGCAGACGCTTGCAGATGTAGGAGACGAACTGCTCCTTCTCCGCTGGCCCTACGTACCACAGCTCATTGTGGGTCCGGGTTGCTTCGAGCGAAGCATAGTATTTCTCGTGGTTGGCGACAGAGGAGTCGTCGAAGACCACGATCGGCGCGGTCTGGCCGCTGCGCTCGAAATTGGCGTCGTAGGCTTCTACTGTCTCACCGACGTCGCGCAGGCGGTAAGTCGGAATCACGAACTTGAGTTCAGGGTCTGTCACATCGAAGCCTTGTGAAGTGCTGTGGGACGTTCGGGGCGTTCACCTGGGTGCGGTGCCCGGGATCGCTTGGGAGTTCCGTCCTGCCGTTGGGCGCGCAGGATAAGGTATGTGGTCATCGCCATGCGGCCGCCGCCCAAGCCGGGATCGAGGAAGATCAGCGGATCGATTTCCGGATGTGGGTTGGATTGAGCCGCCCGTGACTCGGCCATCATTGAGCGGGCTTTCGAGGCCGCTTCGCAACCGGCCGTCCAGCGCTGGCGTAACCGCGGTCCATACACGAGAAGTAGGATGCCGAGGCAAGCGGCGAAAAAGGCTACTAGGCTGCCCGCCCATGACAACGCTGCTACGAATCCAGTCTTTGACGGCGACATAGCGCCTGCCTGGATGATCCCCGTGCCGGCGCTCACCAGGAGCAGCATGCCGCCCGCCAGTCGCGAGAGAAGTGCGCTTGTGATCATGAGCGACCACCGGCTTGTTGGGACCAGCCCAACGGAAGCTGCCATTAGCATGGTTCTTCCCTGGAGGATCAAGGGGCGGCGGTGCAGACTTTCCTGCATTAGCGCGTCAGCGATCGTCCGTTTGAGAGCCGACACCATCGACTGCCTCCCAGAAGCTCGTGAGCGTTAGTCTTCCCTCGATCCGTCGGATGGGCTTTCGTCTAGCGGCGTGTTCTTCCGCTTCCGTCGATCCATCATGAAGATTTTGATGCGCAGATAGAGCGCGAGCGCGCTGAGGCCGACGATGATCAGCAGCAGCATCAGGAAGCCTTCGGGGGTCATGCGCTTCGCTCATTTTTCGCCTCGCGGTAAATCGTTCCGATGGCGCGTTTCTGCATACTTTGGCGGACTGGTGTCGCGCGCGTCGGGAAAGGCGATGTCGAATCGCGACGCGCCCTGCGCCCAGCGCGGGGATATCGGAACTTCGTCGTGGATGTGCGCGCCGAGCCACAGGAGCCCGCCGCCTAAGCTGATGCCGAGGAACCCAATCGCTGCCAATCCCAGTTCTAAAGCTGAGCCTTCATGGCGGGGCGGGATATGCACAAGGTGATAGGGAGCACCTCAAGGTTTGTGACACGGACAGCGGTAAGCTGAACAGGTAGCGAACAGGGCGGCTCAGGCCACCTTGGCTCCGGGTCCGCCGGCGATGTTGAGTGCGCGGTAGCCGTCTTGATCGAGCTCGGCAGCGGCGTTTTGCCAGAGGTAATCGCCGGTCAGGCTGATGTGTCGCCAGCCTAGCGGGGCTACATGGGCGAGCAGCTCGTCGGGCGCGGGCTCGCCGCTGGCGCGCAGATGCTCGACGGCGCGGCCCATGTAAAGCGTGTTCCAGTACACGATCGCGGCGGTGACCAGCGTCAGCCCGGACGCTTTCAGCGCCTGGTTCTCGAACTGCGGATCGCGCAGGCGGCCCTGTTTGTGGACGAACACGGCTTGGGCGAGCGTGTGACGCGCCTCGCCCTTGTTGAGCCCAGCCTGACACTGCTGGCGGAGCGCCCTGGATTCTAGCCAGTCGAGCGTGAACAGCGTGCGCTCGATCCGGCCCAGCTCCTGGAGCGCGAAGTCGAGCCGGTTCTGGCGACGGTACGCGGCCAGCTTCTTCAGCATGACCGACGGTAGCACCACGCCGGCCTTCACGGACGCGGCGAGCCGGACGATCTCGTCCCAGCTTTCGCGGATGGCAGCGATGTTGAACGGGCGCCCGATCAGCTTCGCGAGCGCCTCGGGGCGGGCCGTGCCCGGGAACAGGCCGAGCCGGCGATCGGCTAGATCGCGCAGGCGGGGCACGAACCGGAAGCCGAGTAGGTGCGCGAGCGCGAACACGTGGTCGGACGCGCCGCCCGTATCGGCATAGTGGGTCGCGGGTTCGATGCCGCAGCCGTGCGCGACCAGCCCGTCCAGCACATAGGGCGCCTCCGCCGCGGTCGCCGAGATCAGCCGGACATGGTAGGGCGCGTAGGTATCGGCGACATGGGCGTAGATCTTCTGCCCCGGCTCCCGGTCGTAGCGCGCGTTGGTGCTGCCGGCCGCGCCCCGCCTGCCCGAGCGGAAGAACTGCCCGTCCGAGCTCGACGCGGTGCCGTCGCCCCACACGCGCGTGAGCGGCAGCGCGGCTTGCGCGTCCACCAGATGGCGCAGCCCTGCCGCGTAATTCTCTTCCGATACGTACCAGCCATGCGTCCAGGCGAGCTGGGCGTAGGTGACGCCCTGGCTGGCGTTGGCCATGCGCTCGATGCCGAGGTTCGTCGCGTCTGCCAGGATCGCGGCGAGCACGGCCTGCGGGTTGGAGTGGGCGCGGCCCGAGCGCAGTTCCGGAAATGCGCACAGGAACCCGGTGCGGGCTTCCACCTCGGCGAGCAGCTCGGTGATGCGCACGCGGGGCATGAGCCGGTCGACGGCCGCGTCCAGCCTGTCGGCCGCAGCGGGCGTTACGGCCGCGAGCGGGCTGACCCTGAGGTTACCGCCCCGCAGCTCCACGCCGTCGAGCGTGCCGCGCTTCAGCGAGCCTGCGAACCGGCGCAACCGCCAGTCGAGCAGCCTGGCGCGCCCCTCCAAGTAGCGGCCGACGTCGGTGTCGAACGGCAGCGTGAGCGCGATCTCGGCCGCTTTGCCGGGCGGGAGCATATAGCTGTCGAAGCGCAGGTGTTCGCGCGTACCCTCCACCCACAGGTCGCCCGATTGGAGCCGCTCGCGCACGGTCGCGACCGTGGCGGTTTCGTAGCGACGGCGGTCGATGACGCCGCCCTCGGTGATCGCCGCCTTCCATTTTCTGGAAAACGGCATGGGCGCATCGGCCGGTACGTCTCGCCGCCCGGTCGCGTTCAGCGCGCGCACGACCTTGATCGCGCCGAGCACGCCGTCGCGCGAGCCTGCCGCCTTGAACCGGAACGCGTCAAAAAACGCGGGCGCGTAGCGCCGCATCGTCATGTAGCGCCCCGCCGCGCGGATCAGCGGCTCGTCGCGAGTCAGGTCGGCGATCGCGGTCGCCTCGCTCTCGGCGTCCAG
Source organism: Sphingomonas sp. BE138 (assembly GCF_031456125.1). Classification (NCBI taxonomy): domain Bacteria; kingdom Pseudomonadati; phylum Pseudomonadota; class Alphaproteobacteria; order Sphingomonadales; family Sphingomonadaceae; genus Sphingomonas; species Sphingomonas sp. BE138. The sequence continues at coordinate 19,942 of NZ_JAVDUC010000029.1, forward strand.
AAGCCTCGTCCAGCCCACCCCGTCGTCGAGCGCCGCCCAGACGTCCAACCCGTCCTCGCGCGCGACCCGGAGTGCGCCGACCGTGGCGCCCAGCAGCCGCATGAGCCGGTTCACGTCGCGTGTGGTCGCCTCGATGCCGCGCTTCTGCGCGGCCCTGGCCCTGGCGAACAGGAGGCCGGTCTGCTTGCCGAACATCTCGATCGCGGCGTCCGCGAGCCGCGCTTCCAGGTCGATGACGGCTGCGGCGAGTGTCGCGCGCCTTCTGCGGAGCGAGTAGTCGGACAGGAGGAACGCGGGCGCGACGTGGCCTTCGCGCACGAGCTGCTCGAAGCGGTGCTCGTGGATGCGGCCGGCCATGCCCGGGTCGAGCCCGAGCCGGCGCACGTGCGCGAGCCGGGCGAGAATGCCGGCGAGATTGCGCGCGGTCGGGCTGTCCGACGTGTCGCGCAGCCACGCGAGCGGCGTCGTGCTGCGATCCTGGTCCACGATCAGCAACGCATCCAGCCCCGTCACCTGCTCCGGAGCAAGCGCATCGACCAGCGTGTCGGCCGCGAGGCGGCGCGCCATGGCGCGCCCCGCCACCCCGATCCGCTCGATACGGGCGGGCGCGGGCAGAACGATCCGGGCAGCACGCAAATGGCCCAGCACTGCCGCGGCGATCGGCTTGCCCCGTTCGGTCGCTTCCGCCGCGCGGGTGGCTGCGCCGAGCGCGCCGGGGACGTCGGCCGCCTCGAACGCGCGCAGGCGCAAACGCTCCATCGCCTCCCAGGCGTGTTCGAGCCGGGTCTGGGCGCGATGCGCGTAGCCCTCGAACGCTGTGGGCGCGATGTCGAGTTGCGCGGCCAGGTGCCGGATCAGAAAATCGGGGACGACATCGTCGTGGCGTATGCCGAAGCCGGGATGACGCAGCAGGGCGAGGTGCAGCGCGAAGCCGAGCCGGTTGGCGTCGCCGCGCTTCGCTTCGATCAGTGGCCGGTCCTCATCGGCAACCGTGTAATGCTTGGCGAGCGAGGCATGGTCGAGGGGCACGCCGAACAACGCGCGGCGTTCGTCGCCCGTTAACAGATCGCGTCTGGCCATCGATCACCCCCTGTCCGGGAGCGTATAGTTTATGGCCGACACGTGCGAGGTGTCGCGTAACTCTCAAGTTTCGCGACAGCGGCCCTGACCGGTCACGCCACGAGGGCGGACGCTGTCGCAAATGTCTGTTGCTAATCAGCCGTGTTCCAATGC
>NZ_JAVDUC010000030.1:0-20802 GCF_031456125.1 Sphingomonas sp. BE138
ACCGAACGTGTCGTTCACCGCCTTGAAGCGATCTATGTCGAAGAGGGCGAGGAACTGCTGCCCAGGTTTGCCTGCCTGCGCGAGCCGCTCCCTAGCGATCTCTAGGCCACGGCGATTTGGAAGACCGGTTAGCGCGTCTGTCGCAGCGGCGCGGGCGAGGTCGAGCTCGACCGCCTTGCGGCGCGAGACCTCCCGCACCACGTTCACGGTTCCGCTCGCCTGGCCATGCTCGTCCGAAATGGCGCAGGCATGGCTTTCGAACCATGCCATCTCTCCCGACGCCTTCATCGCCCGGAACTCGAAAATGATGGTCTGGTCCGGCGAAAGCATAGCGCGCCGGTGCGCGTCGACGATCTGCTCCACGTCCTCAGGAGAGACGATCTCACGCGCAAGTTTGCCGACTACTGCTTCGGGCGCAAAGCCGGCGATCTTCATCAGCGATGGAGATACGAAGCTGATCCGGCCGTCTGCAGTGACCGCCATGATGATGTCGCCACTGCGGTCGGTAATGATTTTGTGAAGGGCGGCTTGCTCCTGCACCTCCGAAAAAAGGATCTTCCGCCGCTTCAGCTCCGTCGCCGCGGGAAGCGCCATCAGCGTCGCGACGGCAAGGTAGAGTTCGATAAGCTGGATTCTGCCGCCCGCACTCAGCTCCGGCATCGCAACAGGTCCCAGCCCGCGAGCAGTGCATACCGAGCCGATGATCGTCAGCAATAGTAGCGCCAAGGCGGCGCCTAATCGGCCGAACCGGAAGACCATCAGCATCAACGGAAGCAGCGGCACGAACAGGAGCGGCAGCTGCGTCTGAGCGAAGACGAGCACCGCAACCGTGACGTGCAGCGTGGTTAGGGCCGCGAGCTCATAAAGCTCTCTCCGGCGCACTGCCTTGCTCCACGCCGTGACGTCCCCGCCGATTACCAGCTTGACGATCGGCATGACCGTCAGTGTGCCCAGCGAATGGGCGACGAACCAGTTGAACGCGTTGCGCCAAACAGGAAGGTCTGCGGCCCCATGCGCAAGAAGACCTGCCGGTAGCGCGGTCGCGGCCGGGACCGCGAGCCCAGCGACCAGGAGCAAAAGGCCGAGTTCGCGCAGGGACGTGAGGTGACGAGGCGTCGGCTCGACCCGCCGCATGAGCCAGGCGATCGCAGCCCCTTCCGCAACGCCGAGCAGGGCGAATGGAAGGGCCACCTGCAAGCCAAGTCCGTGGATGGTGGTCGCGAGGGCGCTTGCGATTGCACAGCCCACCAGCCTCAGCGTCCAGGAGCGCTCCGGACGATAACGGAGATCGACCGCCAGCAACGGCGTGGCGAACCATAGAAGGGCAACGCCGCCTCCCACGCGCGTGTAGGTGACAGCTACATAGGCTGCGATGAAATAGGCGATGGCGAGAAGTGACGCTTGCGCAAGCTCCTTCCTCAGTATTTGCAAGAGGGTCACGTTCGGCATGCGAGAGTGTTAGGATAAAGTGCTTAACGAATGTTAATCGCGCCTCGGGCGAAGACGTCGTCGCGCCAGTTTGTGCCTCATTGTCGACGCGAGGAAGTGTCTCTAACCAACAACCACGAGCGGCGTCTCGGTGCGCTCGAGCAGGTCGCCGGTGACCCCACCGAGCAGGATCTCGCGGATGCGGGAATGAGCGAACCCGCCGATCGCGATCAGATCGGCACCGATTTCTTGCGCATAGAGAGTCAGCGTCTCCGCCTCGCTCTTGTCGTCGTTGACGACCCAGTGCCCCTGAGCGTCGAAACCGTGCCGGAGCAGGTGTCGTTTGACTTCGGCGTGCGCCTCCTGCTCGCCCTCGCAAGCGTGCAGGGACGTGCCGACCGTCACGACATCGATCAGCGCGCCCGGGTCAGCCAACTGCACCAGCGTGTGCATGGCACGGGTTGCCTCAGGTCCGGCCTTCCACCCGAGCACTGCGCGACGGACAGGTTTGAGCGTCTGCTCTTCAGGCAGGATCAGCAGCGGGGTTCCGCTGGCCCGGATGAGCGTCTCTGCGACGCGTCTGCGCAGCCACGGGTTCGCCCAGGTCTCGCGCGCGCCGATCGCGATCAGGTCGGCCACCTGCCGCCTTCGTTTGAGATTGCCGGCAAGCCAGCCGATGTCGTCATGCAGGCCGAAGATCTCGGCCGATGACCCGGCGGCGGCGAGATGAGCGCGCACCCGTTCGACATTGGCCTGATCGTCGCCCATCAACACCCACTCAGGAACGTATAGCGTTCCGAACGGCGCGGTCCCTGGCGAGGCTGTCGGAGCGGGCGTGAGCGCGGCGACCTCCAGCGTCGCTTCACGAGCCGCCGCGAGCTCGGCAACCGTCTTCAGGAAGGTTTGTGCGTGATCGCCGTCATCGACGATGGCCAAGATGTCCTTGATCATCGGCTTTCTCCCCAGGTCAGGCGGCGGTCGCCAGGTCGGTCTCTTGCAGCGGTGCCGCCTGGGCATTGATGTCCAGCACCACGCGTCCTTCGATCGACCCTGTCCGCATGCGATCGAAAACGTCGTTGATGCGCTCCAACGGCGCTGTTTCGACCGTCGCGCGGACCTTGCCGAGTGCAGCGAAGTCGAGCGCTTCCTGCAGGTCGAGGCGGGTTCCCACGATGGAGCCGCGCACGGTGATGCCGTTCAGCACCGTGTCGAAGATCGACAGCGGGAAGTCGCCCGGTGGCAGGCCGGTCAGCGACATGGTCCCGCCCCGACGCACCATCCCAAGCCCCTGTGCGAAGGCGGTGGTAGAGACCGCGGTTACGAGCACGCCATGCGCGCCGCCGATCGCCCGCTTGACGAAGGCGACCGGGTCGCTGGTAGCCGCGTTCACGGTCAGCGCGGCCCCGAGCCGTTCGGCCAGCCGCAGCTTGGCATCGTCCACATCGACCGCGATCACGTGCAGGCCCATCGCGACCGCATATTGGACCGCCATATGGCCCAGGCCGCCGATGCCGGACACGACCATCCAGTCCCCCGGCTTGGTGTCGGTGACCTTCAGTCCCTTGTAGACCGTGACGCCGGCGCATAGCACCGGCGCAATCTCGGCGAAGCTCACCCGATCGGGGAGGTGCCCGACATAGCCGGCATCGGCGACCACGTAGTCGGCGAAGCTGCCGTTGACCGAGTAGCCGGTGTTCTGCTGGCTCTCGCACAGCGTTTCCCAGCCGCCCAGGCAATGCGGGCAGTGGCCGCATGCGGAGTACAGCCAGGGCACGCCGACGCGATCGCCCTCCTTGACGTGGATGACGCCGGACCCGGTGCCGACGACGGTTCCGACACCCTCGTGACCCGGGATGAACGGCGGCGCCGGCTTGACCGGCCAATCGCCATCGGCAGCGTGGAGATCGGTGTGACAGACTCCGCAGGCCGCGACCTGCACCAGAATCTGCCCGGGGCCGGGGCGGGGGACGGCCACTTCCTCAATCACCAGCGGCTCGCCGAATCCGCGCACGACCGCGGCCCTCATCGTCTTGTCCATCGTCGATCTCCGTTGTGCGCGAAGTATCTCGCCCAAACAGAGATGGCGCGGCATTGGGGATGTTACGGAGGCGGCGAACCGGCTGACCCGCCCCTTGGTCGCCGATCTCAGGCGCGGGTCCGTCGTACGATCACCAAGGCGACGAGGCACAGGCCGGCAAGCCCGAACCAGGTCAGCGCATAGACGAGGTGATTGTTCTGGAAGCGGATGACGGTAAGCCCGGCGCGCGGCCAAGCGTGCTTCGGCCGGGCATCGGCGTCGGCATCGATAAAGTATGGCGCCACGCGAACGAGCTGGCGCGCAGCCGCGATCGCCTGGACATCGCGGGAGAACCAGCGATCTGCCCCGGGATCATTGCGGCGGAGAAAGGCACCACCAGGCTCCGACGTCCTGAGCAGACCCGTGACGGTCGCGTGCGCCGGGAGGTTGCGAGCCCGGGTGGCCTGCACCGCACGCTCCGGGGGGACATAGCCCCGGTTGACGAGCACGACGAAGCCGGTGTCGGTGCCTAGCGGCGTGAGCACCCAGAAGCCCGTGCCCAGGTCCGTCACCGCCCGCACCAGCGTCTCGCGGTCGTGGAGGAAGCGACCGCCCGCGACGACGTGCAGATAGGCGTGGCGCTCACGTTCGATCGATGGCCAAACGGCCGGAGGCGGCGCAGACACGGGCGATGCCTGCACGCGCGCGTCCACCGCTTCGATCAGCGCCAGCTTCCAGCTTCGGCGCTCGACCTGCCAGATGCCGAGCGCGCTGAAGAGGACGATACCGAACACGGCCAGGACCGTGAGGGCGGTGCGCTTGCGCCTACCCGGACGCGACCGCCCCATCACCAATCTCGCTTCAGCGAACCGGGCCGGTCATGCCGCCGGGCATCGGCATCATGTTGGTGTTAAGGTGGAACATGACCCACACCGACCCACCGATCGTCAGCACCACGATGACCGCGGTGAACAGGAACGCCAGCAGCGTCCAACCGCCCTCGGAGCGGGTGTCCAGGTGCAGGAAGCAGACGACATGGACGACGATCTGCACCAGCGCGAGCGCGAAGATCACCGCGGCGGTCCAGCCCGGCGCGGGCCCCTGCTGCGACATGACAAGCCAGAAGGGCACGACCGTGAGGATGATCGCCAGCAGCGAGCCGATCCGGTGGCCGCGGCGGCTGCCGTGACCCATCGTGTCGCCGTGCGCGTGGAGCGCGTGATCGTAGGGTTCGGTGCTCAACGGATCACTCCATACAGGTACACGAAGGTGAAAACGCCGATCCAGATGATGTCCAGGAAGTGCCAGAACATCGACAGGCAGATCAGCCGCCGCTTCATCGGCAGCGACAGGCCGTGCTGCCCGAGCTGGATCAGCATGACTGTGAGCCAGATCAGGCCTACCGCGACGTGGGCGCCGTGCGTGCCCACCAGCGTGAAGAAGGCCGATAGGAAGGCGCTGCGCTGCGGGCTCGCGCCTTCGGCGATCAGCTGCCCGAACTCGTAAAGCTCGATGCCGAGGAAGGCGAGGCCGAGCAGCCCCGTGATCGCCAGCCACGCCCGGGTCTGCCCGACCCGGCCGGCCTCCATGTGCGGCATGGCTTCGCCGAAGGTGATGGAGGAGGCAAGCAGCAGCGCGGTGTTGAGCGCGACGAGCTTAAGGTCGAAGATCTCGCGCGGGATCGGACCGCCGGCATAGCTGGTGCTCACCACGCCGAACATCGCGAACAGCGAGGCGAAGATGAGCGCATCGCTCATCAGGTAGATCCAGAAGCCCAGGATCGTGGCGCCGCCTCCGCCGTGATCATGGTCCTCCTGCTCGGCAAGGTGCCAGGTCGGGCTGGCCGCGCGAGGGTCGAGTGCGTGGTCCGTCATGTCAGGCTCCGGCGCCGAGCAGCAGCTGCTGCCGCTGGCTTTCTGTGCGGGACACCTCGTCCGCGGGGATGAAGTAATCGCGATTGAGATTGAAGGTGTGGCCGATGGCGACCGCCAGCAGGCCGGCGAAGCTGAGCGCGGCGAGCCACCACATGTACCAGACCATGCCGAAGCCGAGCGCCAGAGCGAGGCCGGAGAGGATGACGCCCGTGCCAGTGTTGCGCGGCATGTGGACCGGCCGGAAGCCGTCACGGGGCCGCTCGTACCCGCGTGCCTTCATGTCGTGCCAGGCGTCGAGCGCGTGGACCACCGGCGTGATCGCGAAGTTGTAGGCCGGCGGAGGCGAGCTGGTCGACCATTCCAACGTCCGGCCGTTCCACGGATCGCCGGTCGTGTCGCGGAGCTGCTCGCGCTTCAGGAACCCGACGAGGATGCTCATGACGAAGCCGAGGATGCCGACCAGGATGATGAGCGCGCCGATCGCCGCGATCACGAAGTAGGGCTGGATACTGGGGTCGTCGAAGTGGTTGACCCGGCGCGGCTCGCCCATCAGGCCGACAATGTAGATCGGCGTCCAGGCGACCCAGTAACCGATCACCCAGCCCCAGAAGGCGACCTTGCCCCAGAACTCGTCGAGCTTGAAGCCGAACGCCTTGGGGAACCAGTACACCATCGCCGCGAACAGGCCGAATACCACGCCGCCGATGATCGTGTTGTGGAAGTGCGCGACCAGGAACAGCGAGTTGTGGAAGACGAAGTCGGCGGGCGGGATCGCCAGCAGCACGCCGGTCATGCCGCCGACGACGAAGGTCAGCATGAAGGCGACCACCCACATCATCGGCAGCTCGAAGCGGACGTCTCCCTTGTACATGGTGAACAGCCAGTTGAAGACCTTGGCGCCCGTCGGGATCGAGATCACCATGGTGGCGATCCCGAAGAAGCTGTTGACGCTGGGGCCCGCGCCCATGGTGAAGAAGTGGTGCAGCCAGACCAGGTACGACAGGATGGTGATGACCACCGTGGCATAGACCATTGACGAGTAGCCGAAGAGCGGCTTGCCCGAGAAGGTGGAGGTGATCTCGGAATACATGCCGAACGCCGGCAGGATCAGAACGTATACCTCCGGGTGGCCCCAGATCCAAACCATGTTCCAATACATCATCGGCGCGCCGCCAAGGTCGTTGGTGAAGAACGCGGTGCCGATGTAGCGATCGAGCATCAGCAGGAAGAAGGCGGCGGTGAGCGCCGGGAAGATCGCGATCGCCAGCACGTTGGAGCAGAGCGCGGTCCAGACGAACACCGGCATTTTCATCATGGTCATGCCCGGCGCGCGCATCTTCACGACGGTGGCGACCATGTTGATGGCGCTGAGCGTCGTTCCGACGCCCGCGATCTGGAGCGCCCAGAGATAGTAGTCGACGCCGGTATCGGGACTGTACTGCAGCCCGGCGAGCGGCGCATAGGACAGCCAGCCGGTGCGCGCGAACTCGCCAACGAACAGCGAGATCATCACCAGCACCGCGCCCGCGACCGTGAGCCAGAAGCTAAGATTGTTGAGGAACGGGAAGGCCACGTCGCGCGCGCCGATCTGGAGCGGCATGACGTAGTTGATGATGCCCACCACTAGCGGGATCGCCACGAAGAAGATCATGATCGTTCCGTGCGCGGTGAAGATCTGATCATAATGGTGCGGCGGGAGGTATCCCTCGTTCGCGCCGAACGCGATCGCCTGCTGCGCGCGCATCATCAGCGCGTCGGCGAAGCCACGCAGCAGCATGACGATGCCTAGGATGATGTACATGATGCCGACCTTCTTGTGGTCGACGCTCGTGAACCATTCGGACCAGAGATAGCCCCACAGGCGATAGCGCGTGACCACACCGACGATGCCGAGCCCCAGCAGCGACACGACGATGAAGGTGCCGAACAGAATGGGCTCGTGAATCGGGAACGATTCAAACGTCAGCCGGCCGAAAATAGTCTTGAGGATGGAGTCGCTCATCGTGGTTCCGATCGCGCGGGGGTCAGGCCCGCACGGCGCCAGCGGCGCCGCGGAGGAAGGAGGGAAGGGCGGAAAGGTCGCGGTTGCGCTGGTCGCCCGGCTTCAGCTGGCCTGGAGCCTTCCCGGGCTTCGCCGGCTTGGTGACATTCGGGCCTGAGCCCTTGTCTTCGGGCGCCTTCTGGAGCGCGGGCGTGGGCTTTTCACCCATGATCGGCGCGGCGCCGCGGCCGGGCGGCATGCCGGCGCCCATGCGGTGATCGTGCGGGTTGCCGCCGGCACGCGCCATGTCGCGCGTCATCACGTCCATCATGCACGGCTTGCCTGCCTCGACGCAGCGGTTGACGATGCGATCGAACAGCTGCGGCTGCACGGCGGCGAAGCGCATCACCGGCACCTTCTCGCTCGGCTTCGCCAAGGCGACGAAACGCTCCGTGGGAAGCGAGCCGCCTTGCGCCTTCACTCCGGCCACCCAACGTGCGAAGTCTGCCGGCGACTGCCCGTGCATCTTGAAGCGCATGTTGGAGTAACCTGCGCCGGAATAGTTGGCGGAGTAGCCCTCGCTCGTTCCCGGCTTGTTCAGGACCGCATTCAGCTCGGAGCGCATGCCCGGCATGGCGTAAATCATGCCTGCCAGCGTCGGCACGTAGAAAGTGTTGAACTGATCGTTGGAGGTGATGGAGAAGCGCACCGGCACGTCCACCGGCAGAGCCAGCTCGTTCACCGTGGCGATGCCCTGCTCGGGATAGATGAACAACCACTTCCAATCGAGCGCGACAGCCTGGATCTCGAGCGGCTTGGTGCCGGCGGGCACCGGGCGGCCCGGCGAGATCCGCTCCAGCGGCCGGAAGGGATCGAGCAGGTGCGTGCTGGTCCAGGTCACGGCGCTCAGCGCAATGATGATCAGCAGCGGGCACGACCAGATCACCAGCTCCAGCGTGGTGGAGTGGGTGAAGCTCGGATCGTAGGTCTTGTTCGCGTTGCCGCGGCGGTACTTGCGCGCGAACACCACGGTCAGCACCATGACCGGCACGATGATGAGCAGCATGACGCCTGTAGAGAACAGGATCAGGTCGCGCTGCTGGACCGCGATGTCGCCGGTGGGGTTCATGACCACCATGTCGCAGCCGCCGAGCAGTGCCGGCAGCGCCAGCATCGCCAGACGCTGTGGCAGGCGCAGAGCGCGTCGCATGAGGTTGGATCCTGTCTTGAGCATGCCCGTCCGCTAACCGGCACGCCGCCCTCTCGACTTTGACAAAAGTCAAAGGTTCGCCGGTCGCCCGAGATTACGAGAAGACGTCAGATTGAAGGACTTGGAAGCATGGTAGCCAGCACCCTGGGCCCGGCGAACTCGACGGCACTTGAGCGAGACGCCAGCCTCATCAATGCCGAACGGCACGACGTTCGCCCGGGCGACATCGCCGTCGGCGTCATCATCGGCCGCTCGACCGAGTTCTTCGACTTCTTCGTCTACGCGATCGCGTCGGTGCTGGTGTTCCCAAGCCTGATCTTCCCCGACGTGAGCCCGGTGACGGGAACGCTCTACTCCTTCGCGATCTTCGCGCTGGCCTTTGTCGCGCGCCCGTTCGGCGCGATGGCGTTCCTGTGGCTGGATCGGAGGCACGGGCGAGGGGTCAAGCTGACGGTGGCCATGTTCCTGCTGGGCGGCTCGACCGCGGCCATGGCGTTCCTGCCTGGCCATGCGCAGGTCGGCTGGATCGCTGCGGCCCTGCTCGCGCTCTTCCGGATCGGGCAGGGGATCGCGCAGGGCGGCACATGGGACGGGCTGCCGGCGCTCCTGTCGCTGAACGCACCGGCCAACCGCCGCGGCTGGTTCGCCATGATCCCGCAGCTCGGCGCACCGATCGGCCTGTTCGTGGCCGCGGCCGTGTTCGCGTTCCTGCTCAACACGTTGAAGATGAGCGACTTCCTCGACTGGGGCTGGCGCTATCCCTTCTTCGTCGCCTTTGTTATCAACGTGGTCGCGCTGTTCGCCCGGCTTCGGCTCATCTCGACGCCCGAGTTCCAGGAGCTGTTCGAAAGCCGAGAGCTGCAGCCCTCGCCCGTTACCCAGATGTTCCGGGAGGAGGGGCGCACCGTGGTGCTCGGCGCCTTCGCCGCGCTCGCCAGCTTTGCGCTATTTCACCTCGTCACCGTCTTCCCGCTCTCCTGGGTGGTGCTGAATGGGGGCAGCGCTATCCGCTTCCTGACCATCGAAATGGTGGGTGCAGCCGTCGGACTCCTTGCGGTCACGGCTTCAGGGGCCATCGCCGACCGGATCGGCCGGCGGGTGCTGCTGGGCGTGTCGGCGGCGATGATCGGCGCGTACAGCGGGTTCGCACCGCAGCTCCTTGATCGCGGGCCGGCGGGCGAGTGGACCTACATGATCCTCGGTTTCGTCCTGCTCGGGCTGTCGTTCGGGCAATCGTCCGGCGCGACCAACGGCAGCTTCTCGCCCCGGCATCGCTACACGGGTGCAGGTACCACCGCGACGGCGGCCTGGTTCGTCGGTGCCGCCTTTGCACCGTTGGCGGCGCTGTTCCTCGCCAGCCGCTTCGGGCTGATCGCCGTGGGGGCGTACCTGCTGTCGGGCGCCGCCTGCACGCTGGGCGCGCTCGCGCTGAACCGTGACTGGGGCCGCAAGGCCGCCTGAGCCGGCCACCGCTACTGGAGTGAAGCCATGATGTTCCGTCACCTCGTTGTGCTCGCCAACCCGACGCCTGAAGGGTTCGACCACGCCATCGTCGATGCCTATCGGGAGGCGGTTGCAGCCAACCACCATAGCGTCGAGGTCCGCGATCTCTATGCATTGGGGTTCGACCCGGTGCTGCGCACCAGCGAGCGTCCGACTGAACCCGGCTGGTCGCCTGCAGCGGACGTCGCAGCCGAACTAGCCCATCTGGAGCGCTGCGACATTGTCGTCTTCGTCTACCCGATCTGGTTCGGCCTGCCGCCGGCCATGCTGAAGGGCTATGTCGAGCGTGTACTGGGGGCGGGCTACACCTTCCGCGATCTGCAGGCTGCTTCCGGGCAGTCGGTGGTCGCAGGAAAGCCACTTCTGTCGTTCAGCACGTCAGGCGCCTCGCTCCCCTGGCTCAACGAGCAGGGGCAGGTACTGTCGTTGAAAGAGGTGTTTGACGTCTATCTCTGGCGTGGACTGGGTATGGGACAGGCCGAGCACATTCGAATCGACTCCGTCGTGCCTGACATGGATGCCTCTTACGCCGGGGAGCAGTTGGAGCGGGTGCGCCAGGCCGCGGACAAGGCGTGCGCGATGCTCGCTGACGGTCGGTACCGCGCGCAGGCTCAGGCGGCGCTGCAGCGGCGTTCGCAAGAGGATAGCAGCCGGACGCAGTGACCAGAAAGCTGGAGGCTTTGCCGTGGAACAGCCTTTCTCGCAGGTGCTGCCCTTCGTGCGCAGGTCCAAGGTCATCGACGAGGTCGATGTTGGAGCTCTTTTGTCGGATCATGCCGACATCAGAGAAATGTGCGACCGGGTGGAAGCGCTCGCCGATCGCCTCCTGGAGGCACCGGACCATGACGAGCGTAGTGCGATCGCCGACCTGATCCAAAGCCGCTTCAGAAAGCATGTCGAGATCACCAGCAGGTTTCTCGACCGCGTGTTCGCGGGCGAACAGCTCCGCGTCGGGGCGGGTATGTTGCGACGCATCCTTCTTGAGCAGGTCGCGATCGGCATGCACGCGGAGGATGTCGGCGAGATGCTCCGAGAGAAGGGTGTCGACGACTCGCGAACGGACATGCTCAGCTACATGCTTCGCTGCCTGTTCGATGGTTGCCGGCGCTTGCTGGACTATGAAGAGCTGGCGTTCCTGTATCTGGGCGCTCGCCGATACACGCCGGGCGCAAGAATGACGCTGGAACAGGCGCTCGACGGAGCGTCCCACTAGGTTGCTGCCGCGAGCGCCGGCCGATGGAGGGCTCGCGGCCAATCACCATTTGTGGGCCAGGCCCCAATCAGGGATGCCGGCGTTCGCTGACGGTCACGAACATCATGGTCAGCATAAAAAGGCCCATGGCGCCTGCCGCGAGATACAGAAACCAGTCGTTCGGAAGATGGATCATCGTCGCCTCCTTTTGCTCGAGGCCTACGGGGTGCCGCGCTACTCGGCTGCTGCCGTTGACCAACCGCAAGGGCGTTGATCCGGCATTATACGTAGCGGCTCTGACATTTGACGATCGTCAAGGCGCAGGCAAATGTCGCCGGTCATCGCACGCTCATGACCGCTTACCATGCTGACCTCGCCGCGCTGAGTGTGCCACGCTACACCAGCTATCCAACCGCAGTTTCGTTCAGCGGGAAGGTGGGAGCTTCCGAACAACGGCAAGCGCTGGGAGCGCTGGCCGATGACGCAAAGCTCTCGCTCTACCTGCACGTTCCCTTTTGCGAGACGATCTGCTGGTACTGCGGGTGCAACACCGGTGCCGTCGGCCGCGCGAGCCGGGTCACCCGGTACGTCGAGGCGCTGCTAAGTGAGATTGAAACGGTAGCGCAGCTCGTCCGCGGCTGCGTCACCCATGTCCACTTCGGCGGCGGCAGCCCCAATGCCCTGCCGGCAGCCGAGTTCAGTAGGATCTGCGCGGCGCTTCAGCGATCGTTCCGGGTCGACCCTGCCGCCGAATGGGCTGCGGAACTCGATCCGCGTAGTCTCGACGCCGATTATGCCCGCACGCTGGCCGGCTGCGGTATCACGCGGGCCAGCCTCGGCGCCCAAACCTTTTCCCTGCGGATCCAGCAGCAGATCAACCGAGTACAGCCGTTCCGGGAGGTGGCGCTCCGCGCGGCCGAGCTGCGCGCGGCCGGTGTTGCCGCCATCAATCTCGACCTCATGTACGGACTGCCCGGCCAGACGCTGGATGACATCGCATGCACGCTTGCGCGGACGCGGTTGCTTGCACCCTCCCGTGTGGCGATGTTCGGCTACGCGCACATGCCCCGGATGCTGCCGCGCCAGCGCATGATCGACGACACGCTGCTGCCGAACGCGCATGCTCGCTTCACGCAGTCGCTGCTGGCTCATGAGATGCTCGAGGAGCAGGGTTTTGCCACAATCGGCTTCGACCACTACGCCAGGCCCGACGACCCGCTCGCCGAAGCCGCGGCGGCCGGTCGCCTCCGGCGCAACTTTCAGGGTTTCACGGATGACGACGCCGATGCCCTGATCGGCCTCGGTGCTTCCGCAATCAGTCAGGTGGGCAACGTCATCGTACAGAACGGGAAGCACCTCGGTCGGTATGTCGAAATGGTGAACTCCGGTGGGCTGGCCGGGGTCAAAGGCGTCACGCTACAGCCGACTGATCGTGCGCGCGGCTGGGTGATCGAGCGGCTGCTCTGCGACGGGCAGGTGGACCTGGACATCGCGCACCGGACGTTCGGCATTCGTGGACTGCTCGACCGAAGGGCTCATGATCGGCTGGAAGATCTTGTGCTGCGCGGCCTGGTGACGATCTCGGGCGCGACGCTCGCGCTGACCCCGGAGGGGAAGCCCTACGCCCGCCTGGTCGCTAGCGCGTTCGACGAGCACTCGGCGCTCAACGTCCAGCGGTTCAGCCGCGCAGTCTGATCTTCGGGCGCAAAAAAGCGGCCACGTCGGGGAACCGGCGTGGCCGCTGAGTTCGGCCGGAGAAAGGGCGTTAGAAGCGCATGCCGACGCCGACGCCGATTACCAGCGGATCGATGCTGACACGCACACGGTTCGTCCCCGCGGCGGTGGTCAGCCGGGCCGTGGTGTCAATGTCGATGTACTTGACGTCGACGTTCAGGAAGGTGCGAGGCCCGATGTCGACATCGACGCCCGCCTGCAGTGCGTAACCGGCGCTGTCGCTCATGCGCACCTTCGTCGACCCGAGCGCGCCTTCCAGTGCGTCGCTGGCATTCTCGGCATAGAAGACCGTGTAATTGACGCCGGCGCCCACATAGGGCCGGATCTTGCCGGTGGGCGCGAGATGGTATTGCAGGGTCAGCGTCGGCGGCAGCACCCACGTACTCGCAACCGTATCGATGGCGGCGATTGAGCCTCGCCCCGTCGCCTTGTGCTTCGTCGTGGCGACGATCAGCTCCGCGCCGATGTGGTCGGTCGCCATGTAGGTGAAATCAACCTCGGGCATCACGCTGTCGGTCACGCCCACCCGGCTGCCCGGAAGGCCGGAAACCTCACCGGAACTCTCCGTCGGCGACACCACGATGCCGCGGACGCGCACCAGCCAGTCGCCGGCGGCGGTCTGCGCCGCGGCCATGCCGGGAGTGAGCAATGCCGCGGTGAACAGGGCGGCGGTCAGGTAGGCGCGCATGGGAGACTCCTCGAAGTGAGCTCCGCGGCTAGTCCCTGATCTCCCGGTCTCGATTTGACCTGCGACAACCCGGGACCTTCGTACAATCCCTTATGCCCGAGGGCGCGGCAGCTCCTTATCGGCGGTGGGGAAGGGAAGTATGATGCAATTGGCCGCCGCTCAGTCGACACTCTCATCGCGTTGCATGGGCTGCGCTGCCCGCAGCCGTTCGCTCTGCAGCAACTTCTCGCCGGAGGCGGCACGCGAGTTCGACCGGCTCGCCCGCCCGATCACGCTCGCGCGCGGCGAGACGCTGGTCTGGGAGGATGACGACACGCTGCTCGTCGGCTTCGTCGTGTCCGGAGTCCTTAAGCTGACCGCGTCGCTCGCCGATGGACGCGAGCAGATTCTGGGACTTGCCGGCATGGGGGACGTGGTCGGCAGGCCGTTCGGTACACGGAGCAGCTATTCCGTCACAGCGCTCGGACAGACCCGGCTTTGCGTTTTGGGGCGACCGGCCTTCGAGCAGTTCGCCGCAACCCACCCGGAGGTCGAGCATGCACTGCTGCTGCGCGCCCTGGACGAGCTCGACAGGGCGCGTCGATGGATGCTGTTGCTCGGCCGCAAGTCGGCCGGTGAGCGGGTTGCCAGCCTGCTAGTCGAGTTTGCGGAACGATCGCCAGAGGACAACGTCGCGTTTCCCCTCACCCGACAGCAGATGGGCGACCTTCTGGGGCTCTCGCTCGAGACAGTCAGCCGCGAGCTGAGCAAGCTCAAGGCCAGAGGCCTGATCACCTTGTCGGTGAAGCATTTCCGCGTCGAGGACGAGGCGTGCCTTCGCCAGCGCGCGGCCTGACATCCGGAACATTGCGGATATTGGCGCCGCGGTCGCCCTCCTAGCATCGATCCAGGCTAGAGGAGGGAACCCATGAAGAACATCCTGCTGCTGATCCACGGCGATGAAGGACAGGAGGCCCGGTACCAGTCGGCTCTCGACGTTGCGCGCGCGGTGGGCGGGCATCTCACCTGTCTCGACCTGACGATCATCCCCGAGGTGATGGGCGACTATGTGGCGATGGGCGTCGGCGGCCTTCTGCTCGCCGAGGAGCAGGAGAGCGAGACCCTTCACGGTGTCCGGATGCGGGCGCGGCTCGAGCGCGAGGACGTCCCGTTCGACTGGACAGAGACGACCGGCTTTCTGTCGCAGACGATCGAAGCTCGGGCGCGAATGACGGACCTGATCGTGCTCAGCACGGACGAGGACGGCAAGCTTCTCCCGCGCATGCGGGACGTGATCGGCGATCTGCTGGTGCACACCGGCAAACCCGTGCTCGCCGTACCTCCGGCTTCTCGCAAGCTCGATGTGCGGGGTCGCGCGATCGTCGCTTGGGACGGCTCGCCGGACGCGGAGGCGGCGCTGACTGCGGCCATGCCGCTCCTGTCGCTCGCCCGCTGCGTCACGCTCTACTATGCCGACGACAAGTCGATGGACACGCCGATCGAGGATGCGGCCCGCTACCTCTCGCGGCATGGGATCGAACCCGTGATCAAGAGGGAGCCGATCGGCATCGACCGGGTGGACGTCGCGCTCCGGTGCGAAGCCGAAATGGGTCACTATGACCTGGTCGTCATGGGCGCTTATGGCCACGCTCGCACGATGGAGACGATCTTCGGTGGCGCGACGCAGGGCATGCTGAAGCGGTGCCGGGTACCCCTGCTGCTCGTCCACCACCGCTAAAGGATCAGGGAAGGACGAGAACGTCGCGGGCGGCAGTATCTCGCTGTCGCCCGTGACAACCGTCACCGATGCAGCTCCTCGTTGAACTTGCCGCGGCCACCATGCTGGTCGCCATCACGTGCGCGGTTCACCTGATGGGTATCGCCGCGCTGATGCTGCTGCTGCGCCTGCATCGGCGCCGGCGGCCGGCCGATGCGAGGCTGATATGGGAAGGCCTGGCTATCGTGGGCGCGGCGACCGGCCTCTTTGTCCTGCATGGCATAGAGATTTGGCTCTATGCCGGCTTCTATCTGTTCGTCGGAGCGTTGCCCTCTCTTGAAGCGGCCCTCTACTTCTCGACCGCGTCCTACACGACGGTCGGCTATGGCGATGTGGTCCTTGCGCCGGGATGGCGGGTGCTCGGCGCCATCGAAAGTGCGAACGGCATCATCCTGCTGGGCTGGTCAACCGCCTTCTTCGTCGCCATCGTGGGCCGCATCCGCTGGCTGGAATCCGAGATCGAGAACACGCAGTGATCAACGCCGAGACCACCCCCGCCGCGACCGCGGAGGACCTGGCGCTGTTCGTTGCGAGCGTGACCGACCGCGCCCTGTTGCTGGCGGCGCCCGACGGAACGCTGACCTATTGGGGCGAGGGAGCGGAGCGGCTGCTCGGCACGCCGAGGAGCGAAGCGGTCGGGCGCAGTATCGACGCCTTCTGGCCAGCGGCGAGCGGTCGATGGCCACAAGCCGGCGCAAGCATCACTGTTCGGCTGGAAGACTGGTGCAAGCGTGCGGACGGTTCGGAGTTCCTCGCCGATATCACGGTCGCGCCCGTGTTCGACGGCCAGAAGCTCCGCGGCTACGGACTGATGATCGCCGACGTCACGGGGCGGCGCGCGGCCGAGCACATGCTGGCCGAGAGCGAGGCGCATATGCGCTCGGTGCTCGCGACTGTGCCGGACGCCATGGTCGTGATCGACGAGCGGGGGCTGATCCAGTCGTTCAGCGCCGCGGCCGAGCGCCTGTTCGGCTACGGGGAAACAGAGGTCCTCGGCCGCAACGTCAGCCTGCTGATGCCCGGCGACCACCGGGCGCGGCACGATCGCTACATCGGTCATTATCTCGAGACCGGCGAGCGACGGATCATCGGCATCGGCCGCATCGTCGTCGGGCAGCGCAAGGACGGCACCGAGTTCCCGATGGAGCTGTCGGTCGGGGAGGCTCACGGCGCCAACGGCAGGATCTTCACCGGCTTCATCCGCGACCTGTCGGACCAGCAACGCGCCGAGTTGCGGTTGAAGGAGTTGCAGGGCGAGCTGATCCATGTTTCACGGTTGAGCGCGATGGGGACCATGGCCTCGACACTCGCGCACGAGCTGAACCAGCCGCTGACCGCGATCGCCAATTACCTGGAGGCGGCGCGTGACCTGCTGGACGCGGAGGATGCGCCCAGAGAGCTTCTGGCCGAGGCGGTCGGCGAGTCCGCCAACGAGGCGCTCCGCGCCGGCCGCATCGTGCGGCGGCTGCGCGAGTTCGTAGCCCGCGGCGAGACCGAGCGTCGCATCGAGCCTGTACCGTCCCTCATTGAGGATGCGATCCGGCTCGGGCTTACCGGCGCGCGCGAGCGCGGCGTGCGCAGTTTCGTGTCGCTCGACCCGGCGGCCAGTCATGTGCTCGCAGACCGCGTCCAGATCCAGCAGGTGCTCGTCAATCTGCTCCGCAATGCGGTGGAGGCGCTGGGCAACGGCGAGGTCAGCGACATCACGACGTCCACGATCCGCGACGGCGCTCATGTGCGTATCGGGATCACGGACACAGGCCCGGGGTTGGATCCAGCAATCGCACCACGGCTCTTTCAGGCCTTCACGTCGAGCAAGCAGGACGGCATGGGCCTGGGCCTGTCCATCTGCCGGACCATCGTGGAGGCGCATGGCGGACGCATCTGGGCGGAGCCCGGCACGGACAAGGGCGCGGCCTTCTACTTTACGCTACCGGCTGCGTCGGAAGGGGACGAGGTATGAGCGAGCGCCGGCTCGTCCATGTTGTCGATGATGAGGATGCCGTCCGCCGCTCGGTCGGCTTTCTGCTCCGCACCTCGGGCTTCGACGTGCAGAGCCATGCCTCGGGCGTAGCCTTCCTCAAGGAGGTCAAAGCGGCGGAGCCTGGGTGCGTGCTGCTCGACGTCCGCATGCCCGAGATCGACGGGCTTGAGGTCCAGCAGCAGATGGCGCAGCGCGGCGTCGGCTGGCCGGTGGTGATCCTGACCGGACATGGCGACGTGCCTATCGCCGTTCAGGCGATGAAGGCGGGCGCTGTCGACTTTCTGGAAAAGCCGTTCGACAAGGCGTCGCTGCTGCGCGCACTCGCCGCCGGTTTCGCGATCTTCGACCGGCATGATGCGGCCGCTGCCTCGGCGCAGGAGGCTGCCACGCGCATCGCCGCGCTGACGCCCCGCGAGCAGGACGTTCTGCGCGGGCTTGCCGATGGTCTGCCGAATAAAACTATCGCCTTCGATCTCGGCATTTCGCCCAGGACGGTCGAGGTGCACCGGGCCAATCTCATGACCAAGCTCGGTGTTCACAGCTTGTCCGAGGCGCTTCGGCTTGCCTTCGCGGCCGGCCTCGGAGGGGAAGCTCGTACATCTACGTAGAGCGTTGTCGCCATAACGAGGGCAGGGTGGCTCGATGGAACAGAACCCCCGAGCGCTCGCCGTCATCGTTGAGGACGACCAGGCCGTCCGCCGATCGTTACAGCTGCTGCTGCACTGGCGCGGGTATGACGTGCGCGCCTACGGCACGGCGCAGGCGAGCGTTGCGGGCGACGACCTCGCCTCCGTAGGCCTGCTGGTGGCGGACTACCAGCTGCCTGATGGGGATGGGATCGGCGTTCTCCGGGCGCTGCAGCGACGTGGCTGGTGCGGACGAGCCGTTCTGGTCACCGGACACCCCAGCGCCGGGCTGAAGGATGCGGCGCTCGCGAGCGGTTTCAATGCTGTTCTCGAAAAGCCGCTCCGCCGACACGAACTGCTCGGCGCGCTCTCACGCTGAGCGATCGCCCACGCGGCACGGGGTGATTTCGCGGTAGACTGAGGGAAGATACGGATAGGCCACGACCCGGCTTCGGTCGATGGTCCATTCCATGTTGTCTATTGCCTTCCTTCTTATGCTCGCGTCCGTGCCGGAAGCGCCTGCGCTGACCGCCGGCACCGTGGCGCAAGCTGCGGCGCGGCTTCGACCGGGCCAGTATCTCTGGGCCCCGCAGGTTGCACCCAGCGGTCCCATGATCATGGTCGTGAACCTCAGGACGCAGCGAGCGACGGTGTACCGCAACGGCATACCGATCGGCATCACCACGGTGTCGTCCGGTCGGCCCGGGCACGAGACACCGCCGGGCGTCTATACAATCCTGCAGAAGGAAGCGGACCACCGCTCCAACTTGTACAACAACGCGCCCATGCCGTTCATGCAACGCCTGACCTGGGACGGCATCGCGCTGCACGGCGGCGCTCTTCCTGGCTATCCGGCCTCCCACGGCTGCATCCGCCTGCCGGAGGCGTTCGCGCGCTTGCTCTTCGCCGAAAGCCGACTGGGCATGATGGTGGTCGTCACGCGGCTTGATACGATGCCGGTGATGGCGGCTACGGAAGCGGCGCCGCTCCTGCCTGATCGGATCGAGCCTACCCTCTGGAAGGCGGAGAAGAGAGGTGCCGCTGCCCTTTCGGTCGTAGTGAGCACGACTGATCGTGAGGTGCGGGTCATTCGCGACGGAAAGGAGATTGGGGCGGCGCCCGTGACGTTGACGGGCAACGTCACAGGCCCGGTCGCTTACCAGCGGCAGGTCGACGGCCGTTGGCTGCGCCTCGACCTGCCAGGCTCGGGGAGGGCCGTCGTACCCGATCTCGGGCCGGACGTGATCGGGGTCGATCCCGACTTTAGCGCCCGCGTGCTGGATGCAGCGGGTCCGGGGACCACTGTGGTGGTTACTCCAGATCGCCTTCGGCCAGAGCTATCCCTTACGTCAACCTTGATGACGGGGAACGAGTAGACCCCGCAATCAGGCAAACGTGACCGATCGTGGCCGCTCTTGGACCTGAGTGCTCCTGCCAGCGTTGATCGTTGCGGAAAGGAGAATTGAGATGAAAGAGGTCCATGATGAGGCCTCGGCAGCAACCGCGAACAACGGCGTCGTCGACGTGAGCGGTCCGGACGCAGTCAATGTGAGCCTCAAGCCTGCCGCAGCGCTCAAGACAGCGGAGCGGATCAGCAGCGCGGCAGTTGAGGCGCTCCTGGAGCAGACGAGCCAGGCATCGAAGGAACGCCACTAACAAATCAGACTTTCAGGTGGCGAGGCGCTCTAGTGGCGCATGGAGGGACCAGACGAGGCCGGACGGTAGCTCCTGTATCCCGCATTGCCCACCGAGACGACGCGGCGTTGCCACGCTTAGCAATCGGTCGCTCCAAGCTGAAAGTGGTGCCCTCATCTGCGGTCCGTCGCGATCGGCCCATTGCAGCCATAAGTAAGACGCCTCGACATCGTTGGCGCTCCAGCTGATCTCGACGTAGCCATTCCTGCTGCTCAAGGCCCCGGTCCTGAATGAGTGAACGTGCAGCTCGTGAAGCGCCAGGCCAAGCGTCACCGCGGCGCCAGGACCGACCAGCACTGATGGACCAGTTACCTTGCAGCGCTTGTCACCGACAACGTTCATGAGGCGAGACACAAGGACCTGCAGATCCGTAGAATGCGATTGCGGCTGCAGGAGAAGATCGCCGATGCTGCTCAGCATCGCAGTCCGCGCGGCGAGATCCCGAGCCTTGTCGATCAAGGGTCGATCCTCGTCGAGAACTTGATTTGTTATCGCGGAGACGATCGCAAGGAGGTTGCGCAACTGGTGACGTGCGGTACTCGCGGAGACGTAATCAACGGATTGGGATAGGGCGACAGATGGCAAGCCCAAAGCCGGCGCCACTTGCGCAAGATCACCGCTGATCCGTACCTCGGAGCCGTCAACCAGCGACACAGTGGTCGTGGCCTCGACCCCCCGAACCTGCACGATAGCTTCAGGGTTGATCACGAGACGGGACCCGTCCGAAGCGACCAACTCACGAGAATGAGCATCAACCCTAAAAAGAGCTGAGCCGCTGGCACCGGCGCTCACGTCCTGTGTTAGCACTTGATCGCCGACACGATCGGCTTCGGCATGGTCCAGCGCTTCCGCCAGCTTGCAGGCAAACAGGCTTGATCCGTTTCCGTTATCGTCCAAAACATTCAGCGCTTGACGCGCCAGTGCAATTGACGTGAGTTCCGTCTCTCGATTGTTCATGCGGCTTAGCCCAGGACCACGCCAGCAGTGCGCTGTTCGCTCAAATTGGTGCTACCGCACAAGCATGTAGCGTGCAATCTGATGGGAACGGCGTCGCGATCTGTTCACTCATTGGCGCGCTCAGAGAAAACCTCATTTTACATAAGATATATTATCG
>NZ_JAVDUC010000031.1:0-19390 GCF_031456125.1 Sphingomonas sp. BE138
AAGGTGGCTCCGTGAGGCCCGCCAGGGCCGCATGAGAGCCCGGTCCCGCCCACAAGGCGGGACGCCCCACCCTGCCCTCCTGTGGCGGTTCTAGAGGTCCTCAATGTCGCAGTTATGGCGTTTAACGTCGTAAGAGAGGTGCGGTGGCCGGCAAAGCCGACCACCGCACCTCCTTGCCCTTCTTTCAGCCGGCATCGCCGGCAATGATCCTGAGTGCAGGCGGCTCGTAGGTCCCAGCCTCGAAGTGTTCCCTGATCGCTTCCATCGATGTCATCGTAGAGAGTTCCGCCGCAGTGAGGACCACGTTTCCATCGTCATCGGCGGTGAAGCTACGGCGGGGGCCTTCACCCGGCCAGATGACGATCTCGGCAGGAAAAGCGCCGGGTGCCGCGCCAGCCCATCGCAAGAAGGGAAGGTCGTTTTCGCAGCAGAAATCCTCGATGTCGTGGATTTCACCGTTGGCTACTTCATGTGCGAAGAGCTTCAGGGGTTGTTCTTCCGCCAAGTCGGAGTGATCGAGCGGCTCGCCTCCCCACTCGGCGGTGAGTCCTTCTTTGTGAGCGATGCGGATCAGGTTGTCGAGAAGGTCGGCGGACAGTTCTCCGCCGATCGTGATGGAAACGGAGACGCGATCGGTCATATCCGACCCCCTTGGGAAATGCGTGATGCTGGTCCCGGGGTTGCTCTGCGCACCGTCCGTCCAGCTATCCGTCATCACCCACTCCCCTTCCAGTTATGGTCGGTCAGGTTCACTAAAGGTTCATCTTTTATCCAACTGAATCGAGTTGCGAACGGATTGCAACATGTCTTTTCGTCCATTTCGGAGACTGATGCCCGTCAGGCATGAAAAAGGGGCGATGCCGTAGCGGCACCGCCCCAGTGTGACGAACCGGGGGAGGCAGTTCCCGATCGTCCGCCGGCGTCGCGAGGGAGTGGCACGACGCCGGAACCAGTCAGACGGTTTCGGCGACGCGCTGGCGGCGACCGCGACGCGGCGATGCGTCCTCGACGGGTGAGGTGGTCTCGCCGAGCCCGTCGCCGTCCGGGTTGTCGCCCGAGGGGGTATCGCCGCCATCGGCGCCGAACGGCGGGGCGGGATCCTCGTCGCCCTTGGGGGCAAAGGCGCTGGTGAGGTCGCGACGCTTCTGCGCGCGCTGCCAGACGATGTTGTACGAGTCGTCGTCCTGCCGGAAGGCCGAGATCTGCAGCGGTGCGCTGAGCGAGGGATCGTCGATGCGGCCGTTCAGGAACGCCTCGCCGGTGTTGTTGGAGGTGAGCTCGAAGAGCGCGCCGACCTGCACCCACGTCCGGCCCGGCGTGAGCGCGTGGATCTCGTAGCGCGGTGCGCGCGGGTTCTGCGAGGCGACCGGCTTCAACGCGATCGTCATCGCGACCGCGAGGGTCGAGATGCGGCCCATGAAGATGCCAGCCTCGTTCTGCTTGATCGAACCGATGTTCATGTCGTCGTCTCCTGTGATCGTCGTTCTGGACCCCTTGTCCTCGACACCTTCTTCAAACCCTCTCTCCTCCCCGGCCCCTGGCCGGGCAGGGCGCGGTCACGCGCCCCTCACCGGCTGCGTCTTTCGACGCGGACGGTGGATGTGCAGGACGCGGGGCGTTCAGGGTGCCGTGGGGGCGTGTCAGGCCACCCCGATCGGGGCGAGCGCGGTGCCGATATCGGCATGAGCGGCAGCGAGCGCGCCGATCGCGCGGCTGACCACGTCGGTCGCCTCGTCATCGGGCGTGATGCACCAGCACTTGCCGGCATGACGGATGTCGATCAGCCGGTCGGTGCGGTTGTCAATGCCGAAGGTGAAGCCGGCCGGACCGTCTCCCTGGACGGTAACGTCGGTCGATTTCGCCAGAACCGTGACGCGCGGCGGGACGGCCGGCGTCAGCATGACGGTGCCGGGTGAGGGCGCGAGTTCGGCTTCGGTGGCGGGCGTCGCCGGCTTCGGCAGTACCGGCATTACGGGAAGCGGCCCGCCGTTGCGATATTCCTGCGCCATGTCCATCGCCATGGCGGTCGCCATGAAGATGGCGGTGCGCGCGAGATCGAGGGCGATCTCCTCACGGTGGATGTCGCCGAGCGAGGGGAACAGGTGGCACAGCTTGGTGTCGAGCGCGAAGGCGACCGGCTCGATGTTGGGATCGATGCACATGGGACAGGCCTTTCTTCGGATCAGACCCGAACCCCATGTCCGGATCGCCGACAGGCCGATCCCCCTTCCCTTCCGGCGAAGCCGGCTCCGGCAGTGCTGGCGCTGCCGGGATGACCGAAGGGGCTCGTGTCGGGTTCAGCCGGCGGGGTGAGCGGGCGGTTCGACCGGGGGGTGCAGCGCAAGGTGACGACGGGCGGTCGCGAGCTTGCGCTGGGCAGACGCGAGGAAGAGGCCGTGTGCGCTCTCGGCGTCGACCAGCGAGGCGCGCATCGCGAGACGCTTCTCTCGGTGCCCGATCGCATCGACGGTGACCATGATATCGTCGAGCGTCAGCGCGACGACGGTCTGGCTGGGACCCAGCGGCACGTTGCGAAGCGCGAAGGGCATAAAATGCGGAGCGACCGGCAGATGGTGCGCGAGCGCGAGTTCGACGGCGTGGCGAAGCTGCTCGCGATCGTGAACAAGCTCGCGCAGCAGCGCCGAGGCCGGCATGGCCGGGATCGCGCGCAGCGCACCGGCGCTCATCGTGACGGTGATGGGATCGATCGAGGCGAGGCCGATGATTCCTTCGCCGAGAACGGCGATGACATCGCCTTCCTCGATGCAGGGGCTGGTATCGAGGCACGCGTCATACGCCGCCTCGCTGGTGTCGAAATAATGGACGCGGTGCATGACCGATCCTTTCGTTGGGGAGGAGTGGTGCCCGATCGCCGCGGCCTAGCGGGCGGGTTCGGCGGGGAAGCGCGCGGGCGGCAGGCCGGAGAAGGTGAAGGCGCGAAAGCGCCCCCCGACATAGGCGGGCGATGTGATCGGGGTGCGGTGCTGCTGGAGACGGTCGAGCAGCCGGTTGGCGCGGCGCTGCGCCAGGATCGCGGTGCGGTCATCGAAATGGAGGGCGAGGACGCGCACGAACGTGCCGGTGTCGCGATACCAGCCTCCGTTCTCGGGACCGCCGTATTCGACGTCCATTTCATAGAAGGCGAGGATGCTGCGCATGGAGGGACTCCCGGTCGGGTGTGCCGGCGGGTCATTTCCCGACCGGTCCACGTCCCCGCTCCCCCTTCCCTCGATCAGGCGTCGTGAGCGCGCTGGCGGCGCAGCGCGCGCGCGAGCGCCCGCTTGCGGGCGATGGCACCGGCGCGTGTCGGATACGGTGCCGACAGGCGACCGGGTCGCGCGGTGCCGTTATCGAACACGACCCATCCGACCGACGTATGCGCGACGTGCATCCCGTCGCCGCGCGAGCAGCGCACGGGCGAAGCGGTCATGACGGTCGCTGCCAGGGATTGCGGCGCGCCGCCTCGGCCTGGAGGAGGTCGACCAGATGGTCGCGGTGGGATCGTATCTCGCTGTCGGGCGCGGTGATGACGCTCGCGGCTCGGGTCAGCAGCGCAGCCAGATCACGATCTTTCATGACGCGTGACGCCGTCTCGGAGCGTGGCGGCTCCTCGCCGACACGCGACATCAGGACGACGACGATCGAGGGCTTCTCGTCTTCCCCGAGCGGTCGGCTGTCAGTGATGTGACGGCCGCCCCTGGTGATCGCGAAGGCGTTGAAGGTGGGTGATACCCCGTTATTGCTGTTGGCGATCACGGTGCCGCGATCGTGGAACTGGACGTCGACGAACCGTGCCGGCCCGTCCCAGGTCTGACCCATGAACGAGAAGGTGATACGCCGCCCCTCACTGGTCTTCGCCGTGATGGTGAAGGGCCCGTCCGGAAGGTCGATCGGCTTGTGCGGCACGTCGTTGAAGCCGGCGAAGCCGATCGAGACGGCGTCGGCCATGGTCATGACGGGCAGATCGGTGATGTCGGCCATAGGTGGTTCTCCTGGGAAGAAGGGTCAGGCGGCGAGCAGCGGAGCGGTCGCCATCAGCGGTGTCGCGGCGGCGAAGGCGCGCAGCGCCGCGGCCATGGCGGGGCGCAGCTTCGCCTTGCTTGACACGGGCGTCTCGGGTGAGAGGCGGGTGCCGTCGGGCGCGGCGAAGCCGTGCGCCAGGGCATCGCCGATCGTGATCCGGATCAGATGCCCCTTGCCGGACGAAGCGCCGACATGGCGGGCGGTGAACTCACCGAGGCTCGCGTGGAGGAACGGGATCGCCTTGCCCCAGCGGATATGCCCCTGCGCCAGGGTCTGACCCTCGGCGAGGCCGCGATCGAGCCAGGTGCGAAGATGGCCACGCTGCTGGAGCCGGCTGTTGCGTGTACGCTCCATCGTGCGGGCGAGCGGCAGGACGTTGGCGATGCTGTCGAGAAGGTCGAGGTCGCGGCCCTGGAGCGCGACAAGCACATCGTCGTACTCACGGTTTTGCAGCAAGGCGGAAAGCTGGGCCTGCGCGTGCGCAGTGTCGGCCGGGATGGTATTGTGTTGCTCGCGGACCGCGCGTGCTGCGTCGGCGAACCCGGCCGGCGTCAGGATGACGATCGTCGCCGCCTCGGCGCCGCAGCGGGCCTGTGTCAGGGCAAGGAAGTCCCAGGCGGGGTCGGTATCCACGGCCTCGGCAGGCAGGATCAGCAGGCGGCGTGACCACCGCGCGGGGCGCGGATGGTCCGAGGGCTTCGGCCAGCTGCTCGGCAGCGGTCGACCGGTGACGGTGATGACGGTCGGCGGGGGCAGATTGTCGGACCGCATGTCGGCGGTGAAAGCGCGGCGTGCGGCGTCGAACAGGTCGGTGCGGTCCCCGCCCCCGTCGGTGAAGCCCCGATCGTACGCGGCGTGCCGTTCGGCGAGCGGCGTGGTCGAGGGGATGCCGTCCGGGTAATGATGCGGCCACCCGACATGAGCCGCGTACCATCCGTCGGCGTAGCGGTTGGCGAGGTCCCAGCCATAGCCGTGAGCCTCGCGACCGCGCAGGATCGCGATGTCGCGGTCGTCGCCGCGGCCGTGGCGCACCGCGTCATCGGTGAAGGCGAAGTTGGTCGCCTCCCGCTCGGCCGCGGCTGCGCGCGCGATGGCGTCGTTGACGGGACGCATGGCGGCGATGCGGGCGCGGCCTCGCGCCATGCGGGCCTCAAGCGGTGCGTCATGGGGAAGGTCGGGAAAGTCGCGCCAGGCGGCCGCGATCGCAGCCGCATGTTCGGGAGACCGGCCGCGTGCGAGCCAGCACGCAGGCGAAGCCGGGTCGAAATGTTCGGCGTCCATGGCGGGTCAGCCGTGGAGCGGCGCGGGCAGCGCCATCCATTCGGGTTCGTCGGCCGCGATGACCGGGTCCATCGCCGCGGCGTCGGTCTCCGAGAAGACAGTGGCCGACGACAATGCACCGAAGCCGGTGTCGTTGTTCCAGAAGGCGATGTCTCCCTCGCTGTCGCGGGTGGCGAGAACGAAGCCGTTCCGGTCTTCGCCGCCTGTCCTGACATGATCGAGCGCGCGGTCGAGCATCATGCTCGTACTGTGGAAGATCGGGCCATCGCCGGTGATGACGACCCATCCGCCCCCGAACTCGCCGACGCGCAAGCGGTCGCAATCCTGCGACCATGCAAAGCCGAAGGGCAGGACCGACTTGCAGACCGTGAAGATCAGGTTGGCGACCTGTTCGACACCGAACTGGTCGCCTGAGAAGATCGCGCGGCTAAAGCCGGGTTCGTCGGCGGGATCGATCTCGATGCGGGCGTCGAAATAGGGAAAATGCCAGTCGTCGAAGAGCGCGAGGAAGTTCTCGAACCGGCAGGCCCCCTTGGGTGGGAACGCCGCATGGAAGGCGGTGCCGAGTGCGTCGTAGGCGAGCGCGAGGTCCGCATCGTCGCCGTTGGTATCGAGGATGTCGACCGCCTTGACCGCGGCGCGCAGCACGTCGGCTTCGGCCGCGGTGACCGTCAGGCTGAACGCGGCCTTGGTATAGGTGTTTGCCATGGGATATCTCCAAAATGGAGGGATCGTGGTTCTGCCCTGTCAGGCGGAGGCCTTGAGGCGCTCCGCGGCGATCGCGGCCTCGGCCGGGAAGGCGGCCGCGAGGTTGCCGTGGAGGATCGCGAAGTCGTCGATGGGAAACCGCCCGTCCGGCCCGGGGCGTGTCGTCGTCAGGGCACCGATGATGATCTCGGACGGATCGTGCCGGGCAACGGTCGGGCACTGCCCGTTGTAGATGACCGGCGCGGTGAAGCCCGCCTCGATCCAGGTGGCGAGGCCTTCCTCGACCTGCTCGGCGTAGGCCGCCACGGCCTCGTCGAGCTCGTTCTCGATGTGCAGCACGAGCGTGACATAGCGGCCGAAGTCATGCCGGTTGGACAGGCCGGCGAGGCGGCAGCCGCGTGGCGGCGTACCGTAGCGGGCGATCAGCGCGCATTTATAGGCCTCGATCTCGAGGCGGTTCAGCGTGTCGAAGTCGGGCGTCTGGCCGAGCTGGGCGCAGTCTTCCTCGGCGGGGCCTGCACCGAGATCGAGGAAATAGGGCATTGGGGTTCTCCGTCGATCCTTGCCGGATCGTCGGTCCCCATCCCTCTCCCCTCCTTTGTGCCCGGGCCGGTCAGCTGTCCGGGAAGAGGCGGCGCTTCATCGCGGCCTGGTGCTCGCCGTCGGATTGGCCGAGCGTCTTCAACCGGTCGGTTTCCAGCGTCATTGCAAGATCGTCAGGAAGGTGCGACCAGGGGCGGGCGATCTCGATCGCTTTGGCGGCGATGGTGATCTCGCGAAGGTCTGTCCCCTTCCAGATGAACGCGCTGTCTTCCCCCTTGCGCGTCGGGTGTGGCCGAAACACCTGGACGAAGAATGTCTGCAACGGGCGGTCCCATCCGATCGCGACCTCGGTCGCGCCGGTGTGCCCGGGAAAGACGTGACGGCTCATGCCGCGATGCTCGCGCGGGCGGGGGCGAAGGTCAACGCGGACGCGATCCCGGCGACGCGGTTCGGGCGAACATACGGATCGAACCGGATCATGTGGGTGAGTTCGTGCGTGCCGCGCGTCGCAAGTTCCTCGAGCCAGTCGACGTAGGAGGCGGCGTCGGCGAGTTCCTCGTCCAGGAGGTCGTCGAGCATGCTCGCCTCGAACGCGGTCGTGTCGGTCAGCGCCGACCAGTCCAGGCAGTCGAGGAAGCGGTCACGCCGGAGGACGAAGCGCTCGATGCGGGCGAGATCGGCGCGCGCGACGGCAATCGCATGATGGATAAGCATGGCTCGTGTCCCTTCATCTGACACGGCCTAGGTTCCTCCCTTCCCTTCATCCCGTCCTTGGGACTGGGGTCAGTCGGCCGGGATGATGCCTGCGATCCCAGGCAGCTCGTCGAACCAGACCGGGTCCATGTTTTCGCCGTACCAGGGCAGGCCGACGTCCTTCTGGACGTCGAGGGGCGTCAAGCCGATGATGGCTTCGCGGGGCACGAAAAGCACGATGGCCGCCTTGTCGGGCGGGACACTGGTCATGCCCGCGGCTGACAGGCCTGCGCTGCCGATGACCGCCTGTTCGAGAAGGGTCGAGGCGGGATTGGGGACCTTACGCTCGGGCATCGTGATCGACTCCGTCAACTGCAGTCATGGTCGCGCGCAGCACATCACTACGCCGCGGATATGGCAATCGCGGGAGGGTGGCGGCGTGTTTGCGCGCTCGCGGCGTGAGCTCGAAGCAATAGGTGAAGAGACCGGCTTGCCGGGCGGGTATCAGGATCCGGTCATGCCGGCAGCGGGCGAGCCAGTCGCGGGGGTGCTCGGATCGATCGGGGCGAGGCACGCCGAGCCGGACCAGCTGGTCGATCGCACCGGCATGGCCGGTTTCAAGATTGCGGATCTTGGACAAGGTCCGGTCCGAGATCGTCTCGCCGGCGATGCGCAGCACCGTCCGCGGCCTCGTCGTGCCGCGATAGGCGCCCGAGAGGGCGGCATAGACGCACCCGCAATGGCCGAATTGCGGGTCGGAGAAGCTGACCACGGCCTCGATCGACGGCCGAGCCGCGCGCAACAGCCGAAAGGCGCGAGCGGCGAAGAAGCTCTCGCCGTTGGCCGCGACAGTCGGGAGGCAGAGGAGGCGTTGAAGAACGCAGCCGTGGGCGGGGTCGGTGAAGCCGGTATGACGCGTAATGACCGCGCCGGTCGCGGGTACGCCGAATACGATGATGCCGTCGAGCGAGGCTGTGCCGCCAGCACCGGGACCGAACAGCCCGACGGCGATCTGCGCGGCAGGATAGCGTGGCAGGTAATGATGGTCGGCGATGAAGGCACGGGCAGTAGGGTGGTCGAGAAGATCGACCGAATAGCGGTTGGGATCGATCACGGTGTCGTTTGTGACGAAGCGGCTGCGTCGGTCGCGCCAGCGCTGGGAACGATCGGTGTTCATCGGCGAACCTCGTCAAGCGGCGTGGGCGTGGTAGATGTCCGCGGCGCATGCCTCGATCCAACCGGCGGTTATCTCATCATGGTCGAGCGCGCCGGTCTCGATCAGGTCGCGAAGTTCGGCGCGAGCGGCTGCGATGGCCTGTTCCCAGGGATCGTCGCTCGGCGGTGAAGGCGGTGCGCACGTTTCGACACACGTCAGGGTTCGCGGTGCCGCAGCCGCACGGCCGCACTGGCGATGATACCAACGCTCCATGTGGCGGGCGACCAGTTGGTCGGTTTTGGCAACACGGCGTCGACGGGCATCCTGTCGGGCAGCGATGCCGAACGCCTGACTGTCGATCGAGGTGATCCAGCGCGAATAAGGCGCAAGGTAGGGGAGCGCGTCGCCCTTCACTCCGAAGCAATGCGCGCTTGCGGCTGGCGGCATGATCCGGGAGATACGTTCCGCAACGGCGACCAGTCCATCGGGGCCGGAAATCGCGCGGCGACACATGCTGCCGATACCGACGACGGTGCCGGGGAGGATCATGCTCGCTACGGCGTCGAGGCACCGTTCGTAGTCGTCGGGCGTCCGTCCCTGCAGCACGGGCATCAGCCGGTCTCGGATTCCCAAGTCGTCCGCGCGTACGAAACATTCCCGGTTGGTTGCGACCGTACGCGCTATGCGGTCGAGCACCTCCTCGCGATCGCGTGCGATTTCGGCCTCGCAGCAATAATCGGCCGCGGCGAAGCGGCGAAATGGCCATGACGCCGCAAGTGCCATGTAGTCGGCGATGGACCATGGGAAACCGTGATACTTCGCCATCAGGGTGTAGCCGGCGCTGTCGAGGTCGAGGCTGGCGAGGCCGTGGGCATTGGCGAGTCCGCCCGTGCGCCACCCGGCCCATTCCCGCCAGCCATCGGCCTTGCGCCAGCGTGACAGGCAGTTGGCGGAGATCAGCACGGGCGCTTTCAGGCGCCGTGCGGTTGCGAGCAGTGCGCCGGCGGCAAGGTGCGGAAGCCCGAGGACGATCTCGATCGCCATGGCTGCTACAGATCCTCGCGCAGCATGAGCGTGAGCACGCGGGTGGTGACGCTTGCATCGGCGGGGTCCTCTGACCCCCATTCCAGCGTCGTGTCGTAATAGTCGATCGTGAAATGCACCTCGACCCCCTGAACGGTGAAGCGGCCACGGCTGCGTTCGGCATCGCGTGGATCGAAGTCGCACTGGCGCAGTCCGCGCAGGAGCTGCGCGTGGGCAAGAACCCGCGAGCCGGTCGTGTCGTCCGACAACGACGCCAGGCAGGTGCTGGTGACGACGATGCGGGCGGTGCGGTCGAGCCCTTGGCGGCAGCGATCGTTGAGGCGGCCGATGGTGCTGTCGCGAGCGACGACTTCGGTCTCGATCATGGTCGATACTCCGGATTGATGTGGATCAGTAGCTCGCTCGTTCAGGCGGCGAGCGCGGGTCCGCTGCCGCGGCCTCGTTCGCCGAAGGCCAGGTGGAAGCGGTCGAGCCAGTCGGTCATGGTCGGTCGCTCCCCCAGCGGGATCGCGGCCGCGACATCCTGGAAGCGGATCAGGTCGGTCGGCGCGTCGCGCACGATGCGGTTGATCTCGGTCGAAGGCAGAAGCCGCTCGGTACGGATGAAGGCCGTCATCGAGCCCGGCCGGGCTCGGGTCGACCGGCGCCAGAGTCCCTCGACCGTGTGAAGGCGCGGGGCGGCGCGCGCCTCGACCAGGACGATCAGCCGGAGACACCAGGCCGGCAGGTCGCGGATCTCCGACGGCTGGTTGGCGATGCACAGCCAGCAGGCCGACTTTTTCGGCACCGGAAGTCCCTCGGCCTCGATCCGGGCGACGCAGTCGGGCCGGTCCCAGCGCCAGTCTCGCAAGGGGTATTCGCAGGCGTAGAGCGGATCGTCGATCGACAGCGCGTGGTTCGCGCGCGCGGTGTCGCGCGGCCCTGCGTCATAGCCGATCAGGCGGGTGACGCGCTGGCCCCTGCCCCACGCGTCGACTGCGGGCTGCCACGTTCGGAGGAAGGCGTCCTGTGGCGCTTTCTTGTATTTGAGGCTGCACGAAGAACCGCCGAGCGATTTGCTCGGCAGGGTCGCGTTCGTCAGGCACATCTCCAGGATGCCGTAATAGGGCGGCCAATGTTTGAACCGCTTGGGCGTGTACGAGACGATCTCGTGGTGGATGCCCCGGTCGCGCATCCACGGCCCGATCACGTCGAGATAGGCGTAGGTCTCCGGTTTCTCGTTGCGGGTATCGGCGGTGAGCACGAGGTCGGGCGTTTGCCCGCGTGCGTGCAGTTCGATCAGGAGGGCGGTGCTGTCGACGCCGATGCCGTAGGCGAGCACGACCGGCGGGGGCGGGACGATGACCGGCGATGCGGGCGGGAGCGCAATCATCGCCGGTCGTCCGGTTCGGCATAGCTGTCGTACGGCGCGCCGGTCGCCTCGATCCAGCCGCCTTCCCGGTCGAGCAGCGCGATCCGGGCGAGCAGCGCGGCGCGCAACATCTCCGGATCGACGTCGCCGCCATCGGGCTCGTTCGAGACGACGGTGAAGGCGAGCGCATAGAGATGGTTGTGGCGGGCCATGTCACGCGGCCTCGGGCGCGGGAGCCGGAACCTCGCGCGGCGCGATCATCACCTCGAGCCGGTCACGGTTCGCGATCACGGTCACGGTCCGGTCGGCGGGGATCAGGAAATAATGTCCGCCGAGATGCTCGCGTATGCGGTTCTCCAGCGCGGCATCGTCGCCTTCGAGCAGGCTGATGACCCGCTCTGCGGCCTCGGACTGGAAACGCTCCTGCTGGGTGTCGTAGCTGTCGGCATCGCTGTCGTCGCTCGCGTAGAAGATGGCGCTTTCCAGCAGGTCGGTGACGGTGCCCGAGCCGACCCCGCTGTTACGCCGCACGAAGATGCTGGTCCCGTCGACCGAGTTGCAGGAGAACTGGTCGGGCGCGAAGGCCACATCGGCCTCGCACGCCACGTCGACGTACGCGCCGGCATGGGCGATCGTGGCGAGCAGTTCGATCTCGTCTACCCAGCCATCGGTGACCTCGGTCGGGGCTTCACGGCTGTCCGACACGATGAAGACGCGGCCTGCCTGCTGGATGCGGAAACGGAGGTCCTCGACACGCGCCAGCACGTCGTACCAGGCATAGCCCCTGAACGCGTCCTGTGCCTCAACCAGCGGTCCGCCGAACGGATTGCGTTTGGCAATCGCGGCCTCGGCGGGGATCGCGACCAGGGCCTCGAAGTCGGGCACCAGCACCATCGACGGATCACCGATGCGCGTGCCGCTCTCGTAGTTGCGGCTATAGTCGGCGGCCGGAGCGTGCCACCCGAACAGATAGGGCTCCGCCTGCGGCAGCGTGACCCCGAGAGCCGCGGCCTCGGTCCAGTCGTGATGCGACAGCCGGTGCGAGCCTTTCGCCTCGATCGCGCGGTAGATCGCGGTCTTCACCGCGGAGCGCAGGTCGGCAACGGCGTCGTTCTCGACCACCTCCTTGCGGGCGGGGAGCACTAGATGGATCTGCGGGGCATCGAAGATGTCGACGCGCGCGATCCAGTGACCGCCGCGATCGACCTCCTGCACATGCGGCAGGTCGCACGGCAGCGTCACGCCGTGGAAGTTCAGGCGGTGGTCGCGCGAGGAGTAGTGCGACGGGTGCCTGTGGAAGATGCCGATGCGGGTGCCGTTCCACGTCTCGACATGATCGGCGTCCTTGAGCCAGTCCTCGGAAGGCAGCGGCTCGCCGTCGAGTGTCACGGGCACCGGATAATGTTTCGCGGCGCGCTCGATGTCGGCCGCGAGGTTCTTGAGCCACTGTTGCGGCACACGGACGGTGATCGACGTGCCGCGATCGATCGGGTCGGTCGAGATCGCGATCGGACGGCTGGTCTCCCAGGCCGACGCGGGGATGTGCGCGAGCCAGCCCTGCCGGTCGACTTTTGACCAGGACCGGATGATGACGTCCTGCCCGGCAAGGCTGAACACCCCCATGCCGGCGGGATCTTCGGCCCGGCGGGTCTCGTCCGACCAGCCCGATCGGCCGAGCGTCACGATCGAGGCGGGATCGACGATGCCATGACCGTCGTCGGTGATGGTGAGATAGCTGGCATCGGCGGTCGTCACGAGGGTGACGGCGACGGCGAGCGCTCCTGCGCGACGTGCATTCTGGAAGAGTTCGCAGATCACGTCGAACGCGGTGTTGTTGAACAGCCGGGTGACCTTGGCGATGGTCTCGGGAGCGACGGCGGTCGCGATGGTGGCGGGGATCATGGAAGCTTCCTCGTGACTGGCGTGCCTTTCACGCCCGTCCGCCTCCACCCCCTCTCCTTCGGACCTGGATCGTGTCAGTCGCCATCAGCCGTTCGCAGCGCGAGGATGTCCGTAAGCGTCGGCATCCGGCCTGCGCGGGGGCGCCGCTCGAACGCGTATCCCAGCTTGCCCGCATATTTGTGGACGGCCGGGTATTTCCGACCGAGCGCCGCAGCGAGGTCGGGCAACGCGATGCCGTTCGCGTGCGCCAGTATGAGGGCGCGACGTTCGTCGTCGGTCCAGGCTCGGTGGTAGCCATGAACGAGCCCCAGCAGGTTCGCGCGGGTGAACAGCGATGCCTTGGTGCGGCCCATGCGGGCGGCCAGCTCATCCATCGGCACCTTGCCGTAATGCTCGCGCAGCGTGGCGATGTCGGCGTCGGTCCAGACTGGTCCCCCCCGAAAGCCGTCGCGATTGGCATGGGTGCCGCGCAGCGCGAGGTGTTCCACCCGCCAGTTGATCGAGGAGCTGGTGCGTCCAAGCCGCTCGATCAGCGGTGTCCGGCTCGTGCCCTCCCGGTAGACGCGGGTCAGCAGTGCGTCCTCCTCGGGCGTCCATGGTCGTCCCCACCCCCGGCCATAGCCGAGCTTGCGCAGGCGCGGTGCGAAGCCTGCCTTGGTCCGGCGGGGAAAGCCTTCGGCGACGAGCATCTCGATGACGGCGAGGTAGCGGTGCCCCTCGCTCGCCAGCGTCAGCGCGCGCCTCGCCTCGGCCTCGCTCCAGTCGGCCGGCTTGTTGGGGTGACGCAGGCCAAGCGTGTTGGCGCGGGTCGCGGTCCCGGACAGCGTTCTCCCGATCAGCGTCGCGATCTGTGCGATCGGGATGGCGCGCTCGTATCCGGCGCGAAGCTGGGCATCTTCCCAATCGCTCCATTTTGGAGGGTTTCCCTCGGTGAGGTCGAGCAGGCCCGCACGGGCATAGACCGCGCAGCAGGATCGCCCGAGATCGCCGGCAAGGTCGGCGGTCGGCCGCGTGCCGTATTCGCGCGAGATCCAGGCGTCCTCGTCGGCTGACCAGGGGCGCTGCGAGTGCCGGCGCAGTCCCAGTGTCGCGATCTTGTCGCGCACGCCGGCATGACCCCGGCCGATCGCGGCGACGATTTCGTCGAGGGCCATGTCGGCGCGGAACATCGTCTCCAGCGTGGCGATCTCGTGCGGCGTCCAGGCATCGTGCCGGAACGGCATCTCCTGCAATCGACCGCGCCGATCCGGCCGGGACGGGCAGGCGACGAGCTCGACGATATCGGGCACTAGGTCGGTCATAACGTCACCACGGCGACGTCGCTCAGCCGCGCGCGCAGGCGGGCATGCAGTCGTGCGATCCGGTCCCCGCCCTTCGGCATCGTGTCGACCGCGGCGATCGCGGAGAGAAGGTTGAGCGCCCTGTCGGTCCGCTCGGTGTCGATTGACAGGTGGCGCGCAAGGTCGGCGGACGTGCTGGCGTTGGGCGAGATACGCTTCAATGCGTCCATGATCGCGGCCGCGTCGGTCGCTGCCGGATCGAGGAGGAACGCATCGAGCGCGCGGGTGCCTTTGAGCGCGATGGCGGGGCCATGATCGGCGACCTCGGCAAGACCTGCCAGGTCGAGCAGCCTCGCGGCCTCCCCGGCCTCGACCGATGCGGCTGAACGCAGGTCGGGGGTCTTGCCGACATGGTCGGTGATGGTGGGATCGACATGGGCGAGGACAGGTGTGGGCGAGAGCGCGGGTCCCATGGCGAAGAAGTCGCCAGGGGCCAGCGCACGCAGGCGGTCGGCTTCGCGGTTCGAGAAGCCGAGCAGGTCGGCAGCGCGGGAGATGTCGCGGTCGAATACGTTCAGTCCGACGAGGAAGTTCTGGAGCTCGGAGACGACGGACGTCGACAGCTTGGCGAGGCGCTGGGTGGCGATCACGGGGGCAAGCCCGCGTTTGCGGCCTCGGGCGCACAGGTCGGTGAGCGTCGCGACCCCGAGCCGGCGTGCTTCGGCATCGCGTGCCGAGCCGGCGACATGCGGCGCCAGGAGGTGACCCTCGTCGATGCAGACAAGGACGGTATGCGCCCAATCCTCGCGCGGCGCTCCGACCAGCCCGGCGAAGAAGGCAGCAGCCTTGATGATCCGCTGATCGGGGTCGAGGTCGGTCAGGTCGATGTGGATCGACAGCCGGTGATGACGGCTGCGCGCGGCAGCGGCGGTCAGGCCTTCGGCGGAGAGGTCGACGGCGCGAAGGGTGGTCGCGCCGATATGGCGGGCAAGGTTGTCGAACTCGCCCTCGGGATCGACGATCGCGATGGTGGTATAGTCGAACGCCTCCTCGATGATCCGGCGCAGGGTGCGGCTCTTGCCGGCGCCCGAGCTGCCCTGGATCAGCAGCCGTCCGGCAAGCAGGCGATCGAGGTCGAGGCTGAGCGCGCCCGTCGAGTGGCGGCCGAGCGGTACGCGATTGTCCGCGGCATCGGGCAGGCGGATCGGAGTGACGCAGGTCATGTCTATGATCCTTTGCGTGGAAAGGGGAGCGTCAGGCGGCGTCGCCGGCGGGTACGGCGTCGATCGGGCGTGTGGGCACCGGCTGGCCGGCATCGACCCAGCGTTCCATGTCGTCGCCCTCGCGAAGGCAGGTCTGGCAGGTGGTGGAATCGTAGGTTGATGAAAGCGACCAGTCCTGTGCCTCGCGGTCCCACACCGCGGCGGCATCCTTCACCAGGTCGTCGCTGCCGCAGATGTCGCAGACGGGTTTGCGGTCCGGCGAGCCGCGCGTGCGAAGCGCATCCGCGGTGCAGACGCTCCAGTCGCCATAGACCTTGCCGGCGTAAGGCAGGCAGTCTCCGTCGAGCTGGATGGCGAGTTCGCCGTAGCCGTCGTGGAAATGGATTTCCGTATGGGGGAAGAAGTTTTCCAGCACCTCGCGGCTGCCCCGGATTTTCACCTCGGTCCCGTAGGTCGTATGAACATAGGTCAGCGGTCCGATCGTCGGCCCTTCACTGCCCCAGCTGTCCATGTCCTGGGTTGCCGTGGTACGGCCGTGAAATAGGTGCAGATAAACGCTCATGGCGTGACCTTTCGATTTGAGGAATAGTGCCCGTGGGCCGATGACTGTTCGGCCGGCGGGATCGGGGGGACACGATGACGGTACCCATGCCGGGGACGACGACCGGAGGCGCCACGGCGCAGCCGGCAACGGTGGCGAGCCTTGTTCCGGTGGAGCGGCAGACGCCGATCAACGACGAGTTGGCGGCGCTGCGCGATCTCGTGATCGGAATCTGCCCGCGTGATGCGACGGTCGCGTTCGTCTTCACCGACCGGCTGCGGCTTACGATCGACGTGCGTACGGCAGAGGAGATCGCTGCGCTGGAGACGCTGCTGCCGGGGATGGCAGGCGGCGTGCTGTGCCGGCTCACGCGCGGGGCGACGCCGGGTCATTCGTTTCGGCGCCGGCTGACCGCCGATGTCGAACGCTGAGCCTGTCAGGTCAGCGCGGCGACCTGCTTGGTGATCGGGGCATTGCTCTCGACGCGCATCGCGCCGAGGCTGTCGAAGGTCTCGGGGCTGCGGCGCCGGGCGTAGCGTTCGTCGTCGACAAGGCCGTGGATCGGCTCGCCGGTGTGGCGCGCGAAGCCGAGCGCGTCGACGCCCGTCACCATGCGGAAGGTGACGCCGACCTTGCCGTCCGGCACCCAGTCCGCCCACGATCCCGAAGCGGCGACGCTCTCATACTGGCCGATGATCGCCTGATAGGCGGCGCGCCGGCGGACCACATGACTGTCATGGATGGAAACCTCTTCGCCGGTCAGTGCGGTCCAGC
Source organism: Sphingomonas sp. BE138 (assembly GCF_031456125.1). NCBI lineage: Bacteria > Pseudomonadati > Pseudomonadota > Alphaproteobacteria > Sphingomonadales > Sphingomonadaceae > Sphingomonas > Sphingomonas sp. BE138. The sequence goes on from NZ_JAVDUC010000031.1 coordinate 16,520, forward strand.
GATCGGGATGCCAGCAGCGTACCGAGCGGCGCGCGTTCTCGACCTGCAGCGTGATGCCAGGAACCGGCAAACGGCGGAACTCCGATGCGAAGCCGAAGAGGACGAGGCACCAGTCGACGTCCTCCTCGTAGATGCCGTCGTCGCGGCGCAGTGCGGCGGGCATCGCGGCTTGGCGCTCGTCGGACAGGAGGTAGCCGCCATGGCTCGGCGTCGAGACGCGCCAGATGCCGGGCAACACCTGCTCGGTGCGGTCGGGCGCGCCCCAGATCGTCTCGACGGGCTGCGGGCTGGGCTGGAAGCAGGTCATCTGTCGTCTCCCCAAGATGGATCGACGCACCCCCTCCCCCTTTTCTTCCATGCCGGTGGGGACGATCCGGGTCTTTGGAATGTTAGTGGCAGATGGACTGTTCGACAAAACCCTTTGCACTTGTGGTCGACGATGATCCGATCATCCTCATGGATGTCAGCGCCATTCTCGAAGATGCGGGTTTTCGCTGCCATGAGGCGGATGACGGCGACGCCGCACTGCGATTGCTTGCCGGTCAGGCGGATGGCGTGACGTTGCTGTTCTCGGATGTCGAGATGCCGGGGAGTATCGATGGTTTCGCGCTCGCGCGTCATGTCGCGAAGGAGTGGCCCTGGATCGAGATCGTGATCGCCAGCGGGCGGATCGTGCCGGAGCCGGGTAACATGCCGGACAAGGCGACCTTCATCTCGAAACCGTTCTCGGCCGCGGTGGTGCGCGAACATTTGCGCGAGACGCTGCCGGAGGGAAAGCAGCCTGAACCGCTCAGGGTGGGCAGGTAGCAGATCGTAGCGAAGCGGGCTTGAGCCGAGCCTGTTGAACCGGCGACCTTTCGGGTCGCCGGTTTATTCGAAAGGACCGTCGATTAGGCGGGTTTCGCGCCGGCAGTGCCGCATTTGGCGAACTTGCCCCTGGCGTCCTTGCAGCGGGCGGGCTTGGCGGGCTTCTCGGGGCATTTGACGAAGCGACCCTTGGCATCCTTGCACGGCGCGGCCAGTGCCGGAACGCCGGAGATGAGGGTAAGGGCGGCAGCGGCCGCGACGATCCTGCGCATATCGATGATTCTCCTGCCTGTGGGTCGGGGAACCCCATGTAGCTTCGCTGGCCGGGGTCAGTCGATGTGAAGTTGATCGAGGATAGCCACTTCCAGAGCATCGCCTTCGAGATCCTCTTCGTGGATGGTGACGACGGGCGCGAGTTGCCGGAGCGTCTCGACCTGGCGCAGCTTGAGGCCGAGCGCATCGGCGTCGTCGCCGGTGACGATCTGAAGCGAGGCTTCCATGACTTCGCCGGTGGTGAAGTCACGCAGGTCGAGGACGAGGTCCGGCCGTACCTCGCCGGCGCTCGTCACGATGTCGAACAGGAGCCGCTTGAACCCGATGCCGATGCCGCGCCGGCGCAGGCGGTACTGCAGATCGAGCAGCCCCGTGATCGTGTCGCGCTCGGCGCGGTTATGGACCGCGATGAAGTTGGCGGGACGCGCGACCGGCTGGGCATAGGCGCGAAGCGCCGCATAGCCCTCGCGCGGGTTATGCTCGCCGACGACGGCAAGCACCAGGTAGGGTGGCCCGAGCTTGCGCTGATGGACGCCGATGTGGCGGATGCGGTTCCTGACGACGAGCTCGCGGCCGCCTGCGAGCGTCACCGTCGTTCCCGATATGTCGAGGGCATAGAGCAGCAGGAACGCCTGCGGGGCGTGACCCGTCGGCCAGCGCTTCGCGGCCTCGCGCAGCCGTGCAAAGACGATGCCCCGGTCGTAGGGGTCGATATGGGTGTAAAGATGCCGCGCCAGCCTGATGCCGGGTGCGATCTCGATCCGCTCGGCCGCGGCGCGCATCGCCGCGAACTCGTTCGCCATCGAGGAGGTGCGCGGCTCGCCGACCTCCAGCGGCTCGACGACGTTGACGCGGGCCTGCTCCATCAAGAGCCAGAGGAGACGGGCGAGGCGCGGAATGGCGACGCCGCGGGTGCGGTCATCGGGCTCGTCGTCGTCGGGCAGTTGCGCCAGCTTTTCCGGCGCGAGGCGGTGCGCGGAGAACAGTCCGTCGGGTTCGTTGATCGTGCGCGGGGTCGCGGTCGCCTTCTCGCGAATGCGGGGCGGCGCCTGTTCGCGGAAGAACGGGCAGTCGAGGTCGTGTTCGGGGCGGCGCTGGCGGATGCTGGTCAGGCGGCGCAGGTAATAGGTCTCGGCCTCCGAGAGGTAGGCAGGTGAAAGCAGCGGTGGGTCGACCCCCTCCCCCAGGCAGTCGCAGGCGATCCACTGGTGATGGTCGCGCGCCTTGACCACCATGATGACCGAGGCGCGGTGATCGCTGTCCTCACCTTCCCCGGTATACCAGCGCACCAGCGCGTCGCGGACAACACCCGGAACGGGCGAGCGCGACGCAAGTCCCCGGGTGTCGCGCGGAACCAGCCACATGGTGCGATACTACAGCAAGTCCTTGCATGGTCCAAGATGTTCACGGTACGTTCGAGACATCGGAGGATTTGCCATGAAACTTCAGGATTTCACCGGACCGATCGACCTTGACCTGACCTTGCGTGAGGCATCGCTCAACCCGGATGTGCGCGACACCCGCCGCGCGATCGCCGCGGCCTCGATCGGGGTCGAGCCGGAGGACGCTTATTATTCGGTGCGCGAGCTGCGCGAGGCGTGCGAGTGGATCCATGAGAGTGAGCCGGGCGGCAAGCGCAAGCTGACCCAGATTCTCGGCAATGCGTGCGACGATTATCAGCGCTGCATCTACTACAACGGTGCATTCTAGATCGAAGTGCGAAAACCTAGCTTAAGTGAGGGTTCCACCCGGCGGAGGGTTGCGCATGGGCAGCTACACGCATCTGGATCT